>JBGTGS010000262.1:0-15658 GCA_041746615.1 Opitutaceae bacterium | reverse complement strand
CGCTGCACGGCGTTGACTTCGGGCAGGGCCGGGCCCACCACCATCGCCCGGCTAACGCGGCCGCCGAGGAGGTCGATGCCTTCCGCAAAGCTGCTGCCCAACACGAGGAAGAGGGCGTCGGCGAAGGCCAGGGATTCCTCCATCCACGCGGTCTGCGCTGCGAGGTCGGGCAGACGGGGTTGCAGCGCCACACGCAGGATGGAGCCGCTCCGGTCAAGTTCGCGCTGGATGGACTCCGCGTAGCGGTAGCTGGGGAAGAACACGGCGACGCTGCGGGTGTTGGCGGACACCGGAACCGATGCATGCAGGGCCTCGATGGTGGCCGCGGTGGCGGCGTGGTGACGTTCACGTTCCCGGTAGGTCGTGTCCACCCGGATGTCATAGGCGATGTCGTAGGCCTGGTCGCGCCAGGGGGTGTGGGCGGTCAGGGCCGTGACTTCAGTCGGGTTAGGCAATTCATGCAGCGACGATTCAGCGAGTCCGATGGCTTGCGCAAAATCCCCGGTGCGGCCGATGGTCGCGGAGGCGAGCACGACGCTGCCATAGGTGCGCAGGGTTTCGCCGATGACGGGGGCGGCGTCGAGGCAGGTAAAGCGCAACTCTCCTTCCCGCGGGCACCAGAGCAACTTGCTCAGGTTGGCATCATCCAACCAGGCGGCCAGTTCAGGGATCAGCCAGAGGAGTTCCGCGTGCCGGGAATCCAGTGCGGCATAGTCGAGGGGCATGAGCTGAACCTGTTGGGCCAGGGTGGCGAGGGCATCGCGAAGGTCATCCTCCCGGTGGGCATCGAGGGCATCGCTTGCCGGTAGGCTCACGAGCAGCCGGGTGAATGCCTCCCAGGCGCGCCGGAGTGGCGCGGGGGCGTGTTGGTGTTCGAGTTCGGCAAGCACATTGTGGGCGTCGCCGGATTGGACGACGTGAGAATGGGCATCGGCGACCCGGGACGCCAGGTTGTGGGCCTCGTCGAGGATGAGCAGGGTTTCGGCAGGATCGAAGCCGGGCTGCTCGTAGAACAGGCCGCGATTGCGTGGGGCGAAGACGTAGTTGTAGTCGCCGATCCAGACATCGTTGAAGGCGAGGGCGGTGCGGGTGATCTCGTACGGACAAATCTGCGCGGCGCGGCCGGCGGTGCGCAGCGACTCGAGGTCCCGGGGCTCATTTTCGAGCAGATAAAATCGCGACAGCCCGCTCTGTGGCCAGCGGGCGGCGACTCCATTGAGGTACGCACAGGCCTCGCGGGTACAGCGAAACTCGTGGTTTATACAGTGTTCGGCCTTGTTGCGCACATGCCACGCAGCGACGGCGACGGATGGTGAAGCACTCCCCCCAGACAGTGCGTTGACGTCCCCGGGTTCTTCCCGATTCCCGGCCGGCTGTGGGGTGGTCATGGTTTGGAGGGTTTGCATGACCTGGAGCTGACCGGTGGATTTGCTGGTGAGGTAGAGGAGGCGGGCGAAGCGGCCGGACTTGAGGTGGGCGAGGGCGCATTCGAGGAGAATGCCGGTCTTGCCGAAGCCGGTGGGGGCCTCGAAGGTCACGATGCGGGACTTCGCCAAGGCGGCCGTCAGGTCATCGAGAGTGGTCTCTTGTCCGGCGCGCCGTGTGGCAAAAGCCGGACGGTAGGCCAGGCCGCGGAGCCGTTCGCGGGCGCGCAGGCGGAGGTTGAGAAATTCCGTGACGCGTTCGAGTCGGCTGCTGAAGAGGGTTTCGTCGGCGGGACTGAGGGCGACGGGCTGGGCCAGGCCGCTGGCCGTCTCCACGAAGACGAGTTCGGCTCGCAGCGGCAGCGACGGGGTCTCGGTGCGCTTCAGCGACAAATAGGTCGCGAGCTGCGCAAAATAGTCCGGGTATTCGTTGCGCAGGTCCTCCTCGGAGGCCGGGAGGGTTCGTGTGACGGTCTTGATCTCACGCAGGACGGTCGGGCCACCATCTGAGACGGGTACGAGCTGGTCGATGCGGCCGGTGAGCGTGAAGGTCCAGCCGGCGTGAAAGACCCGGCCGGTGATGACCACTTCGAAGGTCGCGGAAGGGATGTCGTCAGTAGTGCGGCGACGGAGCTCCTGGTGCCACTGCGTGCCGAGTTGGGCGCGCCAGATGCCTTGCGAGCCACCGCCCGTACCCTCGCGCGGCCCGACGGCGAAGTCCGCAAACTCGCCCACGCTCAGGCTGGCGGTGCGGTGATCGAGGGAGAATTCCATGAAGGGACTGAAGAGACAAAAAGGACCGAAAGGACGGAAGGGGCTGGTTAGGGTAACACTATCTCGGTGTGGCCGCGGAGGTAGTTTTCCAGGCGGAGGCGGAGGCGGGCGACTTCGTCCGGGGGGGTGGTTTGATCGGAGACGGGTTTGTTGAGCAAGTCGGCGACGAGGGTGCGATCGGCGGCCGGCAGGGTGGGGAACCAGTGCTGCTTGAGCGGGTGGCCCTCGTCGCGGGCAAAGCAATACAGACTCTTGAAAAAAACCAGGTCGGGGCGTGTGGAAGTGGCAAAGGCGGCGAAGGCCGTCTGCAGCAGGGAGTAAACTTTCCCGAGACTGTCATCGTTGAGGGGATTCCGGGCGACGAGGGCGGCGAGAGCGCAGGCCAGCTGCAAGGTGGCGTAGTCGCGCCCGATGCCGGTGGGCCGGGCGAGCAGGCGGGACTCTTTGACGAACCAGGTGCGGCCTTGGTTGGAAGTTTCGAGCAGCAGGCCGACCTCATCGAACAGGTCCAGCGGGGTCTGATTGCCGGAGGGTTTTTTCGCGATGCGCTGAAGGACGGTCAGGATGCCATCCGATATGGAAAAAACCGTGAAGGTTTGAAAAGCGTCCGCGGGCAGGCGTTTGTCCAGAACGAGCGCATCGGTCGTGAGCGTCCGGCCCGGCATGGATCACTTGACCGGCTCGGCATCAACCGGGATGGGTTCGATCGGGAAAGGTGGCGTCGTCGGCGGCCAGGGCGGGACAACGGCGCCTCCGGAAATGATAAGTTTCATGGCCTCGCCGACGCTCATATCCAGCTCGATGATCTCCCCCATGGGGAGCATCACGAGAAAACCGGTCGTAGGGTTGGGGGTGGTGGGAATGAAGACCGTCCAGACCTCATCGTTGGTCTTGGCCTGCGGCTCGCCCTGGGCCTTGTTGGTCAGGAAACCGACGGACCACAGGCCCTGACGGGGAAACTGGATCATGACGGCCTTGCTGAAGATCTGCCGCTTGTCTGCGGTGAAGGTTTCGACGATCTGTTTGACGGTCTTGTAGACCGTGTTGACGCCTGGAATGGAGAGAATGAAGCGTTCGGCGAGGTGGCCGAAATAATGGCTGAACACATAGCGCGACGCGTAGCCGAGCAGGGTGATCAGGGCGACGACGATGATGGTCGCGAGGAGATTCCAGGCCAGGTAGAGGCCAGGTTGGGATAGCAGGGCCTCAGGGACAAAGAAGAAGAAATAGGGTCTGAAGCTGCCACCGACCTGACCGACCAGCCAGGAAAAGACCAGCCAGGTCACGGCCAGGGGTGAGAGCAGCAGCAGGCCGGTCACAAAGGCATTGCGAAACGACGTGAGGCGGGAAACGACCATGTTGGAACTTTCGGCAAGCCTCATCCGGACGCAAATCGAATTACTTCAAGCGGAAGCGGGGAAGCGGCCCGGCGGCGCGAAGGAGGGAGAGGGCGCGGGCCTCCGCAGCACGCATGCGGCGTTTGGGTGCCGGTTGCCGGTCGTCATAGCCTGCGAGGTGCAGCCAGCCATGGACGACATAAAGGAGGAGCTCCTCGCTGAAATCCCGGCCGCGCGCCGAGCTGAAACGGCTGGCGGTATCGGGAGACACGCAGATTTCCCCGGCCGTGCCGAAGGCCGGCTCGCCCTCGAAGGTGATGACATCGGTGGGCGTGGGGTCGCCGAGGAACTCGCCGTGCAAACGGGCGAGGGCGTCGTCGGTGAGGAAGGCGAGGGAAAGCTCGCCGGATTCGGGTCCGCCCAGAAAACGCTCTGCGTGAGCATCGAGCCGGTGGATGACGCGAATCAGGCCGCGACGGTCAAGGCGCAGGCCCGGGTGGGCATTAAGGATGTGAACGGCGCGTGAAGTGGACATGGGACGATGCGATCGTGGGGAGAACCTAGGGTGATCCCATGCGGCTGGCGGTCGATCAGGGGCGCGGGCCGATCCTGTTCATTTGCCCTCCGAACCCACCGCCTTGTCGGTCTGGGCGGTCTCGGCGGGGGGATAGGCGACCCGGGAGTGGAGCATGTTGAGGAGGGTGAAATTGAAACTGCTCTTGATCTTGCTGATCTCCTCGAAGGTGAGGGGTGATTCGTCGAGCTGGCCGTCCTCGATGCGCTCGTGGAAGAGCTGGTCGATCAGTTCGCCGAGATGCTGGGGGGTGATTTTGCGCAGCGAGCGTGAGGCGGCCTCGACTCCGTCAGCCATGTGAATGATGGCGCTTTCCTTGAACTGTGGTTTCGGGCCGTCGTAGCGGTAGGTGGTTTCCGAAACCGGTACCGGTTTTGAACCCGGAGCGGCGGCGGGGGCGACCTGTGCGAGGGCAACGGGAGTGCCGATGGCGATGGGGTCGGTGGGGGGGAAGGGCACCGGAGTCCCGGCGGGGACGGGTACGGGGATGGCCGGGCGGGTGCCGCCGCTGGTGAAGGGTGCGTGACTTCCACTGGGCGGGAGGCGCAGGCTGCTGAGCGCCCGCTGGTAGAAATAGCGGATGAGGGAGGTGCCGTGATGCTGCTGGATGACATCAATGACCGCGCGGGGCAGGTGGTGTTTGAGGGCGATATCTACGCCCTCCTTCACATGACTCTTGATGATGAGGGCGGAGAGTGACGGGTTGCTCAGATCGTGCGGGTTGACGCCCTCGTGCTGGTTTTCGGAATAATACTCGGGCTTCGATGTCTTGCCGATGTCATGGAAGAGGGAGCAGACGCGGGCGAGCAGGGGGTTGGCATTGATGGCGTTGGCTGCGTTTTCGGAAAGCTGGGCCACGACCAGGGAGTGGTGATAGGTGCCGGGAGCCTCCATCTGCATGCGGCGGAGCAGGGGATGGTTGTAGTCGGTGAGCTCGAGGAGGGTGATGTCCGTCGTGCGCCTGAAGAGTCCCTCCAGTACGGGCAGCAGGCCGACGACGATGACACCTGTCAGCAGGCCAGTGGCGATGCCGGCGAGCATGTGCTGGCCCACGGTGAAAGGCGGCAGCTTGTCCACAATGCCGATGAGCATGGCAAACACCGACACGGTGAGGCCGCTGAGCATGGCGGCGCGGACGACATTGCCGCGCTTGCGGGTGGCCCGGGCGGCAAAGATGCCGACCATGGAGGCGAGGAAGGTGAGCACCAGCAGGTCTAGACGATTGCCGTAGATGACGCCGGTGAACAGCGAAGTCAGGAGGGCCATGAACACGGCGGGCCTGGCATCAATGAGGATGACGACAATCAGCGGAGCGATGGCGGTGGGTGCCAGGTAGGGCAGGAGGGAGCCGGCATCCGAATTGGCGATGAAGTACGGCAGGCTCCCGAGCCAGTAGACCAGGCGGACGAGGCTCAGGTTGAGGATCAGGACCAGGGCGAGCAGGCCGAGACGACTGTTGCTTTGCAGGGTGGCGCGGTCCTCCAGGCGGATGTAGAAGACGCAGGCCATGAGCATGGCCAGCACGAGCAGAATGCGGCCGAAGAGTTGGAGCCCCTCGGTGATGGCGACATCCCCGCTGGCGAGCAGGAACTGCCGATGGGCCACGAGCATCTCATATTGCTCTGCGGTGACCCTTGCGCCCGGTTCGATGATGGTCTGCCCGCGTTCAACCGCCACGACCACCGGTCGCAGGGTGGTCAGGGCCTCGGCCTGCCGCAGCCGGGTGGCCTCCTGGTCGTAAATGAGATTGGGGGTGATGCCGTTGCGGAAGATGCGGAAGAGCGCGAAGGTGGCATCCTGACCCAGACCCTCGGCGCTGAGGTTGACGCGCAGGAATTGATGCGCCTCGTCAATGGATTCAACAGCCTGCTGGGCGACCGCGCCGTCCTCGCGCGCGATCTGAAAAACGGTGAACCTGCCGCTGTCGGACCCGGCGACCAGCGCGCTGTTGTCATGCACACCTTGGGCGTAGATCTCGCGGAGAATCACCAGAGCGTTCTCGGCGAGGGTGAAGCGCAGGGCGGTGTCGCCCATGGCGAGGAAGGTCGCGATGTCGTCCTCGCTGACCCGGTAGGGCCCCTTGGCGTTGAAGGCGTCCACCAGCACGGCGAAATCCTCCTCCGCGGCCTTGGTGTCGGGGGCGTCCGCGGGGTGCTGCTTTTCGTGGGCGGTGAGGTCCTCCAGCAACTCGCGCAGGTGGATCTCGAACTGGCGGATTGGCTCGAACTCCAGGCGGTAAACCGGGGGGACGCGGTCCCGGATCTGCTCGCGCTGGAGGCGGGTGCGCTCAGCACTTTCGTAGGAGAACGGAGCGCCCGCGACGATGCGAACCGAAGAAAGCTGGTTGGGCAGGACCGGGAGGTTGGTCGTGGAAACGCCCACGAAGCTGATCAGCACGATGGCGGCGACCGTCGCCAGGAAGATCAGCGTGGCGATGAACGGACTGGTTTCGAAGAACTCAGTCGTGCCCGAGACCTCCGCGGTCTTGCGTACGCGTCGTGGCCGGTCGTTGCCGCCGCGCAGGAGCTTGAATTTGGAAAAGACTGTCATGGTCAGCGAGGATCAGCCGCCGGATTCGGGCGACTTGATCGGGTTCTTGTAGCGTTCGTAGGCCTCGATGATCTTCAGCACCAGCGGATGGCGCACCACATCAGCGCCGCTGAACTGGTGGAATTCGATTCCCGGAATATCCCGGAGAATGCGCCCGACCTCGATCAGGCCGGAGGGTTTGGCACGCGGCAGATCGATCTGGGTGATGTCACCGGTGATGACCATGCGCGAGTCCTCGCCGAGGCGGGTGAGGAACATCATCATCTGCTCGGGCGTGGTGTTCTGGGCCTCGTCGAGAATGATGAAGGCGTGGGAAAGGGTGCGGCCGCGCATGTAGGCGAGCGGGGCGATCTCGATGACACCCTTCTCGGTCAGGCGGACGACGTCCTCGGCGTCGAGCATGTCGTGCATCGCATCATAGAGTGGCCGCAGGTAGGGCAGGATTTTCTCGCGGAGGTCGCCCGGCAGGAAGCCGAGGGCCTCACCGGCCTCGACGGCGGGGCGGGTGAGAATGATGCGCTGGACCTGATTGCTTAGCAGAGCGGCGATGGCGTGGGCGATGGCCAGGTAAGTCTTGCCGGTGCCGGCGGGGCCGATGCCGAAGACCACGGGATTGCGCTGCATCGACTGCAAATAGAGCTTTTGGCCGAGGGTCTTCGGGACGATTGTCTTGCGCTGGGTGGCGATGACCAGGGGTTCGCCGACCAGGGCGCGCAGCTGCGCCGCCTCCCCGCGGGCGATACTCTCGGCAAAACGATTGAAGTCCGGGGTGCGGATGGCCACACCCTGGCCGCGGGCCTCATCAAGGAAGCCAAACAGTTCCTGGGCCTGTTGCACGGCGGATTCGGGACCCTCGATTTTGAGCCAGTCCTCGCGGGTGACAAGGGTGACGCCGAGCAGCCCTTCCGCGTGGGCGAGGTTCTCGGCCCGGCCTCCGTAGAGTTGGCTCAGGTGCCGGGGGTTGGGGTAGTAAAGGGTCTTGGTCGTCATGCAGTTTTCAGGACTTGCCCAGCCCGGCTGCAGCGGCAGTCAGGCGCTCCCAGGTCTGGTCCAAGGCCTGCGGCAGCACGCGGGTGCGACCGAGGACGGGCATGAAATTATTGTCCCCGTTCCAACGCGGGACGATGTGTCCGTGCAGGTGGGGGATGCTGCCGCCGGCAGCGGTCCCGAGGTTGAAGCCAATGTTGAAGCCATCGGGCTTGAGTGCGGCGGAGAGCAAACGCTTGCCGGTGGTGAGGGTGCCCATGAGATCGGCGCTCTCCTCAGGGGTGAGCTCCTCCATTTCGACCACCTCGCGGAACGGAATCGCGAGCAGGTGCCCGGGATTGTAGGGGAAGCGATTCAGCATGAGATAGGAGAGGGGGGTGCGATGAATAATCAAGGCCGCGCGGTCGTCACCCAGGGCGGGCAACTCCGTAAACGGACGTTTCACATCCGGGAAGCGCGGCGCCTCAATGTACTCCATGCGCCAATAGGCGTGCAGCGACTGCATATTCAAGAAGTGCGAGGTAAAGCGTCTGCTCCTACCTTGTCAAAGCCGGCCCCCGGACCGGTTGGGACAATATGTCATGCTTTGGCTTCGTTAAAACTTGCCATAAGACTGGAATTAAAGAATGACGTTCGTCATATAAAAAATCATGCGTTATGCCCCTGCACACAAACTGGACACCCGCCGCCGCATTCTTGAAGCGGCGAGCCAGGCGTTTCGCGAGCGCGGGGTGGCGGCGACCGGAGTTGATGAGGTGATGCGTCGTGTCGGGCTCACCCATGGAGGCTTTTATGCGCATTTTAGGGACAAGTCCGAACTCGTGGCCGAGGCCTGTGCGACGGGCTTTGATTCCGCGACCGTGAATCTTGAGCGCATTGCGGCCTTGCCGACGGTTCATGCCCGGGTGCGGGCACTGGTTTTGAGTTATCTGGGTTCACACCACCGCGATCATCCTGCCGACGGCTGTCTGCTTGCTGCGCTGGGAGGCGAAGCCGCCCGCCTGGGTGATGGCGCGCGCCTGCTGTTCTCCAGTTCGTTCCAGAGTCACCGCGAGCGCGTGGCCTCAGCGCTGGCGCTGGATCCTGATCCGGCGGAAAATGAGCGACGGGTCACCGCCCTTCTCGGCATGCTTGTCGGTGGCCTGGTGCTCGCGCGTTCGCTCGCCGATCCATCCGCGAGTGCGGCCGTCCTCTCCCAGGTTCGTCGCACCGCGCTGGAATTTTTCGCCTGAATCCTTTGCTTAATCTCATGCACCATTCTCCATCTGGCCCCCTGCGCCGCGTTGTCATCACCGGCCTCGGGGCGGTCACTCCACTCGGTCTTACCGCCACGGATACATGGGCGGGATTGGTTGCCGGACGCTCCGGCATCGGCCCAATCACGCGTTTTGACGCCTCCGCGTGTGCGGCGCGAATTGCCGGTGAGGTCCGGGACTTCAACCCGGGGTCCCCCCTGCCGGTGCCGCTTCACCCGCGCGGGCCTGGGAGCGAGCCGTTGACGGTGCCGTTCACGCCCAAGGATGTGAAAAAATTCGGGCGGTTCACGCACCTGGGAGTGGCGGCCGCATTGGAGGCCTATGCCGATTCCGGCCTCGATGCGCACCGCGCGGAACTGTCGGCCCCGCGCATGGGGGTCAACCTCGGCGTCGGACTCGGCGGCCTGCCCGAGATCGAAGCCATGCACGACACCTGGAAGGCTGGAGGTTTTCGGAAAATCTCGCCCTTTTTCATCATCCAGATCGCGCCGAACCTGCTTTCCGGACAAGTGAGCCTGCTGCTCGATCTGCGCGGGCCCAACATGAGCGTGGCCTCGGCCTGCGCGACCAGCGGGCACGCCATGGGCGAGTCGGCCGCAGCCATCGCCCGGGGGGATGTCGATGTGATGATCGCCGGAGGTTCCGAATCGACCGTGACGCCGCTCGCGATCGGCGCCTTTGCGCAGATGCGGGCCCTGTCCACGCGCAACGACGAGCCGGCGAAGGCTTCGCGTCCCTACGACAAGGATCGCGACGGCTTTGTGCTTTCGGAAGGCTCGGTGGTGTTTGTGTTGGAGGAGTACGAACACGCCCGCCGTCGCGGCGCCAAGATCTACGCCGAGCTCCGTGGCTACGCGGCTTCATCCGACGCCTACCATCTTTCATCCCTCGCCCCCGGTGGCGAAGGCTCGCAACGCTCGATGGGTGATGCGCTCGCGCGTTCCGGCCTGAAGCCGGAGGACATCGACTACGTTTCCGCGCATGCGACCTCCACGCCCGGTGGTGACGGTGAGGAAGCTGCCGCCATCGTGGCCGTGTTCGGTTCGGTCAAGGACAAGTTGCATGTGAGCGGGGTCAAATCGATGACCGGGCATCTGCTCGGCGGCGCGGGTGCGATGGGGGCATTTGCGGCCGTGCTGGCGATCCGCGACGGCGTGGTTCCACCGACGATCAACCTCGACAACCTGGACCCGGAGTGCGCGGCCCTAGGGTTGAATTTCACACCCAATACCGCGGTTAAAAAAACGGTGCGCGGGGCCTTGGCCAACAGCTTCGGCTTCGGCGGCACCAACGCCTCCCTGGTGTTTACAGCGGTGTAAGCGTTACCAAAATCGAAAAAGCGATTTTTGGCGGATAGGGAGGGCAGCTTGGTTCGCTTATTCAGCAACTATTACCTCGGGGTGTTTGCGTGCAATATCGAGCAGGCGGAGCGCCGCCCCGGTCGGTTTACGTCGCCCGCGCTCCCAACTCGCGGCGGTCACTGTCGGGATATTCATCATCGCGGCAAAAACCGGCTGGCTGACGTTCAATTTCTTGCGGATTGAGCGCACCTGTGAAGGAGTCAGTGACTTGATTGGCGGCGGCAACGGCATTGTTGCCGTGCGCAGGGTGAGCTTCCGCTTGCCCGTCAGATGCTGGGCGAACGCCTCGACGCTGCCGACGAGGTCGTCGGCGTTGAATTCAATGTCCTTGGTTTTCATGTCTGAATTCTCGTTTGATGGTTTCGACGGCGGCTCTCAACCGTTTCTCCTGGTCCGAGGTGAGGTTCTCCGATTTGGCTTTGGTATAAATGTAAAAGAAAATGACCGCGTGGTGCTGGGGAAGATAGAGGTAGATGACCCGGGCCCCGCCTGACCGGCCCCGGCCCTGCAAAGCCATCCGCACCTTGCGCAGGCCCTGCAAGCGCGGGATGATGTCCCCTTTATGCGGGTCTTTCAGCAGGTCGTTTTGAAGTTGAATGAGAAAATGGTCATCGGTGAGCTGCGTAATGAGGCTGGTAAACAGCGGCAGTTCGATGAAGGTTAGTTTCATTTAACCCTTACACTGTGAGGGTTTCATTTCAAGCTTGGTCAACCGTATTTTGGGGACATGCCTCCCGCCTGTACCCGGCTCTGCCGGTACCCCATTGCCGTTGGCAATGGCGGAGAGGGAGGGATTCGAACCCCCGGGACCTTGCGGCCCAGCGGTTTTCAAGACCGCCGCGATAGACCACTCTGCCACCTCTCCGTCAATAACTTACGTATTTTAAGATTTCCTCGTTGTCAATCCATTGACACTTTATCAATGGACTTTATGCTTTGGAGATCGTGAAAACGTCTACGGTTAAGCTGAAGCCTTACCGGCATTCCTCAACGTCAAAGTATGTGGTGACTTGGACGACCGGCCGCACGCCAAGCAAAGTCGAACTCATCGCCTGGGAGAAGCTTAATCCCGACGCCACCGTTGAAGACCGTGAGCGCGTCGCACGCGGAACCTGGCAGAGACACCGGAAGTTTTTTCGGACCCGCACCCTCGCAGTCACGTTCGCCGACAGCCTCAACCTGAAGCTCCAGAACGAAGGGCAGAGAGGCCTCTCCATCTCTGATGAAACGCGTGTGATCGCAGCCCGCTGCGCTGCGAGATTGAAACCCTACGGATTCACCATCGACCAAGCGGTTGATCACTTCATCGAGCATATCAAGGCGACCCGTCGAAGCCTGACTGTTGCTGAACTTGTGACCGAATACGTCGCCTCGAAGAAGCAGAAAGGAAACAAGGAGCGGTCCTTGAAGGACATTGCCCACCGGCTGAAGGTGTTCGCTTCGACGTTTGGGACCCGTGTGGTTGCCAATATTTCGACCGCCGAGATCGATGATTGGCTAACCTCCCTTGGCCTTTCCGCGGTTTCTCAGAACAACTACCGTGCTGTCGTCCGCGCTTTCTTTGAGCATGCAGTTAAGCGTGATTACGCCAAAGCCAACCCTGTGGTCCGAATCGACAAGGTCAGGGTCGAGGACAAGCCAGCGGCGATCCTGACGCCAGCTGAATTGGAGCGATTGTTGGAAGCGGCTCCTTTTGATGTGGTCCCGATTCTGGCCATCGGAGCGTTTGCGGGGTTAAGGCAGTCCGAGATTTTTAGACTCGATTGGAACGAGGTGGATCTCGCGCGCGGTTTCATTGAGGTGAAAGCGAGCAAGTCCAAGACGGCCAAACGACGCCTGGTCACCATGCAGCCAAACCTGAAATCGTGGCTCTTACCTTACGGGCGCCGGACAGGTTTGGTGTTCCCAAGCGCTCGAGATCCGAAGGTGCCGGGCAACGAATCCCACTGGCGAACGCGTCTCGTACCACTAATGGAAGCCGCCAAACTCAAGCAATGGCCGCACAATGGCCTGCGGCATAGCTTTGGGAGCTACCATCTGGCTAAATTTGGCAACGCCAACGCTCTTGCGCTGGAAATGGGTCACACCACTACCAAGGAGATCTTCGCGCACTATCGGGAGTTGGTACGGCCCGATGAAGCCGATGCGTACTGGAATATTGCCACCAATCCACCGAACTAATACCAAAGTCCGGGAGCTAGCCAAAAATGAATCCATCACCTTCCGAGATTGTGATCATCGCCGTGAAAATGTTTGGCCAGCGGTTTGGAACTGGGAGTACGGAGACCCGTCGCGGGATGCTGGTAAACGCTTGTTGGGCATGGCGACAGGCGCGCGATGTGATTTACGAAGCTCCCTTCGACGATAAGGAGTTGGAGGAGATTAGTGAGAAAGCCATCAGGCTGAACGCGGCGCTTACCGACAGAGGAGTGGAAGCTCTCCTGTTTGCCGAGAAATCTGGCGAAACGCGGGTTTCTTGGACGGATGCCATGCTTTGGGATGCTGTTGGAGAAGGCATGGGTTCGGGCGACAGTCCTTCGACGGTGGCCAGTCGCCTCCACAAGAAGTTTAAATACCGCATGGAACAACGAGGACGTCACGGTGAGATCGACTCACCCAGCAAGGGCGTGCCGATGGCACTTGCTCTTGAAATCCTCCGAGACGACGGCTGGAAACCCGGTCCCAAACCGCCAGGCTCGCCCACGGAAACATTGCCGGAGAACTGACCCAAAAGGCCGGAAATCTGTCGGAAAAATCTCAATGCGCGTGGCGAAAACCTGACTGGCTGGAAAGAAATTTACCCATGGCAACAGCGACGCGCTTTTGGCGTCATTATGACGTCTATTCACGACACGGTCGATCCGGTTAGCAGGCCGACCCTTCTCACCAAAGCCCAAATCGCGTCTGAACTTCAATGTTCACTCCGACATATTGAGCGGCTGCAAAGAGACCGTAAAATCCCAGTCGTGAGACTGTCCGCACGGTGTGTACGCTATCACCGGGAGCGCGTCCTTCTCGCTCTTGCTGGATTCGAGCAAGAAGCCATCCATATCCGGCGGAGTCGCTGAATCCAGGAGGGAGTGAACGATGAGTACGGGCTTCGTGAAGTTACAGCGAGGTGAGATGGTGGAGTGGCTCCTGACCCATGACATCAAGGCATTTGCACTCTTGGCCCGCATCGCACTACGGGCGAGGTTCTCCAGCAATCCGGGACCCATGGGTCTCGCTTACGGGCAAGCACTGATTGGGGACTGGAAGAGCTGTAGTCTCACTCAGAAGGAGTATCGTTGCGCAAAGGCGCGCCTCGCGGCCCACGGTCTGGTTGGCTTTAAGGGCCGCGCTAAAGGAACGGTCGCGACCTTGCTCGATTCCCGAGTCTTCTCATTGCGGGATGAGAGGCAGGGAGGATCTGGTCATTTCGAGGGCGAACCCAAAGGCGGGCAGGTTTCAGTGGTAGAACCCGGGCTTAGGGCGCCCACCAGGGCAAAAAAAGGGCATCGTGAGGGCGGCCATAGGGCGATTAACAAGATTGAAAAGAACGGGCAGAATGTAGGGGAGAACGCCCCCACCACTTTTGTACCGCTTTCGCTCAGCCCGGAGGATTGCAGACGATTGGCTGACATTTTCCGAATGCCGGAATCGGCAGTCCACGAAGTGATGGCCGAATTCAACCGAATCAAATCGGCGTACCCGGATGATCCCCGTACGGTTGAAGCGTTCCAAACGTGGATGGAGACCCGTGAGGTCGGGAAAAACGCCGTGAAACGGGTAAGAGCTGCTTCACGCGCAATATCCCAGGTTCTGGAGCCTGAAGGCTGGCAGGAATGGCTGTCCGGCAATCGGCCAAACTGCGATTACACCGGGCGACAGTGGGTGCAACTGAGCCCTGTTGAGCAAAAGGGCATTTTAGATCAGATGGCTCTGTAGGGCAGGCTCTCCTCAACTTCTGGCTAATCCTTCGAGAACGCTAAGAAAACCTTAGGAATCCCGAACTGATCCCCAAGGCGCGCTCATTATCAGCAGATGCGATTACTGAGACGGATTCCAATTCTACGTTTGTAGGACGAGCTGGGCTTTGGGGATGAATTGTTGCTCATTTCGCCGTATTTCCTACTATGGACAACGAATGTACTAGAAATGCGGATGAAGTATCAAGACATGCACCAAATGGGAGAAATCTGCAGCTGCTACACGGGGATGAGGTATTCCGACGGGCAAGATGAGTACGCCATCAAGCGCCGGGATTCCCTACCTCGGCTGTCGGATGCAATAGGCCTCCTTCCAGAGGAGGTTGCAAAGGTTCAATCCGACCTAACGAGGGAAGGTGAGGATCCGGCCGAGTTCCGCGTCGAAGTTGAACGAGTTCGTGATGGAGAGGCGTGCATTCTGCACTTGTGGCACGAGAGCGCATTTCTTCCTGAAAGTCGCAACATGGTGGGGAATCCTGGAGGTAGGTGCCGTGATATCATCTACTACGGCCCAACCCAAACACGTTATTCCATTTTCTGGGAGTGAACTGGGCGAATCCCAAAAAAAGTGCGGGAGATCAGAGGAGCAGGTCGAACTGCCTGGAATGAGCTTGATCAAACAAGCGGTTCCGCCCGCTTCTATTTCCTAAAGCACATTCGTGTGACCTCAGGCTTGTGGTCCGGCCAGTAAACGATCCTCGTCGAAACCCAACTTCGATGCTCGGGAATAGAGAAAATGGTGTGAGTCGAACTTTGAGCAAAGGATCGCTTCGGCATTTTCCAGTGCGCAAGTCACCGTGAGCTAATGACGAATATCGGTCACGCCGTCTGCGCGGCTTACCAAGGGTGGTGAAGATCTATTTCGGAGCCTCGAGATCTGCCGGGGAAAATAGGCCGCGGGAACAACGCCAACGATAGCGTAGGTTTTTGTGATCGGGAGAAACTGCTGCTTCACCCTGCGCCTTAGTACCTGTACTTCGCTATTTTACGGGAATACCACCTGCTCCAAATGTAAAATATCTATAAAATATAACTAATGGCGAAAGTAAAAGTAAAAAAGCTTTTCTTCCTAATTAATGCGACTAATTCCCTTCGCGGTCCCAAAATTGAAAGCATATCGCGATTTGTTTTCTCCCTCCATTACAACTAACCCCATGAGATTATATATTGCCCTAGCACTGTTGTGGACATTTATCGCCGAGTCAATTTGCGCTCAAACGAATACCTTCCCGTCCACCGGCAACGTTGGCATTGGGACACTAAGTCCAGGCCACTACGCCTCTATCTTAGAGCCTGTCCCAAGTTCGCTGATTTCGGGAAGCAGGGTGTAAATTGACACTACGGTGGCGGCGGGAGCGCGGCGGGGCGGAATCAGGCGTTTTCGGGCTCGAGCGGATTTATCCGCAAATGGGACGTGCCATCCGGAG
>JBGTGS010000261.1:0-16441 GCA_041746615.1 Opitutaceae bacterium | reverse complement strand
CGGAGCAGGTCGACGCCGCATCGGACTGGCCCTGTCCCGGGACTTCCATCACCGCGTCGACGGACTCTGGACCGCCGGTTACCTGCTGGAAATGCAGTCAGCCGGGCTGATGGATCCCACCCTCATCCATTGCCCGGAAGTGCTTGCCGAACCCGCCCTCCTCGCTTGGGCGAAACGGACGAAGGTGGATGCCGTCATCGGCACCGATTCAGAAATCGCCGGGTGGCTGCGCCGCGGCGGTCTGCGCGTCCCCGCCAAGGTGGCCTACGCCGACCTCGACCTGCCGGCACCCGACGGCAAGGTGGCGGGCATCTTCCAGGATGCCGGGGGCATCGGGGCCAATGCGATCGACCTGCTCGCGGGGCAGCTGATGCGCCATGAACGTGGCCTGCCTGCCAAGGCCAAGATTCTCATGAGCGGGAGCCGCTGGAGCAATGGCGCCACCTCCCCACGGATCAAGTCCCCGGGGCCGGAACCGGAGCAGCTCGGCCCCATGCCGGCCCTCCCGGCCCAGCCGGTGCCCTTCGATTGATGGCTCGGCCCCCAGAACCCGGGGCTGAATCGGCGATCAGAGTCGAACGTGGGGAGGTTCCTCAACCGGGCCGGTGCTCACGCGAGCAAGATCAACCGGGCCAGCTCCGCGCGTTCCGCCGCCCGCTCGGGATCAAAGGCCAGGTTGTTCTGTTCGAGCGGATCCTGCTCCAGATCGAAGTGAAGCCACGGCGAGCCATCCGCATTGAGCACAAGTTTGCGCGCGGGCGTGCGCACACCACGCCACACGCGGTCACATTGGTCAGGCAGCGCGACCACCGAGGGCATCGAAATCTGCGCATGCCCCCAGGGACATGTCCACTCACTGCCATCCGCCCAAGCCCGGGTCATGGCGGGCAGATCCATGAGCGACACCGGCGCGGCCGTCCGGCAACCCACGCCATCCGGTCGGTGGATCAGCAACGGGACCCGCACGCTTTCCTCATACGGCCAGCCTTTGCGGAATAGTCCGTGCGCGCCATGCATGTCACCGTGAACCGAGGTGAAGACGATCCACGTCTCCCGAGTCAGGGAGGCAAGGAGGTTGCCGATGGAGCGGTCCGTCGCTTCAATGTGTGCGTAATAACCGGAAAGTTCACGGGCGGCACGGACCCGGGCTGCAGCGGGTACATTCACGGGGGGTTCAACCGCCCGCTCCTCCACCCCCGCCGCGCGCGCGTCATAGGGAGGATGTGGCGCCTCCAGGCTGACCACGGCAAACCAGGGTCGGTTCGACTGCGCGAGCCAAGCCCCCGCCCGGCTGCAGAGCACGTCACTTTGGTAACCCGGAAAACGCACCGGCTCCGGCAGCCGCGTTCCATGCAACCAGGGGTCATTGAGCATGAACCCACCCTCAAATCCCTCCCAAAACCCGAAGCCGCCGCGCGCGGTGACAGGCACCCGCGTGCGGGCATGGGCCTCACCGACGAGCGGGGCCGTCGGATCGCGCCGCGCCAGATGCCACTTGCCGAAAAATGCCGTCTGGTAACCGCGCTCGCCGAGGTCATGAGCCAGGGTCCGCGTTTCCACAGGCAGTGGATCAAAATAGTCGCGAACCCCATTCGCCGGTGAGGGCAGGCCGGTGAGAAGGGCCGCACGGGCAAAGGGACCGAAGGGATGCGGGGTCACCGCCTGCGCATAATCAGTCGAATTCGCCGCCAACGCATCAAGACCGGGCGTACTCACCTGGGCATCCCCGGCATAACCCGTCGCGCCTGCCCGCCATTGAGTGGTCACGATCCAGAGAATGTCGGGCGGGCGCATGGCGGCAACCTAGCAGCACGTCGGACTTGGATTCAACTCCTTCGGTTTTCGGGCGATGACAGACGCAGGTGGCTGACCCTGGCAGCCCGTCGGACTTGCTTGGCCAGCTTCTCGATCGTCCTCAAAAATGCCCGGGCATTTTCGTTTAGCAGCCTGTCGGGAGGATCCGCCGCGCACGCTCCATCACCGCCCGTCTGCTGTCGGGTATTGAAGCTAAGTCCGACAGGCTGCTAAAACTCTGCCCTTGTACCGCAGCCCATTTGGGGTTCGCTTGGCACTTCATCCATGTCCTCCTCCTCCGTCGAAAACGTCGTCATTGTCGGCACCGGCTGCGCCGGCCTCACCGCCGCCATCTACACCGCCCGCGCCAATCTCAACCCTCTCGTCCTTGAGGGTTCACTCCCCGGTGGCCAGTTGACCACGACTTCGGAAGTGGAGAATTTCCCCGGTTTTCCAGAGGGCATCGACGGTTTCCTGCTCATGGACAACCTGCGCAAGCAAGCCGCCAAGTTCGGAACCCGTTTCGAGCAGGCCCAGGTCAACGCGGTCGATTTCACCTCGTCTCCGCGCAAGCTCATCTGCGGTGACCGCACGATCCTGGCCAAGACGGTCATCATCGCCACGGGCGCCTCACCCCGTCTCACGGGCGTGCCCGGCGAGAAGGAACTCTACGGCGGCAAAGGCGTGACCACCTGCGCCACCTGCGACGGGGCGTTTTACCGCAAGATGGATGTGGCTGTGATCGGTGGCGGAGACAGCGCCGCCGAGGAGGCGCTCTTCCTCACCCGTTTCGCCAGCAAGGTCTATTTGGTCCATCGCCGCGATGAGCTGCGCGCTTCCAAAATCATGGCCGACCGTGCCACCTCCCATGAGAAAATCGAATGCGTCTGGGACAGCATACCCGTCGCCGTCGAGGGCGTTGAGGCCGGTGCAGTAAGCGGCCTGAAGATCAAGAACGTCAAGACCGGCGCCGAGTCCGTCCTGGCGGTCAAGGGTGTCTTCGTGGCCATCGGCCATGTGCCCAACACCGGCCCGTTTACCCCGGCGCTGGATGTGGACGCAGGCGGGTATTTCAAGGCGGCCGACGGATCGCAGGTGAAGACCCGGATTCCCGGAGTTTACGTCGCCGGCGACTGCGCCGATCATGTTTACCGCCAGGCCATCACCGCCGCCGGCATGGGCTGTTCCGCGGCCATCGAGGCGGAACGCTGGCTCGCCGAGCACGGGGGCTGAGGAGGCGCGGGTTTCCCGCGTGCCAATACAGGGTTGCGGTGCCCCGCTGAAACTGCCACTTTCCTGCACCACGCCGGTTCCAGCCGATCAATCATGCCCGCCGCTCCCATTCCGTCCGATGAAGCCACCCGCCTTGCCTCCCTGCAATCCTATGAGGTGCTCCATTCCCCGGCGGAAACCGAGTTTGACGACTTGGTGAACATCGCCGCCCGGGTCTGCGGGGTACCCATCGCCTTGATCTCGCTGGTGGACGGTGACCAGCAGTGGTGCAAGGCCTGCAGCGGTCAGGACTCCACGGAAATCCCCCGCGCCCAATCCTTCTGCGCCCATGCCATTCTCCAACCCAAAGGGGTGACGCATGTGCCCGATGCGACCAAGGATCGACGCTTTGCCGACAATCCCCTGGTTACATCCACCCCCGGTATCCGCTTCTATGCAGGCGCACCTTTGGTCACCCCCGACGGCCAGGCTCTTGGCACGCTCTGCGTTCTGGACCACGAACCCCGTTCGCTCACCCCGGAGCAGCAGGAAACCCTCCGCGTACTCGCCCGACAGGTCATGAACCAGTTGGAACTGCGGCGGGCGCTGCGCGTGCTGGGTGACAACCAGGAGAGTTACCGCCTGCTCTTTCAGGCCAACCCCCTTCCTTATTGGGTCTACGACCGCAAAACGCGCCGTTTTCTCAACGTCAACAACACCGCTATCGAGAGTTACGGTTATTCACGCGAGGAGTTCCTGGCCATGACCGCCATGGATATCCGGCCCCTCGAGGACGTCCCCGCCTTTCTTGAAGCCACGGCCAGCACCCTCGGCAACTTTCGCCGTTCGGGCATCTGGCGACATCGTCGCAAGGACGGCACCGTCTTCCCCGTGGTGGTGTTTGCCCATGAGCTCACGTTTGAGGGCCGACCGGCCATCCTCGTCCTGTCCTTGGACATCTCCGTGAGGGAGGCCGCCCTCGAGTCCCTCCGCAAGAGTGAACAACGGTTCCGCACCCTCGCGGAATCCGCTCCCATCGGGATCTTCGAATGCGATCTGCAAGGCCGGTCCGTTTACCAGAATTCCGCTTGGAGCGCGATTTCCGGACGACCGGTCAAGGAAACCCTCGGCGAGGGCTGGAGCGCCTGCGTGCACCCCGATGACCGCGACCGCATCACCACCGAATGGCAGCGCCGGATCGGCTCCACCGCCCAATGGACCGACCAGCACCGGCTGGTCCGTCCGGATGGTTCGATCCGCTGGGTCCGCATGCTGGTGGCTCCGCAACGCGACAGCGACGACTCCCTGAACGGTTATGTCGGTACGGTGGAGGACATCACCGATCGCATCACGGCCGAGGAACGGTTCCGGTTGCTGGCCAAGGCCACCAGCGATGCCCTCTGGGACTGGGATCTGGCCACCGACCTCGTCTGGTGGAGCGATGGGATTGAAGTCCTCTTCGGTTTCAAGCCCAGCGAGCTCGAGCCGACCAGTGAATCGTGGACGAAGCGCATTCATCCCGATGATCGCGAGCGGGTGGTCTCAGGCCTCGACAAGGTGATCGCGGGAGGCGGCGAGTTGTGGACGGACGAATACCGTTTTCTCCGGAAGGACGGCAGTCATGCGATCGTGAAGGACCGTGCCCACGTCATCCGTGATCCCAAGGGCCGGGCCGTGCGCCTGGTGGGGGGGCTCAGCGACCTGACCGAACAAAAGAAACTTGAGACCCAATATCTCCGGGCCCAGCGCATGGAAAGCATCGGCACCCTGGCCGGTGGCATCGCCCACGATTTGAATAACGTGCTCGCGCCGATTCTCATGGCCATCGAGTTGCTGAAACAGCAGGCGCAGAATGAGGGCCACCTCAAACTGCTGAACACCATCGAGACGAGCACCCGCCGGGGCGCCGATCTGGTGCGACAGGTTCTTTCCTTCGCCCGCGGGATGGAGGGCCAGCGCATCGCCTTGCGACTGGAACCGCTGATCAAGGAAATGTCGAAGATCGCCGCTGAAACCTTCCCCCGGTCCATCGAAATCGAGACCGCCCTCTCCAAGGAACTGTGGCCGATCATCGGCGACCCCACCCAGCTGCATCAGGTGCTGCTCAACCTCACCGTCAACGCCCGGGACGCCATGCCCCAGGGTGGCGTGCTCACCCTCGGAGCAAAGAATGTCGTGATCGACGAACAGTACGCCCGCACCAGCGGCCTGGCCCAGCCTGGCCAGCACGTCATGCTCACCATCAGCGACACCGGCGTGGGCATTCCCAGCGAGCTCGTGCCGCGGATTTTCGAGCCGTTTTTCACCACCAAGAAAGTCGGTGAGGGCACCGGCCTGGGTCTCTCCACGGTCCATGCCATCATCAAGAGCCACGGCGGCTTCGTGACCGTCTCGAGCGAACACGGCAAGGGGACGACCTTCACGGTGCACCTGCCCGCCGATCCCTCCCTGCGCAGCGTCAGCAACCACCCGTTCATCGTCAATATACCCCGCGGCAATGGCGAACTCATCCTCGTGGTGGATGATGAGCCCGCAATCCGCACCGTCACCCAGCAGACCCTCGAGGCCTTTGGCTACCGCGTGCTCACCGCCGGCGACGGCGCCGAGGCCGTCGCCGTTTACGCACGGCAGAGCTCGGACATTGCCCTCGTTCTCACCGACATGGTCATGCCCGTGATGGATGGCCCCACCACCATCGCCGCCCTCACCCGCATCAATCCCCACGTCCGCGTCATCGCCGCCAGCGGCTTCAACGCCGGCGGCCGCGTCGCCAAGGCCGTCAACGTCGGCGTGAAACATTTTCTGCCCAAGCCCTACAATGCAGACACCTTGCTAAAATTGATCCGGTCCGTCCTCGACGAACCCTCGAGTTCGCCACTCCCCGCCAAGAGCTGACGATTACCATTATCAACTTCCCATAATCACTTCTACTATGGCTTTTGTCAGTAGATACGGGAAGATTTGGTAATCATAATAAAATCAATTACTCATTGTTGGTAATTGATTTATAAATTCATATCTTCTCTTAATTGGAATTGTTCCAATTAGTAGTTGATACTTGGAATAGTTCCAATCTAGTTGGTTTATCCGCGTTACACCCATGCCACCCATGATCACCAATACCGATGCCCTCGCGCAGAAGCTCGCCGACAGCGGGCTTCGCAACACCCCTCAGCGCGAGGTTGTTTACCACGCCCTGCTCGAAAAACGGGATCACCCGACCGCCGAGGAGGTTTTTGCCCGGGTTCGTCCGGAACTCCCCGGCATATCCCTCGCCACCGTTTACAACTGCCTCGAGACCCTCGTGCAGTGCGAACTCGTCCGGGCCGTCAATTTCGAGCGCGGGCCCACCCGCTTCTGCCCGAATCTGCACCCGCACGCCCATTTTCACGACAACACGACCGGTTCAACCCTCGATATCGACATGCCACCCGAGCTGCTTGAACGCATCAAGGCGATCATTCCCGAGGGCTTTGAAACCGACGCAGTTGAAATCACCTTCCGGGGCCGGGCCCAACGTCACACCGACTGATCAGCCTCCCCTCCATCCCCTCGATTCTCTCCCATGCAAACCCTGGAAATCCGCAACCTCCAAGTCGCCCTGAGCGAACAGACCGACAAGCCCATCGTAAAGGGGTTCTCCCTCACGATCAAAACCGGCGAAGTCCACGCCGTCATGGGGCCCAACGGCACCGGCAAGTCCACCATGGCCAAGGCCATTGCGGGCCATCCCGACTTCGCCATCACCGGCGGCGACGTGTTGCTCGACGGCAAGTCCATCCTCGAACTCGAACCCGATGAACGGGCCCGCGCCGGCCTCTTTCTCGCCTTTCAATATCCGAGTGACATTCCCGGCGTCTCCATCGCCAACTTCCTACGCGCCGCCGTCCAGGCCCGCCTCGCCGAGGGCGAGGATCTCGATGCCACCGCCTATTACAAACGGCTCTACAGCAAGATGGACCTGCTCAAGATCGACCGGAAATTCACCTCCCGCGCCGTCAACGACGGCTTCTCCGGCGGCGAAAAGAAGCGCTGCGAGATCCTTCAGATGGCCATGCTCGAACCCGTCTTCGCCCTGCTGGACGAGACCGACTCCGGACTCGACATCGACGCCCTCAAGGTCGTCGCCGAGGGCGTCAACACCCTCCGCGGCGAAAAGCTCGGCGTCCTCATGATCACCCACTACCAGCGCCTGCTCGACCACATCGTACCCGACTTCGTCCACGTCATGTATGACGGCCGCATCGTGAAAAGCGGCGGCAAGGACCTCGCCCTCGAACTCGAGGCCAAGGGCTACGACTGGATCAAACAGGAACTGGCCAACGCCTGAGCGCGCGCCTGACGCGCGACCCTCCCCTCTCAACCATCAAATCTCATGAAACCACCCACAGACCTGCTCTCCCCTGAAGCTGCGGTCGACAACCCGACGGACGGCATCGACCAGTCCGCCGGCAACTTCACCTACGATGTGAAGTACGAGTTCGACGCCGGCAGCGGTCTCTCCGAGGACACCGTCCGCTACATCAGCACGGTGAAGAAGGAGGCCCCGTGGATCCTCGAGTTCCGCCTGAAGGCCCTGAAAACCTTCCTCGACAAGCCCATGCCCACGCACTGGGCCACCACGGATCTCAACAACATCGATTTCAACAAAATCCGGTACTACCTCTCCAGCGGCCAGAAGCCCAAGCGTTCCTGGGATGAGGTGCCCGAGGACATCAAGCGCACCTTCGAGCGGCTCGGCATTCCCGAGCAGGAGCGCAAGTTCCTCTCCGGCGTCGAGGCCCAGTTCGACTCCGAGGCCGCCTACTCCAACATCAAGGAGGTCGTTTCCAAACAGGGCGTCATCTTCGTGAACTCCACCGAGGGCCTGCGCGAGCACCCCGAACTCTTTCGCAAGTGGTTCGGCAAGGTCATCCCCACCGGGGACAACAAGTTCTCCGCCCTCAACAGCGCGGTGTTCTCCGGTGGCTCCTTCATCTACGTGCCCAAGGGCGTCAAGGTAGCCATGCCCCTCCAGGCCTACTTCCGCATCAACGCGGAAAATTTCGGCCAGTTCGAACGCACCCTCATCATCGCCGACGAGGGATCCGAGGTCACCTACATGGAGGGCTGCACCGCCCCCAAGTTCTCCACCTCCACCTTGCACAGCGCCGTGGTCGAGCTCGTCGCCATGAAAGGCGCCAAGATCCAGTACATCACCGTCCAGAACTGGGCCAACAACGTCTTCAATCTCGTCACCAAACGCGGGCTCGCCCACGAGGACGCCGAGATCAAGTGGATCGACTGCAACATCGGCAGCCGCCTCACCATGAAGTACCCGGGCGTCATCCTGAAGGGCCGCCGCGCCCGCGGCGAGGTGCTCTCCATCGCCCTCGCCAACGACGGCCAGCACCAGGACACCGGCGCGAAGATGGTCCACGCCGCCGACGAGACCACCTCGTCCATCGTTGCGAAATCCATCTCCGTCGGCCATGGCCGCAGCACCTACCGGGGACAGGTCCACATCCCGAAGCATCTCAAGGGCTGCAAGAACAACACCGAGTGCGACGCCCTGCTGATCAACAGCAACAGCCGCACCGACACCTACCCGGCCATCACCGTGCGCGGCGACCGCCACGCCGTGCAGCACGAGGCCAGCGTTTCCAAGGTCAGCGAGGAAATGATCTTCTACATGCAGCAGCGCGGATTGACCGAAGCCCAGGCCATGAGCCTCGCCGTCAATGGCTTCGTCAACGACCTCGTCAGCCAGTTTCCGATGGAATATTCCGTCGAACTCAAGCGCCTCATCGACCTCGAAATGGAAGGCTCCGTCGGCTGAGGAATCGACGCAGTCGATTCCTTATTGAGGATCGGCGCAACGCCGATCCTCCGGATACAAGTTCAGCCTTTCAGCCCTTCAGCCTTTCAGCCTTTTTCTTCGGAATGTCCGCCACGCTCTCCAATCCGCCGTTCACCGGCCTGACCGCCGATCGTTTCAATACCCATCTCGCCCAGCGCGCCTACCTGCCCGCTTGGTGGATCGCGTCCAAACAGGCCGCCTGGGAGCGCTTTCTTGCGCTGCCCATGCCCACGCGCACCGATGAGTCCTGGCGCTTCAGCAATCTTCAGGGCCTCAACCTCGATGGCTTTGACCTGCCCGAGGATGCCTCACAGATCGTGCCCCAACTGCCCGATTTCGCCCATACCGCCGAGATCATCTTCTCCAACCGCCAGGTCATCGGTCGCACCACCCTGCCCGCCGACCTTGCCGCCAAGGGGGTGATCTTCTGCCCCCTCGACGAAGCCCTCCGCGAAAACAGCGACTTGGTCCGCAAGTGGTTCCAAAAACATCCGGCCAGTCTCGGAGGTGACAAATTCGTCGCCCTCAATACCGCCTTCACCGCCGCCGGTGCCCTGCTCTACGTCCCCAAGGGAGTCCAGATTCCCGAGCCCTTCGTCGTGCAGCACACCCTCACCGGCCCGCGCCAGTCCACCTTTCCGCACACTCTCGTCGTCCTCGAGGATGACGCCCGCGCCACCTTCGTGGAGTTTTTCGTCAGTGGCGATCGCTCGGCCCACCTGGTCTGCGGCGTCAACGACCTCCATGCCGGCCCCGGTGCCCAGCTCACCTACATCGGCACCCAAAACTGGTCCCGCGACACCCTCGCGCTCCAAACCAACTCGATCACCGCCATGCGCGACGCCCGCGTGGTCTCCCTCAATCTTCACCTCGGCGGCCGCCAGGCCCGTCACGAATCACACAGCCGCCTGCTCGGTCCTGGTGCCCACTCGGAGATGCTCGCCCTCACCGTCGCCTCCAGCGATCAGGAGTTCGACCAGCGCACGCTCCAAACCCATCTCGCCCCCAACACCAGTTCGAACCTGCTCTACAAGAACGCTCTCCTCGAGACCGCCCGGACCATTTTCTCCGGCCTCATCGTGGTGACACCCGAAGCCCAGAAAACCGACGCCTACCAGAGCAACCGCAACCTCATGCTCTCGGACACCGCCGAGGCCAACAGCCTCCCGGGTCTCGAGATCCAGGCCAATGATGTCCGCTGCACCCACGGCTCAACCACCAGCCAGGTGGAGCCCGAGCAGGAATTCTATCTCGAAAGCCGCGGGATCCCTCCTGCCGCTGCCCAGAAACTCCTGGTCTTCGGGTTCTTCGAGGAGGTTCTCAACAAACTCGAGAACGATGAACTCCACGCCGTGCTCAGCGAGCTGATCCAATCGAAATTTAAAAGCTAGGAATGGACTTCGTCCATTCCTTCGAAGTCCATTCCTTATGAGCAAAGAACGCACCCTTTCCCGCGAGGTCACCGTCACCCAGATCCCTTCTGGTGACAAACACACGCTGTTTGCCGGCGACCAGGTCTTCATCCATCAGGTTCTCGGCGGCAGCTACACCGTACAGACTTCCACCGGCCTCTACCGCATCGACGGCAAGGACGCTGACTCCCTCGGCGAACAGACCACGGTCGACACCGTCTCCGCGGCCACTCTCGCGGATGGAGCCCCCGACCCCGAGGCCATCTGGGCCCAGCTCAGGAAGGTCTATGACCCGGAAATCCCCGTGAACATCGTGGACCTCGGGCTCGTGTATTCGATGGACACCGAGAAGGTCGAGACGCCGGAGCCCGGCTACAAGGTCAACGTGGCCATGACCCTCACCGCCCCCGGTTGCGGCATGGGTCCGGCCATCGCCGAGGACGCCAAGTCCAAGATCCTCCTCGTCCCCGGTGTCAATGACGCCGACGTCCGCATCACTTGGGAACCGACCTGGAACCAGTCAATGATCTCCGAAGAGGGAAAAATGAAGCTGGGCCTGATCTGAACCGGGGGCGGCGTGCGGTTTTACCCCGTGAACAGCCGCCCACCTGTTCACCATGTCATCCGAATCCCACATGCAGGAGGCGATCCGCCTCGCGGAGGAGGGCCTGCGCTCCGGCCAGGGAGGCCCTTTTGGCTGCGTGATCGTCCGCCGCGACACCATCATCGCCCGCGGTTGCAACCGGGTCACCTCCGCCAACGATCCCACCGCCCACGCTGAGATCGAGGCCATCCGCAGTGCCTGCCGGGAACTCAGCACCTTCCATCTCGACGACTGCGAGCTTTACACCAGCTGCGAGCCCTGCCCGATGTGCCTGGCCGCCATTTACTGGGCCCGGATACCCGCCGTCCATTATGCCTGCAGCCGGACCGACGCCGCCGCCATCGGCTTTGACGACGATCGGATTTACCGCGAACTGTCCCTGCCGACCACCGCCCGATCCCTAAGGATGGTCCCACTTCTGCGCGATGCCGCCCTCCCCCTGTTCAGTGAGTGGACCGCCAAACCCGACAAGACCCCGTATTGAGGGCGGGCATCGAGGTCCCACTTGCGGCGACCCGCCGGCTGTGATCGTCCAAACATCAGAATTGGCCTCACGCGTAAGAAACTATACGACGGATTTTGGCTGCGGTTTCCTCACCGGGGACACCTTTGGCGAGGCCGCTGCGAATTTCCTCCACGCGCTGGTGCACCCTGTCGGACCACGCCTTGGCTTGGTCCGGCTCCTGACCGCCATGCATCGTCAGAAGAATCCGGTCCACGAGTTCGGCCTGCTGGCTTTGCGGCAAGGCCCGGGACACCTCAACAATCTCCTCAACGCTCATATTCATGACCATACTCTAGCCCCTTCCATCGCACTGACAAGCTCGTGCGCAACCCAATACGGCTGTTAACGAGCCATCTGAGTGCCGGCCGGCTAGCCGATTTAAGCCCCTGCCAAGCCACACCGATCCTTGCCAAACGACCGGGGGCCGCCAACGTTGGCGTCCTATGCACTTCGACAATCTCCAGCCCGGACTTTCCGCCCCCCTGCCCCGTCTCGATGACGACGAGGACGATGAGCAGGTCGATGATAGCGGAAAAAAGCACGGCTCGCCCGTTACCTCGCTCATCCAGAAGAAATTCCTCGGCCAACGTAAGCTGTTCCTCTGGGGTGCCGTCACCGACGAGACCGCCAAGGACATCACCGAGAAGCTCCTTTACCTCGAGGCCGTCGGCCCCGGAAAGGACATCACCTTTTATATCAACACTCCCGGTGGCTCCATCACCGCAGGCATGGCGGTGTACGACACCATGAAGCTCATCACCTCCCCCATTACGATCGTCGTGACGGGCATGGCGGCATCGATGGGTTCGATCCTCCTGTGCGGCGCATCCAAGGGACGCCGTCTGCTCTATCCGCATTGCCGGGTGCTCATCCATCAGCCACTCATCTCCGGCCGCTTCATCGGGCCCGCCACCGACATCAATATCCAGGCTCAGGAGATGGAAAAGCTCCGCAGCGAACTCAACGTGATCCTCGCGGAAGCCTCGGGTCAGCCGCTCGATCGGATCAACCGCGACACCGACCGCGACTTCTATCTCAACGCCAAGGAGGCGATCGAGTATGGATTGGCCGATCGTATCGTAGACAAGGTCTGAGCCGGGTCCACGTCCAGAGTTGCGAAGCGGCCCGGCAGCCAGTTCGACCATCACGGCTGGGCCTGCAGTCGCTCCCGCTGTCTGGCCCAGTCGGCCGCCTGACGATCCTCCCCGGCCCGGACCGCAACTCGGTGCGCCTCCTCCAGCCAGGCCGACATCAGGACGGGCGGCAAGTCACCTGACCCAAGGAGTGCCTTCCAAACCGCGAAGGCCGGAATCGGAGCCCCGTAAGCATCCAACTGCCGGGCAATCTGCGCATGCAGGGCCCATTCGGAGGATCCCGGGGCCGGTAGCGTGGCCACCCTCGCCAAAGCCTCCACCGCCGCCGCGGGGTCACCCGCGGCCTCCTCCCGCCTGGCAAGTTCCAGGGCCAGAACTGCTCCGGGCGAGGCCCGTATAGATTCCCGGGCAAGGAGCAGGGCCTCGCCCGGAAGTCCCGCGGCATCCAGCGTGTTTAGTTGCCGCAACACCAGATAAGGCTGCAGGACCGGCGGCACCCGTCCGCGCTGCTCCCATTGGTCCTCCAACGAAACCTTAAACGGACGATACAACGGATCCCCGATCACAATTCCCTGCCAGCTCAACGCAGGCAGGGCGTAGTAGGCCGCGTCGCCCAGGGTGTCGCCGCGAGCCAGTGCCCGCAGGATCAGCTGTGGCTGGTGGGTAAGCTGTAGATAGGGCTCCCCCACATTGCCAAACGTCGCCGCCACCCCGCGCGCCACCAGCGGACCCGCCCACCCTCCGCCATGCTCCCTCCGCAGGGTCTGAGCGGAAAAACTGTGGATGTGCAGGGCCACCGTCCCCGGCGCAAACTGGTAGCCGGGCACCGCAAAGGGTCCGTTAAGGTCGGAAGCATACCAGCCGAAATACAGGACCGCCCCATCCGCCCGGTCCTCCGCCGCCATCGTCCCGTCGGGCCGGTGCACGTCCAGGTCGTAACCCAGTCCGGACAATTCGCGCGCGGTCGCCTCCAGCCACTGGTCCCCATCGGGATGCAGCCCGCCTGTATCCACATAGGCACGACCGATCAGGCCGGAGCGCTCGGCCGCCAGCGCACTTTCGATGAGCCCGCGGGCCTGCTCGAAGGTCGGGCCGTCCAGTCGGGACACCTTCACGACCCGGCCCTGCTCCAGACCGCCCGGCCGGTCGTTGCGAAACAGAGGATTAGGTACAAAGGCATTGATGGGAAATCCACTCTGCGCCAGCAGGCTCAGCTCAGCATCGACCGCCCCGCCGTTGGTGCGGAACTCGGCACGGTTGGTGAGTGGCGGCACCGGCCGGTACAACGCCGGATCGTGCGCAATCCGCAGCGGCACGCCGCGACAAACCACCAGGTAGGAAATGCGGTGACCCGACATCGCCACCTTCCGGCGACCGGCTTCGTCCCTTAAATCCATGACAATCCCGTCGATCCAACCACGGCGCAGGAGTTCGTCCTGCAGGGGTTGCTGGATCGAAAGCACAAACTCCGGCCAGGTGATCACCTCGCCGAGGGGCATCTTCAGCGCGATGATGTTGTCGAACGGAACTCCGCGGCGTTCCGCATAGGTCCGGGCCAGCCGCACGGAATCGGGATCATCACTGTTGGCCAGTACGATGACGCGCGCGGCCAGATCCTCCGCGCGGACCATGGCCCCGGTCCACGGTAGAACCGAAATCAAAAGCAGCAGGAGAAGGTGAAACCGCAGTTTCATCGGCAGGGGTTGAATTTGCCCGCATGCGCCGTGCATTTCGAGGCGCGAGTTGCGAAAATTAATGATCGCTCAGCGCGTCAGCCGCCAACCTACCCACGTGGCCAGCAAGCAGAGGGTCACAGACAAGAGCACGTTGCCCAGCGCCGCGACCGGCTGGCCCTTCTGGAAATGGTCAAAGACCCGCCAGCTGAAGGCGGAAAAGGTGGTGAACCCGCCGCAGAAACCGGCCACCAGCAGGGCGTGCAGGCGGGCATTTTCCCCCGCCGGTCCGCCAAGACGGCCCATGAGCCAGCCAATCAGGAATGAACCGGTGATATTCACGAGCAGGGTTCCCCAGGCAAACCGCTCCGCCGGCAGGGCAACCGTGATCAACACGCGGCCCACCGATCCCACGGCGCCGCCGAGGGCGACCCAGAGCAGCTGCAGCGCGCTCATCGTTTTCCCGCGGTTTCGAGTTGCACCGCGTAGGCACGAATGCCCGCAGAGATGGCCCCGGCGAGATCGTTGCGATACACCTCCGTACCAATGCGCCGCGCTTCCGCGTCATTGGACAAATAACCCGACTCGATGAGCACCCCGGGGCAGTCCAACAGGGTGAGCACTTTGAAGCGGGCCCGTTTCAACCCGCGATCCGATGTGCCCGGTAGACTGAGTAGTTCCTTGTGAAAGTGGTGGCCGAGCACCGCATTCCAGTGATCGTGACGGTTGCCTGGATATTCGGTCGGGATCATCGTGCGGTCGCGCTCCGGTTGGGTAGAGGGATGATGCCGCGGGGTCATGATGTAGGTCTCGGTCCCCCGCACGCCGGGTGCGTTGGCCACAGCATTGAAATGGATGCTGATAAATAGATCCGCCCCTGCCCGCTTCACGATGAGGGCACGCTCCTCCAACTCAACAAATCGGTCCTCCGTGCGAGTGAGCACCACCCGGTAACCTTGAAGCTCCAGCAGTCCCTTCACGCGCTGCGCGACGTCGAGGGTGAGGTTTTTTTCATCAAGCTTGAGTAGGGCATTGAGGGTGCCGGTATCACGGCCGCCATGCCCCGGATCGATGGCAATGGTCCGCAACTTCGGAATCTCGCCGGCAATTCCGGCCGGTCTCAGCACGGGGGCGAAATACCGCTCGGCATCGATCCGGCTGATATGAAGCGTGCGATTGCGGAAGATGACGGGTTCGCCGAGGAAAATGCGCAGGCCATTGTGCAGGATTTCGCGCTTGTCCATTTCCAGCTCGATCCGGGTCCAGGCGCTCTCCAGCCGAAGACGCCGGTTCGGCTCAACCCAGGTTTCCTGCAGACCATAACGTGCAAAAAAAGCCCGGGCCTCCACATAATCCACCCCGTTGAATGTCACCCCGGGCAGCGGGCGGGCGGAAGCGGAGGTCGCACCATGCAGGGGACACACGAAAGCCAGGATCAACACCGCCAGGACGGCGAGCCGGGAACGGGTGCTCCGGACCAGGCCCCGTTTCATGACAACGATCAGGCCGAAGCCTCGGGCTTTTCGTGCCCCGCCCCATCCGGTGCAGCCTGCTCCGGAACATGAAACTTGGGTTTGCGCTTGTTCGGTGGATTCGGCGTCAACATGACGTTGATCTGTTTGCCGGTGCGCCGCGCCTCGCTGTCGGGGTGCCCCATGCCGCTGAGCTCGCTGATGGCCTTGGTGACCACGGCGAAGCCGATCTCGGGATGGGCCATCTCACGACCGCGGAACTTGAGGCGGAGCTTCACCTTGTTGCCATGCGCAAGGAACTCCTCGGCATGGCGCAGCTTGGTGTAGAAATCGCCGTCCGCGATGCGCGCGGTGAATTCGATCTCCTTGATCTTGCTCGCCGTGGCCTTCACGTGGGAGCTCTTCTTCTGCTCCTCATAGACGTACTTGCCGAAATCCATGATGCGGCAAACGGGCGGCGTGGCATTCGGAGCGACTTCGACCAGGTCGAGGCCCACACTAATGGCCAGTTGCAGGGCCTTGTCAGTCGCCAGAATGCCGAGCTGCTTGCCTTCTGGAGAGATCACCCGGATCGAGGGGACCTTGATGCGGTGGTTGCGACGGATGTTCGCGAACGGATCGTTGTTGCGCCGCTGATAATAACCGGGGCGACGGCCGCCGGAGGGAAAAGAATTTGCCATCAATAAGGAGTTGCTTGGGTCGAGTCAGGAGAAGTGTTTGCGCAGGGCCGGAGGGTTGACAACAACGAAGTGACGCCCGGCGGCGCGGAGCGCCGCTGGGAAATCCCAAACGCCATCCCGCATGCGCGGGATGGCGTTTGGGATTTGCGTCTGAGG
>JBGTGS010000260.1:0-8870 GCA_041746615.1 Opitutaceae bacterium | reverse complement strand
CGCGCAAACCTGGCCGCCCTGCGCGTGCGCCAGCCCGGACACGCCGCGCTCGATCGCTACGACGAAATCGCCCGGATGTTGACGGGCCAGCCCGGCGCCCGGGCCGACGATGCCGTGTCGTGGCTGGAAGCGCTCAACCGGCAACTCCGCATCCCCAGCCTCGCCACACTCGGACTTACCACGAAGGCCGTTCCCGATCTCGTGGAAAAATCCCGCCGCGCCAGCAGCATGAAAGCCAACCCCATCGAACTCACCCCGCAGGAACTCACCGCCATCCTCGAAGCCGCGATGTAGTCGGAGTATGAAAGGACGGAATTTAACCACTCATGAACACTGATTGACACTCATAGTCGGAGATGAGTGGCGGTTTTAAGTCCGTCACTTGGGATTATCCCTCCCCGAGCCGCCCGCGGCCGGTAAAGGTCCCCAATCTTTCCTCTTCCCTCTTTCTCTTCTGAAATAAGTGACCTTAGCTGAATCGTCGCCCTCGCCGGCTGGCAAAGTAACGCCAACTGGACAGCTTGAGGGATGGTTCCGATTTCCATCCTCGACCTGGCACCGATTCCTGCGGACGGGAACGCAGCGCAAGCGTTGCAACACAGTCTCGACCTGGCGCAACAGGCGGAGCGCTGGGGCTACCATCGCTATTGGGTCGCGGAGCACCACAACATGCCCGGCATCGCCAGCGCCGCGACGGCAGTCGTGATTGGCCACCTTGCGGCGGGGACAACGACGATCCGCGTCGGATCGGGCGGGATCATGCTGCCCAATCATGCCCCTCTGGTGATCGCGGAGCAGTTCGGCACGCTGGAAGCCCTTTTCCCGGGACGGATCGATCTCGGTCTCGGACGGGCTCCGGGCACGGATCAGCGCACGATGCGCGCGCTGCGCCGCGAGCGAGCGAACGCGGTGGATACGTTCCCTCAGGATGTGCTGGAATTGCAGGCTTACTTGGCCGGCACCGGTGACCCGCACGTGCAAGCCGTACCGGGTGCCGGCTCGCGCGTTCCGATCTGGCTGCTGGGTTCAAGCTTGTACAGCGCACACTTGGCTGCCGCCCTCGGACTCCCGTTTGCGTTCGCCGCGCATTTCGCTCCGGCTCTGCTGGAGCCGGCGCTCACGGCTTATCGCAGCAAGTTTCAGCCCTCCGAGGAGTGGCCCAAGCCCCATGCCATGGCCGCGATACCCGTGTATGCCGCCGACACCGACGAGGCCGCCGCGCGGCTGTTTACTTCACTCCAGCAGGCCTTCCTGAACCTGCATCGCGGCGTCCCCGGCATGCTCCCAGGACCGGTGGAGAGTATGGACAAACTCTGGACCCCCGCCGAAGAGGCCGGGGTGGCGCAGGCGTTCCGCGAAGCCGTGGTCGGCTCGCCGGAGACGGTGAGGCGCGGCATGAAAGCCTTCATCCATCGCACCCGCGTGGATGAACTGATCGTGTCGGCCATGATCCACGATCACGCCGCCCGACTCCGTTCATTCGAAATCGTGGCCCAAGTTCACGGCCTCCCCGGCGCAAGTGAGGCTGGCAGCTCTGCGATCAAGCCCAACGGATACAGGTGATAGAGTGTTGATGAGGATCGGAAAATCGCGGCTGTACCCCGCCGCGACAACCAGCCAGGGCCGGGTCGTCGTCTGAAGCCGGGCTTGCGGAACCGCAGCCGAGGGCTAGCCTATGAACATGGTTTTCACTGAAATCAAACCGCAGATCGAGCAGCTCCCCCACGATGAGCGGGTCAAGGCGCTCGCGTTCTTGAAGCACCTGTTGCGGACTGAAAACCCCGAGTATCAGCGCGAATTGGGCCGGCGTAACGCCGAGATGGACGCCGGCCGCAAGGTGCGCTGGGAAGACCTCAAGAAGCAGCTCGATTTGCCCTGACGTGGACGCTTACGCGCTGGTTTTGGACGAGGCGGCGGCGATGATCCTGGTCGCTGTTTCACGCCCGCAGCAGCGGCGGCTGGCCGCAATCCTGGACGGCTTGAAGGCGGCACCTTTCCGCACCGGCGACTTCCAACAGCGAGACGCGGCCGGGCGTCTGCATGAAGTCGCGTTGCTCGACGACTGGCTCGTGACCTATTGGAGTGATCACGCCGTGCGTGAGCTCCGTATCGTGAGCCTGGAGCAGATCGAGGACTGAAGGAATGAAGGCGATGGGCGGATTGGGGGTAACAACCCTCCCTTTCTCCTGGCTCCCGGCTCCAGTTCGACATCGCGGAAGTGCAGCGGGCCGACGGCGGAGATGGCGGCAGCGACCTCGTAGGCGTCGTGAATCCAGAATGAATGACTGGGTTTATTTGCGCGGGTAAAATACAACAATACTCGGCCAGACCCCATCCGACGTACCCTTGTACACCGTCCGTCCGGTAGTTTCCCCTACTTCACGGGAAATCAGCGAGCATTGCCTTGATCTGAGCGGTAGTAACCTGGGGCGAGCCGGACGGGGCCTCTGTGATGACAAGCCCGGTGTCGGGTTCCCTTATGCGTCGGTAGCCCGTATTCTGTTCTTTTCGCCCGGCCCGTCGGCGCGCAGCCTTTTTGGTTTTGGTGGCGATTTTCATACCCACAGTGGGAACACGATCCGGCCGGCGTGACAAGCCAGCAACAGTGCGCATGGGGAAGTCTTCCCATGGAAATCACTCATCCGACATCCCGCAAGTACGCGTTGGCGGCCGCGGGTTTATCGGCCTCAGCCGGGCTAGTCCTGCAAAGTAGCGCGGCGAGCGCGCCACCTACCACTCAGCAAAGGATGCTCGCTCCTCACTACCCGCTACTCGCTACTTTGCGATGTCGCGGACAAGAGACGAGGTGGTCGTTGACCATGCCGGTGGCCTGCATGAAGGCGTAGCAGATGGTCGTGCCGACGAATTTGAAGCCGCGCTTCTTCAGATCCTTACTCATCGCATCCGACGCCGCCGTGCGCGCCGGCACCTGGCTCATGACGGTCCAGCGATTTTGGACCGGCTGCCCATCCACAAACTGCCAGATGTAGCGGTCGAAGGTGCCGAATTCCCTCCGCACCGCCAGAAAAGCGCGCGCGTTCAGGATGGAGGCGGCGACCTTTAGCCGGTTGCGCACAATGCCCGGATCGGCGAGCAACCGCGCCACCTTGCGGGTGTCATAGCGTGCGATTTTCTCTGCATCGAAATTGTCGTAGGCCGTCCGATAGGTCTCACGCTTCTTCAGGATGGTCGACCAGCTCAGGCCCGCCTGCGCGCCCTCGAGGATCAGCATCTCGAAGAGGTGACGGTCGTCATGCGAAGGCACCCCCCACTCGGTGTCGTGGTAGTGGTGATTGAGCTCAGCTTCCGCCCAAGGGCAGCGGGTCAGACTCGCAGGGGTAGGCAAGGGCTTCCGGGCGGATGCTTTGGCGGGCTTGGTCATGCGACGGCGATCCTATCATGGGCTGATGACAGCATCCTGTCAGGAGTCTTTTGCCGCCCGTTGTCACGGGGTTTTCCGTAGCCTCGAGCGTGAGCTCGGGGACGAATGCCGAAAATCCCCGAGCTCACGCTCGGGGCTACTTGCTCCTACACCGTCCGTCCGTAGGAGCGGCCTGCGGTGAGCGGGTCGAACCCGCTTTACGCCGCGATTTCCGATCCCCTTGCCCTTGCCCTTGCCCCTTGTCCCTCGCCGCCATGAGGTGGCGCATCGCGGCGTAAAGCCGCTCCTACGCCCGAACGATCACCGTCTTCTCCTTGCGCCTGCGGCCGCCTCCGCCTTCATCGGCGGGGATGCAACCCACCCTCCTTGTCCTCGCCGCCGGGATGGGCTCGCGCTACGGCGGACTCAAGCAGCTCGATCCGGTCGGACCGTCGGGCGAGACCATCCTGGATTACGCCGTGTTCGACGCGATCCGCGCCGGCTTCGGACGCGTGGTCTTCGTTATCCGCCGCGATTTCGAGGATGCTTTTCGAACGCAGGTGGGCGCGAAGTACGCCGGCCGGATCGCCGTCGAGTATGCCTTCCAATCCATCGACGACCTGCCCGCCGGATTCACTCCTCCGGCCGGTCGCGAGAAACCCTGGGGCACCGGCCACGCGGTCTGGAGCGCCCGTCGCGCCGTCTCCACACCCTTCGCCGTGATCGGCGCGGATGACTTCTTCGGCCGGGACGCCTTCGACAAACTCGCCGGGTTCTTTACGACGGCGTCCCCTTCCACTCCTCCCCACTACGCGATGGTCGGCTACCGGCTGGCAAACACCCTGTCGGAGAACGGCGCCGTGTCCCGCGGCGTGTGTACCCTCACGGCCGACGGCACGCTGGAACGCGTGGTCGAGCAAACCGGCATTTTACGCACGGATGTCGGCTCGGGCAAAACCTACACCGGGAACGAAACAGTCTCGATGAACTGCTGGGCCTTTACCCCGGAACTTTTCGCCGCACTCGACCGGCAGTTCACCGCCTTCCTGCAGGCAAGGGGTGGGGAGTTGAAATCGGAATTTTACCTGCCCGAAGCGGTGTCGGAGCAGATCGCAGCCGGCGAGGCTTCCGTACAGGTGGTGCTGACCACGGCCTCGTGGTTCGGCGTGACCTACCGCGAGGACAAGCCCCGGGTGCAATCCGCCCTCGCCGACCTCGTCGCACGCGGCGAGTATCCGGAAAGGCTGTTCTCCACCGTTTAACCACCGATGATGACCTTCTCCCGCACGGATGCTGATGTCTATGTCCCCGCCGGGGGCGAGCCTGCCGATGCCCTGGCGCGCGTGACGCACCTCTGTGTGGCGGCGCATCAGGACGACATCGAGATCATGGCCCACGCGGGCATCTGCGACTGTCTGGACACGCCGGGAAAGGCCTTCGGCGGAGTGGTCGTGACCAATGGCGCCGGTTCGCCGCGCACCGGCAGCTACGCGAAACTGGACGACGCGCAGATGCTGGCCCTCCGCCGCAACGAACAACGCCGCGCCGCGGAGCTCGGACACTACGCGATCCAAGTCCAGCTCGCCCATCCGAGTGCAGATATCAAAACCCCGGGCCATGCCGGCGTGACCGCAGACCTCACCGCGATCTTCGGTGCCTGCACGCCCGACGTCGTCTATCTGCACAATCCGGCGGACAAGCATGATACGCACGTCGCCGTGCTGCTGCGCTGCCTGGAAGCCCTGCGCGCACTTCCTGCGGACCGACGTCCACGCCGGGTGCTCGGCTGCGAGGTTTGGCGCGACCTCGACTGGCTGGTTGACACCGACAAGGTCGCGCTCGACTCCGGACGCCGGGTCGAACTGGCCGCTGAATTGCTGAAGTCCTTCGACTCTCAGATCAGCGGAGGCAAGCGCTATGACCTCGCCACCCTCGGTCGTCGTGCCGCCAACGCCACTTTTCACACGGCGCACGCCACCGACCGGCTCAGCGGCATCACCTGGGCGTTGGACCTGACCCCTCTGGTCGCGGATCCCGCGCTCGACATAACCGCGTTCACCCTCGCAGCCATCGACCGTCTGCGCGACGACGTGAAGACGCGCCTGGATCGGTTGCGGTGAACCCAAGAATTGTATCAAGGCAATGGCCACATAAGGCTCAAGAGGCACATAAAATACAGTTCCGAGATATGGTATTTTGCGCCTTCTGTGCCTCTTGTGGCAAAAGCTTCTGCGGCTTGAGATTCATTTCGGCTCAGTAGTGCTGCACTCACGCGGCCATTGGTTGCAGGGTCGTTTTTCGCACACTCTTGTTCAGCGGCCTTGTGATCCGCGAGCGATGGTCCGAGTGTAAAGGTCTATGAATCCAACGGACGATCTCCTCCGCGGAATCCTGTCCTCCGCAAAAACCATCGCGGTCGTCGGGTGCTCGGCGGATCCCACCAAGGCCAGCCACGGCGTGGCGGCCTACCTGCAGGCGCAGGGTTACCGCATCATTCCAGTGAACCCGCGCGGCGGCGAGATCCTCGGCGAGACCGTATATCCCGACCTTCCCTCCGTGCCCACACCCGTGGACATCGTGGATGTGTTCCGGCCGCCCGCGGATTGTCCTGCGATTGCCCACGAGGCGGTGGCCATCGGCGCGAAGGTTCTCTGGCTCCAGAGCGGGATTGTCAGTCCGGAGGCTGCCGCCATCGCCGAGGCCGGCGGACTCGCCGTCGTGATGGATCACTGCACGCTGCAGGAGCACCGCCACCTGCTGGGCTGATCAAGGGTTTGAGCTGATGATCCATTTTCCCGAGAAACAACCCGTCAGCGCCAAGGCCGCCGCGTGGCTGCTGCCGGCCTGCCTGTCGGCCGGCGTCGCTCTCGCCTGGTTCCTCATCGCGGGCCTGGGCTGGCCGCGTGAGCAGGCCTTCATGGCCGGCATTCTGGTCGTCGCGGCCACGCTCTGGGTCACCGAGGCCGTACCGCTCTTCGCCACCTCACTATTCGTCATCGCCGCGGAGATTTTTCTTCTCGCCAATCCCGGCGGTTGGCCGGGCTTTGGCTTCGCCACCGGCGAGGGCACCTCCCTGCGCGCGGTGCTCAACGCGGCGGTGGATCCCATCCTCGTGCTGTTCTTTGCCGGCTTCCTCCTCGCGCGCGCCGCCGTCACGGAAGGCGTGGACCAGGCCATGGCCTCATGGCTGCTGCGGCCCTTCACCCAGTCGCGGCCGGCGCTGCTCTTCGGTGTCATGGGTGTGACCGCACTCTTCTCGATGTGGATGAGCAACACCGCCACGGCCGCCTTCATGCTCACCCTGACCATGCCCCTGCTCGCCCAGGTGGCCCCGGTCGATCCCTTCCGCAAAGCGCTTCTCCTCGCCGTGCCCTTTGCAGCCAACATCGGCGGACTCGGCACACCCATCGCCTCACCTCCCAATGCCATCGCCGTCGGTTACCTCAACCGTCTCGGTCATCACGTGGGCTTCCTCGACTGGATGCTGGTCGCGATTCCGCTCCTGCTCATCATGCTGGCCCTCACCGGCTGGCTGCTGCTGCGTCATTTTCACAGCGCCTCCGCCCATCCGTCCTTTGTCCTGCCTGCGCCCCGCCTGACCCGACGCGGCCTCCTCGTCGTCGGGATCTTCTCGACGACGGTTGTTCTATGGATGACGGAGCCCCTGCACGGCCTGTCCGCATCCGCAGTGGCGTTGCTTCCCGTAGCAGCTTTGCCAGTGCTCGGTCTTATCAAGCGTAGTGATGTCAACGGGATCGACTGGGACGTCCTGCTCCTGATCGCTGGAGGACTCGCCCTTGGTTTCGGCCTGGAATCCACGGGCCTTGATCAGCGGCTGGTTTCCCTCCTGCCCGGCGCCGGTGGCGTGGGGTTGCTCTTCGCCGCCATGATCCTGCTGGTGTTGATTCTCAGCACCTTTCTGTCCAACACTGCCGTGGCCAACCTCTTCCTCCCGATCGGTCTGGCTGCCGTTGCCACCCGGCCCGAGGCCAGCCCCGTGGCCATCGCCCTCGGCATCGCGCTGATGTCCTCGCTGTCGATGTCGCTCCCCATCAGCACGCCGCCCAATGCCATGGCCTATGCGCGCGGTGAACTCACCACCCCCGACATGGTCCGCATCGGCGTCCGCGCGGGCTTGGCCGGCGCCATTTTGATCATCGGTGGCGGACTGTTGTTGATGTGAGCCTGCCGCGCAGCGGCAGGCTGATCACTTAATTTCCACCAGCGTGACATCAAAAATCAGCCCCGATCCAGCGGGGATTCCAGCCGTTACGCGGTTGCCGTAGCCGAGGGAGGGAGGGATGAAGAGTTCGATCTTTCCACCCGGCTTGATCAGTTGAATGCCGGTGGCCATGCCGGGCACAAGGCGGCCGAGTTGGAATTCCGCCGGCTCCAGCGCCTCGTCGAACACACGTCCATCCTTGAGACTGCCGGTGTAGGTGATGCGAATGGTGCTGCTGAGGACCGGATTCGGACCCTCGCCCGGTTCGATAATCCTCACGCCCAGCCCACTCGTCCGGAACTCGACCCCGGGCTCCAGCGCCCGCTCGCCAAACAACTCCAACCGTCGCGCGTTCAGCACCTCGGCCGCCTCCGCCGCTTTCGCCGCCGACTCCGCCCGGCGCTCCATGGCCCCGTTGACCGCATACCAAAGTCCGGCCCCGGCCAGCAGGACGATCACCAGCAAGATCCAAAGTCCGGTTTTGCCGGCGCCGCGGTTGGAACGGGGGAATGGGGTGGCCTTCATGCGAAGCATCCTGCCGGTTTTCCGTCCGGTGGGAATGCTGTTTTTCCTGCCATCGACCCCTTGTGCTTCAATCGAGCGGCTGCACGCCGATCGTACCCTGCAGGGTGCCGTTGTAACCGGGTTGATTGACCCGGGTCATTTCCGCCCGGGCCTTTACCAGCCGATCCTTGATGCCAAGCCGCGTCGCCACGTCCACGTAGTGCGGCTGGTCCAGGAAGAGCTCCAACGATTCAACGTGGCGCTCCCAAAGCGTCCCATCCACCTTCTGCTTCGCCTGGAGACGTGCAGCGTACCAATCGCTGGCCAGGAGGCGCTCGCGGGTGAAGAGCCCGCGCACCTCGGGCGCATCCAGACCGTGACCCGCCGCGGTGCGCCCGCCGTTCATGATTTCCAGCAGGGCGCGCAAGGGCGGACAGGCCAGGTCGACACTGCCGTCATTTAAATAACTTTCCGCGACCCGCCGGTGGGTGGAGATGATGTTGTCGATGCCATCGACGAAAACCGGTAGATCCTGCAACTCGGGCCGGAGCATCTCCGGGGTGAAGACGGCATGGGGATGCGCAAAGACGCGGGCGAAGTAAATGCGCACAAACCGGTGGGTGATGCGGTGGCCGAGGCGGCTGGCCGGGACGAGGCGGCCCTCGTGCTCAAAATCCTCGCAGGCCTCCAGGCAGCCGTCGGCGATGAGCGCGCGGGCACTGCGCTCGGCCGCCGTCATGCGGGCGAAGACCTCGGGCACCAGCAGGCTGACGTCGTGGTCCA
>JBGTGS010000259.1:0-8528 GCA_041746615.1 Opitutaceae bacterium | reverse complement strand
GGGGGCGAGGTCGGCGCGGGCGGCTGCCTCGGCACCGGTGGTGGAGAGTTCCAACCGGGCCTCCCAGTTGCTGTAGCGGTTGTGCTTCTCCACCCAGCTGGAAAGGGTGGGGAAGGCGTAGTGATCGAGCTCCGCCTTGAGCCAGCCGCTGCTGCCCTGCAACTCGACATGCTCGTGCACCTCGTTGTCGCCGGAGCCCGTGTCGGCGGTGCCGCTGAATTGTTCGTACCGGCCCAGCTGATGACGGAAGAAACGCAGATTCCAGCTCGGGTAATAGCCGCAATGCCGGAGCCAGCCGTCGAGAAACCAGAAGCGCCGGTTCACATAGTAGCCGTCGTGTTCCGGTGCGGCGACGATGGTGCGCAGTTCGGCGGCGAGTTCGGGTGTGATCCGTTCGTCCGCGTCGAGGATGAAGACCCACCCATGCTGCCAGGCCACGTTGGCCAGCGCCCAGTTCTTCTTTTTTGGCAGCTGCCCGTTCCATTGGAAATCGACGACCTTGGCCCCGAGGGAACGGGCGAGGTCCGGACTGCCGTCCGTGCTGCCGGAATCGACGACGATGATCTCGTCCGCGAACGCGGCGGATCCGATGCACGCGCGCAGGTTATCCGCCTCGTTCTTGGCGGGTATGAGAATGGAAATCGGGCAACGGTCGGTCATGCGGAGGAATCGACGGGGTGATGATGGCGGCCTGAATCCTTCGGGGCGAGCCGGGCGTGGCACACGGCGATGAAGAGACCGATCCACCAGGCGAGGACGACAGCCGGACAGGCGAAGGGAAATTCCACCCATGCATACGCTGCAATCAAAAGCACGGCGACGGTCAGGTAGCGGCTGTAGGTGCTTTGCCAGAGTCGGCGTCCTCCGGATAAAAGCGGAAGTACCGCCATGAGGATCACGCAAACCGTGCCGGTGATCCCGAGCTCAGCCAGAAGCTGGAGCCAGTCGGAGTGGGCCTGCTCATAGTATTGCGGGAGTCCGTCCACCGGCGATATCGGGCGGCTGTTGTAGCGTTGAAAGACGGTGGCGTAGGATTCCAGGCCCCACCCGAACCAGGGTTGGTCCCGGGCCATCTGCCAGGTGTCCTGATAGAGAATCAGGCGTGCGTTGCCGGCACCCAGTTGTCGCGCCTCTGCGATCTGCTCGCCGGTCACGGCGAGACGTCGCTCGATGGTTTCCCGACCCAGCCAGTAGATCGCACCCGCACCCAAAATGGCAACAAGCAGAAGGCGACCGACCAAGGGGCCCACGGGATTTTCGGGCGACCTTCGGCTCCGGATAAGGAACAACCCATGTAACCATGCTCCGGCGAGAAGCATGCCCATCAGGATGGTGGTGGACCGCGATGTGCTGAGAGGGGTGGTGGCGGCCATGAAGAGAATCGTGACGAGCACCGTGGGGGCGGGGGAATTCCAGAAGGGTCTTTGCTGACTTCCCCCTAGCGAGCGGAAAACAAGTCCGAGGGCCGCGGCCGTGCACAGGAGGACAAACGGCCCCCAGTGGTTGTGATAGGCAAAGGTTGAAAACCACACGGCCCGTGGGATTTCCACGAGTCCGAAGAAGACCCCCTGGGCGCCGGTCAGTTTCTGGACGGTCCCGAGCACGGACAGCACGAGGGCGTTGGCGACGAGGACGATGCCCAAACCGCGGAGGAGTCGGCGGCGGGTGACGGCCGCGGCCAGATTGAAGCCGGTGAGATAAAGCCCGCCCAAGAGCCACAGCTCCCCCCACGCGAGATCGGGCCGGGCGCTGCCGGGGATCCATGCGTTTGCCTGCACGGGCCGGAACACTTCCTCCTCGAAGAACTGGACCCGCTGATAGTGGGGGTTGCCGAGACTGATCATTACCTGCGCAACCAGCACCGCAAAGGGCAGCAGCCACCAGAGCAGTCGGCGTCCCTCGCGGGGATCCAGGCGATGGCGTCGGACGACAGCCCAGGCGGTCAGAACCGCGCCGAGGGTGCCCCAAAGCGAGAGGGGAAGTTTCGCCCACCAGACACTGCCGCCGAACATCCAGGAAACGGCAACGACCGCGATGCCGGCGTGGATGACCACGAGCCATTCGAGCCGTCGGCCGGCGATGGATACGTGACGGGAAGTCGGGTGACCGTGGCTCATTTGACGTGCAGGGTGTCGTAAAATCCGGCCAGCCGCTCCGCGGACCGCTCCCATGAGAAAGTGGCGCCCACCCATTCACGCGCACGCCGGCCGTGAGCTTGCAGCGAAGTCAGTTCCTCTTTCAGCACGCGACCGAGCGTCACCCCATAGTCTTCCCAAGGCACGCACCAACCGGCCCCTTGGTTGTTCAAGTCCTGCCAGGGCGTGCCGTCCGTGACCAGGGCAGGTACACCAGCGGCGAGGGCCTCCGCGATGACCATGCCGAAGTTCTCGTTGTGAGAGGGTAGCAGAAACAGGTTGGCCGCGGCGTAAGGCGCAGGTCGACCACTGCCGTCCTCGATCACAATCCGGTCTCCACCCAACGAGCGGTAAACATAGTCCCTTAACTGGGTGATTGAATACTCCTCGGGAATGCCGACGAGGAGCAGCATCCACTCCGCCGGTGCATGCTGCATCCACAGATCGATCAGTTCGAGCAGGCGCTTTTTGCTGTGGAAGCGTCCATAAAAAAGGGCGGTTGGCCGGCCGGCGATGGCCGGGCAGTGCCGGTGCCAGTGCTCGCGTGCTCCATTCAGGATGACCTCCGAGGGGACGGTCACGCCGTTCGGGGCCACGCAGACCGGCTGGTTGAAACCCAGTGCGCGGATATCCGCCGCCTCCTGCTCACTGGTGGCATGCCAGCCAGCGGCTCCGGTGAAGGCCCCGGGGTGCACCCATTGCTCGGCTAGACGCTTGCGCCAGCGGCGGTGGCGGTAGGCCCAGCCGCTCAACATGCCGCGTGGTGAAATGACCAGCGGCAGCCGTTGCCGCCGGGCTGCTTCATGGGCATAACGCAACGTGAGCAGCCACACGGAATGATGGTGCACCAGGTCGCAGTCGGTGGTGGCGAGATGTCGCCGCAGTTCCGGAGAACGCGAAAGCCAGCGGGGTGTCACGCGTGGGAACGTACGGATGGTCGCGGCATCGCGTCCACCGGACGGGCTTTCCTGGCCGGCCTCCCGGGTGGTGAGCAACTCAACCGGCCCGCCGACCCCGGCCAGCGCGTTGGCCAGCGCGCGGACCGATTTGGACGGTCCGCCGTGACGGCCTTCGAGACTGGGCACGATGTGACAAAGACGCATGAAGGCGGAGCAGCGGGTCCAGAAGACTGCGGTTGGAGGTCAGGCCGGCTCGGGCCGGTCCTTCACCGGACGGCAGGGTGAGCCGACGCAGACTTTGCGAGGAGGAAGATCCCTGACCACGACCGATCGGGCGCCGACGACACAGAGATCACCGACCGTTACGCCGGGTCCTACGAAGACGTCCGCACCGAGCCAGGCGTTGGCCCCGATATGGATGGGGGCCGTGACCAGCGGCATGCTCCACCGGGTGTAGTCGTGGGTGCCGGCGCAGAGATGGACGTGCTGGCTGAGGTTGGCACCGCGATCGAGGGTGATGCGGCCCGGATTGTAGATGCGCACATGGGGCCCGATCATCGCGCGAGGCTCGAGCCTCAGCCTCCAGGGAAAGGTGATTCGTGCCGTCGGGAACACCACCACCTGCGAGGGTTCGGGAATCTCCGCGCCGAACCACTTGAGCAACCAGGCGCGCCAGCGGTGCAGTGGTCGTGGGCTCCAGCGAAACAGGGTGGCCTCAATGAAGCCCCACAACCAGCGCAACAACACTTCGCGCCGCGGGTACGGCGTCGTGCAGTTCTGGCCCAGATATGGTCGCGGAGTGCCGGACACGTGGATACAGCTAGCAGCGGAGCCGGGCGGAGTTCGAGGTTTTAATCCCGGTCAGGGATCAAACGGATTGGTGGGATAGGTCTGATCCGACCGTCAGCCCTGCGAAATCCTCGAGTAGACGTCCGGCATATTCGGGATAATCGTACCGCTGTACCGAAGCCCTTGCCGTGGCGGCAAGGCGCTGGCGGAGCCCGGCATCAGCCAGCAGGCGACCGAGTGACTCCGTGAGGCCGGCGACGGGGTCCTCGGCCGCGTGATCAAAAACCAGTCCGTTGTCACCGTCGCGGACGAGATCGCGGAAGCAGTCCAACTTGGAAACGACCGGAACGGCTCCGGCGGCCATCGCTTCGGCCACGGACACGCCGAAGGTTTCCCCATCGGCGGCCAGACTGGGGTAGCAAAAGATGTCCATCTGGCGGTAGAGTTCAGTCAACGAGGTGTCGTTGTAGACCGGTGCGCGGATGGCCCAGCGCCCGGACGGGAGGGCGTTGGCGAGGATCCCCTCCAGGCTGAGGCGGTAGTGTTCGCCGGAACCGCCGGCGGAAATTTCATCGGGACCGCAGAGCACGAGCCGCCAGGGCGGCAGGTCCGGTCGGGCGGCGAGTCGGGCGGCGGCCTCAACAAGCAGGTCCAGACCTTTTTCCCGATGAATGCGCCCAACATAACCGATGGTGAGAACGCTGGTGCGCGGGCCTGTGGCCGGGTTGGCCAGGCTGGTCCAGGGGATGGGGTATCCGTAAATCCGTGACACCGGCTGCAGGGAGGCGTTTTCCCGCAGCAGGCGGGTCAACACCGGCGGGCTGGGCACCAGAACCCGGGCAATCCGCCGGTAGTGGCGGTACTGACCCTTGGGCATGCGCCCGGTCATCACGACGACGCGTCCAGCCCGGGAGCAGGTCCGGCCAAGCCAGACCGGCAGGGACAGCGTGTGCACCACTGTGATGTCAGCGGGAGGCAACCGGCGGTGGACCCGCAGACTCCAGATGAAATCCAGCAGGAGGTTGCGCCAGAGCTGGCGGGTGTGTTCGAACCCCGGAATGCGAATATGGCGGATGCCGTCGCGGGTTTCGTCCACGGGCCAATCCAGCCAGCGTCGGGAAATGATGGTGACCTCATGGCCACAGGCGGCGAACTCACGAGCCAGGCGGAACCAGGATTTTTCCGTGGAGCCTCCGCGCACGGCGGGGACAGGGAGGAAGAAGCCTTGGACAATGGTGATGCGCATGGGTTAGAGCCTTATTTCAGCAGAAAGCTGCCTTGGATGTAGGAGCGGCTTTACGCCGCGATTCGCCACCTCACGGCGGCGAGGGGCAAGGATCCGGAAATCGCGGCATAAAGCCGCTCCTACAATTTCTACAGCACAACGCGTCGTGGGAGGTGAAATGTTCTGACGAGAGCGTCTGCGGCGCGCTGATATTTGGCAGTTTGGGATTTGGCATTTCCAGCTCCGCGGGTTAGCGGGTGGGCAGGCTTTGCAGGGCCTGGATCAGGCCGTCACCGGCCTGGCGGTAGGTGTAGCCGGCAACTACGTCACGGGCATTGCGACCGAGCCGGCTGAGTTCGTCCGGTGAGCAGTGGAGGGCGGTGTGGAGTTCACGAGCGAGCGCCGGGCGATCATTGGCCGGGAAGACCCAGCCGGTGTGGCCGGGTTGCACGAGGTCGCGCTGGCAGCCCACGAGATCGGAGACCAGACAGGGTTTGCCGAGGTGCATCGCCTCGTTCACGGCGAGGCCCCAGGTTTCGTAGTGACCCTGCGAAGGCAGGGCAAAAATATCGGCCATGAGGTAGCGGGCGGGCATTTCACTCTGGTTGGCAAAGGGCAGGAAGTGAACGCTCGTGCGGCCGGCGGCGATCTCGACCAGCCGCGCCTTTTCCGGGCCGTCGCCGACAAAGACAAGGGCATCGCTTTCCGTGGCCACCTGCAGGAAGGACTGGAGGAGTTCGACCGGTTGCTTGCGCGGCTGAAGTTTGCCGGCGAAGAGCACCACGCGCTTGCCGGTGAGGCCCAGGTCGGTGCGCAGCGTATCCGCCGCCTGCCGGATGGTCGCGTTGTCCGGATCAAACCGGGTGTGATCGACCGCATGCGGTGCGAAGAACAACCGCTTGGTGGGTACTCCGTAGGTGAGAAAGTAATCGCGGTTGGCTGCGCCGACGTAGGTGATGGCGGCGAACTGCCGGTAAAGCAGGCGGAGCATCAGCCGGCGTATGAAGGGAGGGTTCGGTCGACCCAGCAGATGGGAGTCGCCGCGAAACACCAGGGGGATGCCGCGGGCGCGGCCCCAGGCAATGACGCGCTGGTGGGACAGCCAGTTGTAGCCGAAGATCAATACAGCCCCCGGCTTCCAAGCGCTGAGCCGCCGGACCAGATCAGGATTGTCGAGCCCGCGGAAATGGTCGGTGCCTGGACGTGCGGATTGGTTGGGGACGAATTCGTGCTTATACCCGGAGAGCAGGTCGATGTCCCATTTGACGGTGGTGCCGAACTCGGGATCGGTCTGGGCGGTCACCCCGAATTCCCAGAGATAAAAGACCTTCAAATGCAGGGTGGTCGCGTCCTGAAGCCAGCGGAACCACGGGCTGTAATATTGCACCGGATGGGACAGGACGACGGCCAGGCGGAGGGGGGCGGGTGTGGACATCAGCTTCCGAAGACGAGGCGGATGAGCATGGGAACGCCCAGTACGACGATGACGGCCTGGAACAGGGAGGACACCCAGGCGGCCATGGTAAGTTCGGAGTTCAGCGACCAGGCGGTGAGGAGGATCATCAACAGTCCGGCCATCGAGAACATCGGGCTGTAGCGGGAAAGAATCTGGAGCTTCTTAAACACCAAGCCCCAGAAAACCCCGAGCAACATGGCGCCCCACATGCCGAAGTTGGCATAGGCCTCGGCCAGCATGCCGAAGGCGATGGTCGTGGTTTCGGTGCCCTCCTCGGTTTGGAGTCCGTAGTATACCCCGAGGCGATAGGTGGCGACGTGTGAGCGGGGTTTCTCCGGCCAGAAGAGCCGCGGGATCAGCTGGGGCAGCACGTAGCCGTAGGTTTCCCCGTTAAGAAAGTCCTGCCGGTCCGGCGAGGAATCGATGACCAGACAGAGAATGTGCATGAGCGAACCGCGCTCGAGCAGCAGCCGGCTGCTCGAGGCTTCGCGCTGATCGCTGCGGTCGGAATGCGGTGGTTGCAATCCGAATTCGACCCACTCGGAGAAGAAGGCGGGAAGCTCGGTGAGGGTGGGCGCCGGGTATTCGTTTTCCCAGTACTTCATGCGCATGGCGCTCTTGCCGTTGTGCAGCACGGCCACGATGAGGAAGGCGACAATCAGCGGGGCCCAGGGTATGCGTTTGCCTCCGGAAAGATAGCCGACAAAGGCGATGCCCATCATAGTGATGGAGCCGATCAGCAGCAACCCGATGGTCTGGATCACCAGAATGGGAATCAGGGAGCAGACCATCACGGTGCGTTCCGTGGGGTTGAGTTCGCCCCGGCCCCATTGCTGCATGCCAATGAAGATGCAGAGAATGCCGATCCCGAAAAACACCGCGCGCAGGATGCTGTTGAATTCGTAGGGTATCCAGGTCGTGAAGGTGCTGACGGCCATGTATAGCGCCGAGCCCACCAGGCCGTAGGTGATAAAATGCTCCACCTTGCGGCTGAGAATCGGTTGGGTCCAAAAATCAGAGCGCCCCGGCATTCCGGTGGTGAACTGGTAGGTGGCGATGGCGCAGATTTGGTAGAGAATGACCGCCCAGCCCGCCTGGGTCTGGATCTCGGGGGCGTAATACATCAACTGTTGATGTCCGTTGAGCAGTGGGATCGCATACGCGCTCGCGCACAGCAGCATGAGGGGTTCGAAAACGGGAAAGCGTGAACCGCCGGACTTGGCCCAAAGCAGGCCCGGCAGGAAGGCGAGGGCGAAGATCACCAGCCCCTGATAGAGATGGGTGAGGTCATCGACATCGGCATTGGCGGCCAGATAGATGCTGGCGAGGACGAGAGCACCGCAGCCGATGAGGAACAACTTTTGCCCACGCCGGACATGTTCACCGCCGAGCAGGCCATATTCGACGGCGGGCTCCGCGTAGCGGGGATCCTGGACCATTACCGGCATGGGCGGGAAGCGGCGGCCTCGTTAAGGATTTCCAACTGGCGCTGGGCCGATGCCCGGGCGGAAAACGGGGCGAGCAGGGTGTTGACGGACGGATTACCGCCGGTTTGTGCGGCGAGTTCCCGCAGGGCGGAGGCGGTGGCAGTGATGGCGTTGTGATCGGGCCTGCCGGGATTGAATTCCAGGCAGGACTGTCCGAGTTCAGCGAGGCGCCTGCTCAGGGCGCTGCCAGCAGGAGCGAGGGCGAGCACGGGCCGGCTGGCCGCGAGGACCGTGAGGATTTTCGAGGGCACGAAGTCCAGGTCGGTGGATCCGAGCAACAGGTTCGCCTCGCCTTCCAGCGTGACCTGAAGGGCGTCGAAATACCGAAGCCGGGCGGGGTTTTCGTGCACGCACTCCTGCAAACCATGCCGGTCCGCGAGTGCAAGAGTCTCCGCTGTGGGGGTGGGCGAATAGCTGGTGCCGAAAAAGTGGGCGGAGACCGGGAGTCCGTCACGGCGTACCTCCGCCATGGCCGCGAAGAGCAGGTCCACGCAGGCCAGCATGCCCGGCCCGAGAGCGCCGGCGAAGACGAGCCGG
>JBGTGS010000258.1:0-9182 GCA_041746615.1 Opitutaceae bacterium | reverse complement strand
GCCGCGCCAGGGCGTGCCATTGCCACCGAAGGGAAGGCAAAAGAAGTCGCCGCGCAACGGCGCCAGCACGGGTGCGGCTGACAAGTCGAGCCCCTCCCCCTGCCAGGGGCTGATGTAATAGGGTGCCACGACTGCGGAGTCGCCGCGATAAAAGGAGACCCCGGCCATGTGCGCACCCAGGTGGGTGACTGCCAGCTCGACCTGGTCAGTGCGGATCACCCAGGACGGCTGGGCATGGAGGGTCCGGGTTTCGACCGGAGCGGATGGGTTTGTCAGAGGGCTGCTCATAAAAATCAGGGAGTTAGGCCGACGCTGGCGGCTGTTGTCCAGCGTTGGAAAGGTTTGGTTTTCAGCACGGCTCCGACGAGCGCGGTCAGGCCGATGACGGGAAGGGTCCAGGCGAGCGGGGCTGCGAGCGCATGCACGGTGGCTCCGCTGACCACGCACCAGAGCAGTGGGATCGGCAGGAGCGCGAGGAGCCACAGTGGCCGCGCCAGGATGAGAAGGATGCCGAGAGTTGCGCCCACGGTCGGATCCGGGGCGGCCCCAAAGACCTCCGCGCCGGTCCAGCCACGCCCCGCGACCAGGGACAGCAGCGGGTACACGGCGATGCTGAAACCCGCCAGGGCGAGGCCGATCCATGCGGAGGCACTCAGCCGCGGCCGACCTTCGAAGCGATGGAGAAAGCCCCAAGTGAGGATCAGGAGTCCCTGGACGAGAAACGCCCAGCCGAAATACCGCCCGACCGGTGTGAGCTCCGCGTAGAGGCGGAATTGGAAGGAATAGGCCATCAGGGTGATGCCCGACGCGAGGAGGACGGCAACCACGCGTCCCTTCCCGCGACAGGCAAGAACGATGGCGGCGATGCCGAGGGCGATGAGTAAAATCTGGGCCGGCCAAAGCGCTTCAGTCTGTCGTTCGAAAAGCCGGAAGTAGGATTCCGGCATGAACGAGATGAAACGTTCGATGGAATAGGAACCCAGATCCTCAATCATAGGGCCTCGACGTAGCTGATCATGCGCTGGCGGGTGGTGGCATCAGGCAGGCGTCCCAGCCGGGCGGCCATGTTTTCATGCATGTGCTCGACCCTGCTGGTTGCGGGGATGGCACAGGTGACCGCGGGATGCGAGACAATGAACTTGAGGAGGAATTCCGGCCAGTTCCTGCAGTCGAAATCCGCAGCCCAGGCCGGCAAGGGTGCCTTTTTGTTTTTGAGACTCTTCACCAGGTTGCCGCCATCGTAGGGGCGGTTGGCGATGACCGCGATTCCCCGATCGGCGGCGAGGGGCAGCAGGCGCTCCTCCACCTTGCGATGGGTGAGATTGTAGGTGAGTTGGACGAAATCGAGCACCTCCGATTTCATGATCTGCTCGAAAGGTTCGTGACGGGAGCCATGGGAAGTGGTGATGCCGATATAACGAACCTTTCCCTCCTCCTTCATTTTGCGAAGAGTCGGCAGGTGCTGCTGCCAGGAGAGGAGGTTGTGAACCTGCATGAGGTCCAAGGTCTCCATGCCCCAGAGGGCGGCGGATTGCGCCGATTGCTCGCGGGTCTTGCTGCCGTCCTCGATCCAGACCTTGTCGGCGGAAAAGAGGGTGTCCGGGATCCCGATTTTCCGGAAACCGTAGCCCACGACATCCTGGGCCGATCCGTACATCGGGGAATTGTCGATCATGCCGCCGCCACCGGCGAAAAAGGCCCGGAGAACCTCGGTGCGGGCGTCGCGCAGCACCTGATCTCCGCCGACATTGAACGTGCGCCAGGTTCCCATGCCGATGACGGGCAAGGCCTCGCCGGTGGCCGGGATGGTTTTCATGATGCCCTGCGCCGGTTGCCCGAGAACGCGCAGGGGAGAGAGCGCAAGGGCCGTGGTGCCTGCACCGATGAGGCCCAGGGCGGCTCTGCGGGTGATGGGTGTTGAGCTCATGGCGGTGGATTGAATCAAGGGTGGGCGTTGAGCAGCGAACGCCGGTACCGTTCCGTGTGGCTGCGTGCGAAGGTGAAGGTGGCGAGGATCAGCAGGAAGCCGAGCAGGACAAAAATCTTGTTGATGAACCAGTTGGTTCTCCAGATCGACCACGCCTCATCCGGATTGTTGAGAAAAAGATAAAACAGGGTGACGATGATCACAATTTCAATCACCGACATGCTGATGGCGAGAGCCCGGGTATAGGGCGGCCAGCGCAGCAATGCCCAGCCGAGCCAGACGTGAGCCACCGGCCAGAGGTCCCAGAAAACGTAAGTGGTGAGAGGTTTGCCCTCGGCCGCAGCGAAGGCGATGGGGAAAAGGTATTTTATGACCAGCGTCCATGCCGCCAGGATAAACAAGGAATGCGCAAGGAACGGAATCCAGCCGCTACTGCCGGACCGTGTCGGCAGGAGGCTGGAAGGATGGGGTGTCATGATGATGGCTTTGCGGTTTGGCCGGTTTGGGATGAACGTTGTCACGAAACCACAAATGTCGACCGGGTTCAGCCTCATTCGTTTAGAGACCTTCACTCAGCAATAAGCATGGGACAGCATGGCCTATTCCCTCAAAAGAAAAGAATCCTTGGAGAAAGCGGTTCGACGTCTGGGTCGCGAGCGGGTTGATCACGCCCTCGAATGCCTGAGTGAGGCCGATCGTCCGGACGCGATCCATTGTGCCCGCAAGGACATCAAAAAGACGCGCGCCGTGCTACGCTTGGTCCGAGCAGGGATCGAAAAAGATGACTTTAAACGGTTAACGAAAACGCTGCGAAAAGCGGCATCCCATCTCGCGAGCCCGCGTGATGCCTACATCAGCATGCAAACGCTGCGGCAGCTGAAAGAGCACTTCAAAGGGCGGCTCGCGCCGAAGGCGTTGCGGCAGACTCAAGCTGAGCTGCGAAAGGCTTTTGAGCGGGAAATGAACCGCTTTCAGACTGAGAAGATCGCGAAAGCAGCCGGGCAGATTCTGCACCGTTTTGCGAAAATGTGCGCGCGAGTGAAGATTAAATGGAATGGGTGGGAGGCCCTCGGTCCGGGGGTGAAGGCTGCGTACGGTCGGGGCCGGCGCGCGTTTCTTTTGGCGTCAAAAGATTCGTCATCTGAAAATTTTCACGCGTGGCGCAAGTGCGTCAAAGACCTTGGTTATCATGTGCGCTTGCTGCAACCCATCCGCCCATCGCAGATGGGCGCGATGGCGACTGAACTGGAGAAGCTGGCCGACACCTTGGGTGACGACCACGACCTCGCTGTCCTACAACAAAACCTCGCACGACGATCGGATGGCAACCGACATCGGCCGGAGTTGGATGAGCTCCACGAGTTGATGGAAGAGCGGCAGCAGGAATTGCGTGCCGCCGCTTTGTCCCTCGGCACGCGGTTCTACGCGGAGAAACCGTCCACTTTCTGCGCCCGGCTGGCGAAGTATTGGCAAGCCTGGCGTGGCCGGCTGGCGGCGTGAGTCGGACCCAAGCCGAAGGGATCGGGCGTTAAAACGTTAAATTCAGAAGGGGGCGGTCCAAAGGGGCCCAACCTGAATATATACAAGTTACAAATCCTCTTTTGAATGCCGAATGTAACGTGTAACGGCATGACCCCATTTATGGGATCCTACCTAAAGGCCGGCGACATCGTCGAACTAGGAATCACCGGCCTGGGTGAGCAAAGACAAGTCGTCGCCCCTCCGCTGGCTTAGAGCGGTCTAAATTGAGGTGTAGCCGTCGGTCCGAAGGTAGGGCGCTTTCTCCGAGAGCGCCGCGGCGCATGGCGGGCTGGCAGGACTGAAGCGCAACAGCGGGACAAAGACTCGACCCGCGTCTTCACTCTCGGATTGTCCCTTGATGTGGCGCCAGAGCAGTTGCGACCATTAAGCGAACATTTAAGGAAACGTGGCTGCCACGAGGGGGTTACGGGTACGCAGGCGGGGAAATCGGGAGAAGTCCCGGTCCGCGGTCCAGAGTTCGCGGACCTCATGATGCAGACACAAGGCCGCTATGCGCGCGTCGTGAATTCGGGGACCGGTTATGCCTGACGCAGCCAGGAGACTGACGAGTGTGGGCCAATAGGAATCGTCCTCGTGCAGCAGGCGCGTCCCGGGCCGGGCACGCCATCGGGCCACGGCTTCCACGGCCTGATCCAGCAGCGAAGGAGGCGAAAAGATGCGTGGATGAGTGGCGATGCCGATGAACTCATGCACGCAGGGCCAAGGCAGCGCCCACGGAGCATCGTCGCCACCGGCGTCATGGTATGCCTGGATGGCCGAAGCATGGCCTGCCGCGTCCGAACGATGCAGCGCGATGAGAACGTTCGTATCGAGGGCGATCATGCACCTCGCCCCTCGTAAAGGGTGTCGCGGAGTTTCTCCCAGCCGCCGCCAGCGAACTCCGGGTTCATCCCTTGCCCACCGACGATGAGCAAGGGGGGGACGGCAGCGGTCGTCCGCTCCCGAGCCCGCAAAGAATGCTCCAACCCATCCTCCACCAGACGACGAAGCGTTGTCTTGTCGCGCGCGGCGATTCTCTTCGCCCGGCGCAATAGCGGCGAGGAAATCTCGATTGTCGTTTTCATATGGGTACCCATACTAATGAATATGGGTCTATGGGCAAGTGGGATTTCGGACGGTCAGATCTCGTCCGACTAATGCCTTGGAACCTGAAGAATAGTTAGTGTTAGTCGCACGGGATCATATCGTTATGGTGACGTTAGTACTCCGCGACTTTGTTACATGTAACGGCATGACCCGAATGGCACTAAGTTAGGGTCCTCGATCGTCTCAACGTCAGTCGTGGCCACAGTCGTGAGTTGAACGACCAACCGGCTTAACTTAGCGCCATTCCGGCATGACCCCTTTGGACCCCCTGCTGCCACGGCGGGCCGCACTCAGGAGTGCGATGAACTCGCCCGGGCTTTTGCTGCCGAGGCCCGACAGGCACTCGATGGCTTGGCCCCTGTGCTTGCGCAGCTACTGGGGCGAAACGCACCGGTGCGAAACTACGCAGCCCTGGCCAAATGGGCATTGGCTTGGTTCGGAGCAGCGGACTCGCTGACCGTTGTTCTAGCGCATGCTAATAAGGAATGGATACGCGACACGTAAACGAAGAGCGGATAATCCCCTCGAACTCTACGACTTTATGCTCGCGGGCTATAAAGATACTCCGACGGATAAACTCTTGGAGCTTCTTGCGCACACCGGTGTTTCTCCGTCCGAAGTTGCTGCTCTGTCACAGCCGAAGCTGGCTGAGCTTTTAGCGGAACGGTACACGGAATCGATCGTTTGGAACAGCGGACGAGGGGCCAAAGCAAAGGACGTCGGCTCGACCGAGGTTTGATTGCGACACTCGCGCGATTGCCTCGTCTTTTGCTCTTCAGGTGCGTTGTTCGGCGTTCGCCAGGAGATCAACATAGGGCGTGGGCCAGTCCGCCCCATATACCTCGGTCACCTTCGCGAGATGCTCCGTTGTCGCTTCGCTTTCAATTTGTGCTAGGTAGTCGAGGAAATCCTCGGACTCTCCCTTGCGAAAGGAGAATAGGCGGCAACGCCCGGAGAGTTCGCGCTTGAGTTCAGCCTGCGAAGCCAAATGCGAGACTTGCTTGTCCACGAACATGGCATCGCAGAATTCGGAGTACGCGGCGACGATATCGACATCGTTGTAAAGACTGCCTGATGGATAATTTTCCGGACTCCGGCCGGCCCGGATATCACGGGCGAGGCTGGCCCAGAAGAGCGCGCTAACCCTAACGTAGCTCACCGAGCGCGCATTGACGGAACTGAAGAACTGACCGAGCTTTTCGAGCCGCTCTTCAACCGGAAGGTCCTTCAGGTCGCTCAACATGTGGGCCACGAGACTCGACGCAGCCATCGGAAACGCGGCGGCAAGATCATCAATGACGGAGGGATTGCCGGCCGGCATTTGCTGTGCGGCAGCCATTTTCGCCGCATAGATACGCCACTGGCGCCAGGGTTCCTCCACGATGGCCTGCGATTCTCCCGTCATGACATCTTGGAAAGAGAACGATGGAGCCTGCCGCCACCGCTCGCACACCGCATGCATATGTTTCGTGCGATTCCCACTGGTCACTCGCAATGAGGCAGCGAGGCCTGGGACGGTGTAGTTTAGATCGATACGGAGGCGATCATTCCAAACGTTGAATTTGCCGTTCAACGCAAACTCCCGGTCGAGAGGGGCGGTTGGCGGGCGGCCCAACCATCGCCGGAAAGCATCCAACAGCTCGGCGTGAAAAATGGTTTCTGCAGGTTCGAAGCCCCGCCCGTGAGAAAAATGACGAAACACAAGGCGTAGCTTTTCAAAGCGAGAATCAACTACCGATTCTTCGTGCTGAACCGCCGAGTCGGGGCAGATGATCAGTTGCAGCTTAAAGAGCCTATCCAATCGCTCGAACAGAACTTTATAAAAGCCTTTGTTCGTGCCTTTCGCCGCTGGTGGGCACGCGGGGTCGAGTTCCTTCATCATATTGCTGATAACGAACTGATCCAGATAGATCACCTTCTTGTTCAGCGGCGGCAGCGGCAAGCGAACGTCGTGGGTGCAATTCTTGCAGCGGCGCGTGTAGTGGTAATCAAAAATCGACAACACGCCCAAACGATCCAATCCACAGGCCGGACATCGGACATATGGTCCGTGCACAAAGTAGGTGCCTTTGCGTTGTTGCTTTGGAATCATGTGAGAGCCGATTCTCTAATCTGTCCTCCCGGAAACTAGCCTCCGGACCGGTCCACGCTTTCAATCCGCATCGCTTCAAATCCGGCAAACCGTGCTTTGAATCCCCCAAATCCGCTTAAATGCCGGGCCATGATAACCGACGAGCCGCAGGACGAGGAGTACAATGCCAGAGGCGATCAGCGACTGATGGTGAAAATCTGTATCCCGTGAATAGGAAAGCTTACCGTGATGCGTCGGATTCCGCTCGCTCTTCCAAGCGGCGAAATGGGACGCGAAAAGTTCGTCCCAGGGTAATCCTAGGTGCGCGCACACACGCTTGAACTCATCTTGGATATTTAGCATCTGTGCGCTCTCGATGAGGCCGATCAACCGGCGGCGATCAACGGAGTCTGCGAGCAGATCCTTCAAAAGCTTCGCCGCCTGTGCCTGGGCTACCGCAAACCGGTCCGCCGCCGCCTTAGCTTCCGGGTCCGTCGCTGTGATTTGGGTGGCGATCGACCGGACTAACCCTTCCAGAATCGAGCATAGGGAATGGGTGGTGAGCCGGAAGTGCGTCCCCGAATCGGTGGCCTCCCGAAAGAAATGCAACGACGAGGCCAGCGCCTCAGCGAGCGGTTCGCCCATCCCGAAATATTCCGCGGCCAAGCTCAAGGAGCGCCCGATTCCCAGCTTCGGATCCTGCTCCTTCTTCCCAAAACCATAGCCACGCGGAAACGGCGCATATCGCGAACGGGCTCTCGGCTCCGGCGCGCGCACACGGTGCAGCCACAGGCGGCCGTTCAGCCACGCGCGCTGGTGGCTCGGCCACGGATGAATTCCATGAACAAATCCTATCGCTGTGAGCAGGCCTTGCATCAGCCGCTCGTCCTGCGTCCGGTTGCGCCCCCGATAGCTCGGCTGGGACCGCGCATGCACATGGAGGTCACCGTCCCGTTCGATCAGTGCGAATTCGAAATCTTTCGTCTCTGCGTGGTATGTGTCGGTGCGGCTAGAGGTGCCCACCTGACCTAGATACGGGTGCTTCACAGTCGTTTCTGTTCCCGCGTTTAGGAATGCGAGTGCGACCTTCGGAATCACCGCAAAGAATTCCACACGCCGCTTGGGACCAGTCAGCGGCGGCAAACCATGCTGCTTGCGCATTTGGTTTGTGGTCTGGCGGTGGTGATCCGCCACCTCCAGGTCGAGCGCATCCAGCCGGAATGTGAGCGTTTGTACCCGGTCCATGATTCGGCGATACGGCGCCGGAAATAGCATACCCGACGTGATGCCGAGCCGACCCTCGACCAAGGCTTCCAGCCTCCAGCAATCCGCTGCCTTGATGATTGCCGTCGGCTCAGGCGGAATCGGCACCGTATTCGGCAGCGTCACGGTCAACTCGAAGGCCTCGGGCTTCAACACAATCGATCCGCCGCCCTGCAAAATCTGGCGCCGACCGCAATCAATGCGCACCTTGGTCAAGGCGAACGTCCCAGCACCCGCGCGCACGGCTTCCGCGAATTTCTCGGCTGTCGGCATCCAACAAGGCCTTAACGTCCTCAGCCGCCGAGTCGATGTTCGAACTGACGCATCTCCCCAAGCGGCGTGCGGAAGGCGCCAATGCGGACGGGGTCCGCCAATGCGGACGGGGTCAGGGCGCGTAATGTTGTATTTTGGAGTTCGCCAATGCGGACGGGGTCCGCCAATGCGGACGGGGTCAGGGCGCGTAATGTTGTATTTTGGAGTTAGTACGGGCCGAAGGGGTCATGCCGTTACATGTTACAAATCACCTTTTGAATGCCGAATGTAACGTGTAACGGCATGACCCCATTTTCCTCTGGCGCAGGTAAATACCCAATGCGCAGCGGCACTCTCGGAGAGAACGCCCTACCTTGGTGCCTATCATGCTGTTTCAGTCTATGGTGTCTTTCAGTGGAGTCTGAAAATGGTTTAAAACTGAAAATCCTTTTGAATTCGGGTCAGAAAAAAGGCCAACCCCGTCGGGCTGGCGTAAAATGGTTCGATTCACGGCGGCAGTCAGGCTAGCCAGACGTGACCGCCCGGTGATCCCGGAGAAGCCGGGTGATCTGCTCGTACCCTTTGTCCAGGGCCACATCCAAGGGAGTCTTGCCCCGGCCGTTCTTTGTATTCGGATTATCAACACCGCTAGCGAGCAGATAGGCGACGAGATCGGTGTGACCGCGGTTAACGGTGCTTTGCAGCGCCTGATTGAAATGATGGGCCCGGGTGGCCGGCGGCAGGCAAGATGCTACGGCCTCGGCGAGCGTGACATTCCCGGTATAGCCAACGTGGTAGAGGAGCGTGTATCCATGCGGTCCGGGGACATGGGCGAGTGTGGGGTGAAGGCGCAGCATCGACGTTACGAGGTTCGCCTCATCAAGCATGCCGGCGCAATATGCATCGAAGCGCGACCCGGCCTCGAGCAGGCGCAGGGCGAGCTCACGATTGCCCACATGGGCTGCGCCGCCGATGGCAGCAATGCGGACGGGGTCAGCAATGCGGACGGGGTCAGGGCGCGTAATGTTGTATTTTGGAGTT
>JBGTGS010000257.1:0-5714 GCA_041746615.1 Opitutaceae bacterium | reverse complement strand
CCTCGACACCGCCCTCGCCCGCGCCGGCCTGAAGCCCGCCGATATTGACGCCCTCCTCGTCTGCACCTGCACCGGCTACCTGTGCCCGGGTGTCTCCAGTTATGTCGCCGAACAACGGGGCCTGCGACCCAACGCCTTTTTGCAGGACCTCGTCGGACTCGGCTGCGGCGCGGCCATCCCCACGTTGCGGGCCGCCCAAGGCATCCTCGCAGCCAATCCCGATTCCGTGGTCGCCTGCATCGCCGTGGAAATCTGCTCCGCCGCCTTTTATCTGGATGACGACCCCGGCGTGCTGATCAGCGCCTGCCTGTTCAGCGACGGCGCCGCCGCGACCATCTGGCGGTCCACCCCCGGGCCGGCCGGGCTGCGCTGCCACGGTTTCAACACCCTTCATGTCCCCGCCGACCGCGACAAACTCCGCTTTGAACAGCGCGACGGCAAACTCCGCAACCGCCTCGACCGCACCGTGCCCGAACTGGCAGCCGGCGCCGTGACCCGCCTGCTGGCCGATGAAGGTGACGTGCAGTACGGACGGATCCTCGCACATCCCGGCGGACGCGATGTGATTGACGCCCTCGAAGCCGCCCTGCCCGGGCAGTCCCTCGCCGCCAGCCGCGAAGTCCTCCGTCGCTTCGCCAACATGAGCAGCCCATCCGTGCTCTTCGTGCTGGAGGAGGCCCTCCGCACCGCAAAACCCGAGGCCACTGCGCCCTGGTGGATGGTGAGCTTCGGCGCCGGTTTCAGCGCGCACAGCTGCACCCTCAGCCCCTCATGACCCGCATAATTTCCTGGTTCCGATACTGCGCGCAGCGCTGTTTTGGCAGCCTGCCGGGGAGGTTCTTTCCCCAGCCACCTGGGTCTCCCGCTTATCCAGGGATTCAGATGCAAGTCCGGCAGGCTGCCAGCGGAATAGTTTGCGCTCCTCCCAGCGACTTTTACCTGTAGGCCTTCGCCCTCCGCCCCATGCTCAAGAACATCCACGGCATCACCGTCTCCCATTTCGTCGAGATCTACCGCGAGAAGCTCAAGATCGAGGTCGTCACCGGCGAGACCGGACTGCACCGCCTGATCAAGGAAGGTTCGATCAACCGTCCGGCCCTTGCCCTCACCGGCTTCTTCAAATATTTTGCCAACAAGCGCATCCAGGTGCTGGGCGCTGCGGAGATGACGTTTCTCAAAACACTCCAACCGCGCCAGCAGATTGAGATCTTCAACCAGATGGTCGACCGGCACGTGCCCTGTTTGGTGCTCACCCGCAACTATCAGCCCACCCATGCGATGATGGCCGTGGCCAAGGAGCGCAAACTGCCCATTCTACGCACTCCGATGATCACGATGAACTGGGTGAACCTGGCCACCCTCTGCATCGACAACGAATTCGCGCCTTCATCGACCGAGCATGCCACCACCCTCGACATCCGGGGTATCGGCGTGCTCCTCCGCGGCACCAGTGGCGTCGGCAAGAGCGAATGCGCCCTCGCTCTCATCGAGCGCGGGCACTCCCTCGTCGCCGACGACCTCACCGTGATCAAGCTGCTCGACGAGCGCGAGCTCATCGCCAGCAGCCGCCACCTCAACCGGGGCTACATGGAGTGCCGCGGCATCGGCATCGTTAACATCGCCGAGATGTTTGGCGTGAAAAGCGTCCGTATGGACAAGCGCATCGACCTGGTGGTTTCCCTCTGCGAGTGGACGCCCGAGGTCATCGAGGAGCGCACCGGCCTCGAGGAGAACTATTACGGAATCCTCGGCATCAATGTGCCCCACATCGAGCTCTACGTTCGCCCCGGCCGTGACATGGCCCGTCTTGTCGAGGTCGCTGCCCTCACCCAGGCCCTCAAGAAGATGGGGCACAACCCTGCCCGCGACTTCAACGACCGGCTCATCGCCCATATGTCCAGCCAGCAGCCCGATCAGCCCCCCACCACCCGCCCCGGCGCCCAGCGCGAGGAGGAGTAATTGTCTCTCATGACCAACCCAGCACGCCACGACGGCCGCAGCGCCGCCCAACTCCGCCCTGTCACCTTCGAAGCCGGCATCGCCCCCCACGCCACCGGCTCCGTCTTGGTCGGATTCGGCTCCACCCGCGTCATCTGTGCCGCCACCATTGAGGCCAATGTGCCCACGTGGATGAAACAGCAACGCGTCCCGGGCGGCTGGCTCACCGCCGAGTATTCCATGCTGCCCTACTCCACGCATGACCGGAAACAGCGTGACATCAACCGGGGCAAAATCGACGGACGCACCGTCGAGATCCAACGCCTCATCGGCCGTTCGCTTCGCGCGGTCATCGACCTCCAGAAGCTCGGGCAGAACACCTTGTGGATCGACTGCGACGTACTCCAGGCCGACGGCGGCACCCGCACGGCCTCCATCACCGGTGCCTACCTCGCCGCCCGTCTTGCCGTACAGACCCTGATCGACGCTAAACGCATCCCCGAGAACCCGCTCAGTGACTCCGTCGCCGCCGTCAGCGTCGGCGTGTGCGAAGGCCGGGAACTCCTCGACCTCAACTACGTCGAGGACAAGGACGCGGAGGTTGATTTCAACGTCGTCATGACCGGCCGCGGCCAGTTCGTCGAGGTTCAGGGCAGCGGCGAGGAGTCCACATTTTCACAGGAGCAACTGGAGACCCTCCTCACCCTCGGCCGGCAGGGCATCAAGGAACTCGCCGCCGCCCAAACCTCGTTCCTGACCAAGCAACTGCTGACGCGCTGAGCGGCTCAGCGCGTAAATCCCAAACGCCAAACGTCCAAATCCCAAAGAAACACAGCAGGGGATCACTCCGACGGCACCCTTGGTCCGGATTTTGGGATTTGGGATTTAGATAATTGGGATTTGCGACGGCGTCGTCGCCGTCGCTTCTATTCTGGCACCAACCACCGCAGCTCCGCCGCGCCGCCCGGCTCCTGAGCCAGCACCGCCGCCAGCCAGGGCAGCACCGGAGCAATTTCGCGGTCCACCTGCCAGGGGGGATTCACCACGAGGAGTCCGCAGCCTTTCATCTTCATGGTCGACTGCGGCCCGGCCACGGTGAGTTCGACCGACCAGGTTGGAGGCAGGTCTGTGGACATGAGTTCATCGAAGAAGGCGTTCACCCTCGCCCGTTCGGTCAGCGGGTACCACACTGCAAAGGTTCCGCCCGGCAGCCGCCGCAAGCCCTCCCCCAACGCACGGATAATTTGCGCATATTCACCGGCATCCTCAAAGGGCGGGTCGATCAGCACGAAGGCCCGCTTTTCCGGAGGAGGCAGCATCGCCCGCACCGCCAGATAACCGTCCATTTCCCGGATCACTGCGCGGCACTCAAAATCCAGCTCACGCCTCAGGACTCCATGCTCGTCCGGATGTTTTTCGCACAATACCAGCCGATCCTGGGGACGCGCCAGCATCTGCAGCACCCAGGGCGAACCGGGATAATGCCCCGGCCTGTCCATCTTCTCCCCGGGCACCGGGTGCCGCGCATCGAACTCGCGCACCAGCGCAACATAGTCAGCCACTGGTCCCGGCAAATCCGGTCGTTTCCATAGCCGGCCGATGCCCTCCGGCCACTCAGGCCGGCGTGCCAGCGAGTCACCGCGTGCCGCCGCTGTGAGATCGTAACCCCCGCGACCCGCGTGGGTGTCGAGGCAAAGCAGGCCCTTCTCTTTGCGCTGCAGACCACGAAGCAGCGGCACCAGCAAGGCATGTTTCAGCACGTCGGCAAAATTGCCCGCGTGGTACTGATGCCGGTAATTCACACCGTCACGGGCACCTTCACCACCGTCTTGTGCACCAGGACGGGGACTCCCGCCGCCACTGACGGCATGTGTCCGTCGACTGGAAAAAACACCGCCAGCTCACCCGTCTGCAGCCGCAGCACCGAGGCCGCGTTGTAATCTTCGTAGAAAATCAGGTCACGCTCCGGCGTAAAATCCTCCCGCACACGCAAACGCGCAACATCGGTCAACTCGATCAGTTCCTGCCCGCCAATGATGGCCTGGATGTCGATGTGGGCGAGGTGGGATTCCAAGGCCACTTCGGAGCGCAGCTTGGACCGGTAGGCCTGTTCGAGGGCAAACAGTCCGCCCCCCAGTTCTACCCGCTCTGTCTGCCCATCGGCAATCGCCAGAATGCGCGTGTGTTCAGTGGATCCGGGGGTGAGAGCCTTTTCAAGGTAGGCGAAAGCCGCTTTGAAGGACGGCGTTGCCGTCAATTGGTCACGCACGGTGGTAAGAGAGCCGATAATAGCCATGGCTGCACTCCAGACAGCCCCCAGCCGGGAGGCAAGTTCCGAACACGCACCCAAAGCCAGTGTCACGTAATACGTGACACTCCCCGCCCCCGCCTAGCTAGGAAACGCCATCTCACTCAAAGGGCAAAAGCCGCTGCCGCCTCTGGGAAAACATCACCCGAACATGTGTCACGTGTTACGTGACACTCCCCCTCTGCGGGATGCTTGCCCCTGGGCGGTTCTTCGGTTTGATTGGCTTCATGAACATGCCTCGCTTCCTCACTGCCCTCACCGGCACCCTTTTCGCGGTCACCACCGCTTTTGCTCAGGATTTCGAAGGCCGCCTGACCATGGAGATGAAGGAGGGCCGCAACACCATGACGATGAACTACGCCGTCAAAAAGGACTTCATCCGCGTGGATATTCCGATGGAAGGAATGACCATGGCCAGCATCGTCAATCTTCCCAAGAAGGAGATCATCATGCTGATGCCGGGACAAAACATGTACATGGTCATGCCCATTCCGGACGAAGCGAATGCCGACAAAGCCGCTTCTCGGCAGCCTCAGCTGGAAAAAACCAACGAAACCGAGACCATCCTCGGCTACCTTTGCACGAAATACCTCACCAAGGACGGCAACACCACGATGGAGATCTGGGGAGCCGAGGGGATCGGCTCCTTCATTCGCATGGGCGGCAATCCGATGCAGCGGACGGCCCTCCCGGCCTGGCAGCGGGAAATGATGGAAAGGGGGTTCTTCCCGCTTCGCATGGTGGGCAGGGACCAACGCGGTCGTGAGACCTTCCGGATGACAGTGGTGTCGATTGATAAGCAGTCCCTTCCTGACAGCCTCTTCACCGTGCCCGAGGGTTTCCAACGCTTCGACATGGGCGGCATGCTGCGCGGCGGTGCCAATCCCTTCGGCGGCAAGTAAGGCCGGTCACCCCCGGCGTGTTGCGCATCCTCTCCGATCTTCACCACCTTGACGCGTCCAGTCGCGTCAAGCGGCTGGACCAACTCGATCCACTGCTCGAAGGAGTCGATCAGCTCATCCTCAACGGCGACACCTGCGACACGGAGACGGGCATGACCCCGTCGGAGCTCGCCGTGGTCAAGGATCACTTCACCACCCGCGTGCCTGCGGTGATATTTCTCACGGGCAATCACGACCCGCTGATCAGCGACACCCACGAGCTTCTCCTCGCCGACGGCCGCGTGTGGGTGACCCATGGGGATTTGTTTTTCGACGATGTGACCCCTTGGAGCCGGCTGCGACCGGAGCTGGTGCAACGGGTGGCCGACTATTTCGCCACGTCACCCGGCGCCGGCCCGGATGACATCACCACTCGCCTGCTTGCCCATCGTCACGCCTGCGCCGGCTTGCCGCGCGAATTCGATCCCACGGCCCGATCGCTCCTGGCGCGCGTAAATCGAACCCTGGCGACCCTGTTCCCACCCCGTCAGCTTGCCGCGATGCTGGATGCCTGGCGCACCCTGCCC
>JBGTGS010000256.1:0-5523 GCA_041746615.1 Opitutaceae bacterium | reverse complement strand
GCCCGGATCGCTCAGGGCCGGGGTTCCCGCATCGCTGACGAGTGCAATGCTGCGCCCGGCGGCGAGTTGATCCGCCAGCCGAACAGCGGCCTCGTTCTCGTTGTGATCATGATAGGAGACGAGCTCCCTCCGGATGCCCAGCCGGGTGAGCATGGCCCCGGTGGTTCGCGTATCCTCGCACGCAACCAGGTCCACCGTACCCAGCAAAGCCCGGGCACGTTCGGTCAGATCGGCCAGATTTCCGATCGGCGTGGCCACCACGTAGAGATGGCCGGGCAGTGGAACCAGCGATGGGTTGGCGGTGGGCATCGATCGATGAATAGTACTCGCAGGTTGGGTGGGGGCACAAAAAAATCCGGCGCACGCGGCACCGGATCGGATGGGGTGCGGGTCAGCGGCCCTGACCCTGGGTTGCTCCCATACCGGGCACCTGACCCTCCCAATTCGCAGGGCGGCTCCACGGGATGGAGGTGTCCGTCTGTGAGGTGCAGCCGGACATGATTGCAACGATGAAGGTGGCAAGAGCCGCAAGCAGGAGACGCTTGATGAAGGTCATGGTGAGGAAGGGATAGAGGCTGAGTCGCCCGTGCGCAAGCTGCTACGCAAACTATCAGGCTGGACCTGCGCAATGGCAAGAGAGCCACGGATCTCGCTTATTTGAACCGTTGCGACGGTTTCCGTTCCCCGGGTAACACGCAATTGCTGGGCGGGACGGGCACCATCGTCGGTCCCATAACCCAGCACCACAAAGGCATCTCCGGGGGAGACGCTGAGGACGGGGAAACTGCGGCCGGGGTCGGCGACGGGCGGCTGGGAGGCTGCAATCTGTTCCTCAAGTCCGGCAACCCGTGCTTCCAGTGTAGATATGGCCGTGAGGTAACCCTCGACCTCCTCGAGGGTGATGGTGGGGGTGTTGAGGCGGGTGAGGGCAAGTTCGTGGTGGAGTTCCCCGGTCTCCCGTTCGAGCCGGCCGATGGTGGCTTGCCCGGCCTCCAGCTGCAGACGCATTTCGATGATCTCCCGCGACACCTGGGCATTACGCGCCTCGCTGGATGATAGTCGTGAACGCGTCTCCGCCAAGGTGGAATCCTGCGAAACCAAGCGTTGCTGCAAACTCGCCTCGCGAGTCCCCGCAGCCACGAGTTCATCGCGCAATGAGGATGCCCGCATGTGGGCGCCCGTGAGATCGGCACTCACTCGGGTTTTGTCGGCATGCAGGATGATACTGATGACGAGACCGATTGCTGCTGCTATGCCAAGGCCCAAGGGTAGGATTTTCATGATGCAATCCTTAGTGAATCATACCTAGCTCCAGTTAAAGGCAAATAACATGCCATAACAAGGTTGTTGGTCGGAAGGATGAGGCCCCATTTGCCCAATCCGCCTTCTGTTGGGCTCTGGTGTAATGGGGCGCACCCGTGTCACATAATACGTGACAGTGGATTGAGTCCGATCAGATGGCGTAGGTGTTGGTGAAGAGGGAGGACTTCACCGTCTTCTTTACTTTGCCGTTGGCGGCGAGGTGTTCGAGGATTTTGAAGGTGAGTTCAGGGTCACCACCCACCTTTAAGGCGAGTTCCTCGGCGGTTAAGGCCTGACCTGGGACTGCCTGGAGCGCATCCGTCAGCTTGAGTTTGAGGGTGATGACGATGGTGGCGGCCTTCTTGCCGGCTTCCACGCCCGGTTGATGATAGGCGTTGATGCCCACCAGGCTGGCGTACAGGCCGACGGCCCGCTCGTAGAGAGCGATCAGGCAGCCGATGGTGCGCGCGGACACATCAGGCACAGTGAGGGTGATGGACCAACGGTCCTTTTCGCTGAGGGCGTCGCGTGTACCGAGATAGAAACCCTGCAGGTAGTCCCCGGTGGTGGTGCCCGTCTCGACTTCCATGGATTCGCCGTCCCGATCCTTGAGCACCTCGATGAAGGTGACGAAGAAATTGTTCACGCCTTCCCTGAGTTGCTGCACATAAGCGTGCTGGTCGGTCGATCCTTTGTTGCCATAGACGGCGATGCCCTGGTTGACCACGTTGCCCTCCAGATCGAATTCCTTGCCCAGTGACTCCATGACCAATTGCTGGAGATAGCGGGAGAAGAGCAGGAGGCGGTCCTTGTAGGGCAGCACGACCATGTCCTTTGTACCACGCCCGTCGGTGGCGAAGTGCCACATGAGCGCCATCAGCGCGGCAGGATTTTCGGCGGTGCGAGCGGAGCGTGTGACCGCGTCCATGGCCGCGGCTCCGGCAAGCATTTCGTCAACATCGAGGCCTTGCAGTGCCGCCGGGAGCAGGCCGACGTTACACAGTTCGGATGTCCGGCCGCCGACCCAGTCCCACATGGGGAAGCGGGCGAGCCAGCCTTCCTTGACGGCGACCTGCTCCAGCTTGGAGCCGGCGCCGGTCACCGCCACGAAATGCTTGGCGTGGTCAAGTCCTGCGGACTTGAAGGCGGCGGCGGCCTCAAACATGCCGTTGCGGGTCTCGACGGTGCCCCCTGACTTGGAGATGACCACGACGAGGGTCTGCGCAAGTTTGTCCGCCAAGGAGGCGAGGACGTAGTCCATGCCGTCGGGGTCAGTGTTGTCGAAGAACGCAACCGCCATCTTGTCCGAGGCCGGCTGCCCGAGCGCATGGCTGACGAACTGCGGGCCGAGGGCGGAGCCGCCGATGCCGACCACGAGCAGGTGGGTGAATCGTCCCTCCGGGCCGGAGATGGTCCCGGCATGGATTTTTGAGGTGAAATCCTTGAGGCCTGCAAGGGCGTCCGTGATTTCAGCAGCCAGTTCCTTGGTGGGGGCGAGTTGGGGGGCGCGCAGCCAGTAGTGCCCCACCATGCGTCCTTCATCGGGATTGGCGATGGCACCTTTTTCCAGCTCCGCCATGGCGGTAAAGGCGGCCTGCATGGTCGGTTCCATTTTGGCTAGGAAATCATCGGGAAACGGCATCCGGCTCGGATCGAGCGACAGGCCAAGGCCGGCGTGGTGATAGAAATGCTTTTGGAAGCGGGACCAGGACATTTTCGGAAAAGTAGTGGGTGGCGAGTAGCGGGTAGTGAGTAGGGGATGTCCAGTCCTGATCAAAAGTTGACAGGTATTGATTAGAGGTTGGTGGGTTGGTTGTGGATGGGCAAAGGAATTTGGGATGGGGTGCTGGGGAAGGGGCTGGGCTCCTTCCCCGCTCTGTATTGAGCGGAGGGGGTGCCGGGGAGGCGGTGCTGGGGAGGCGGTCAGCCTCACGCCTCTGGGCGGTGCCGGTCAAGCTGCACGATGATGGACTTGGTCGGGAGTGCGCACCTGCAGGGACAGATGCGGGCGAAGGGTGCTGTAGGTGGTGATTGCCTGGGCGATGGCGCTTCGTGCCTGGGTCTTGGTGCGAAAGACTCGGTCGAGATTGAACTCGTCCTTGAGGATTCCGTTCACCCGCTCGGCGCAAGAGTTCTCATAGCAGTGATTTTGCTCGGTCATGCTGATCGGCAGCGAACGGTTTTGGAGCACCGCGACGTAGTCGTGGCAACAATACTGGCTGCCCCGATCCGAGTGATGGATCGGAAAGCGATCCGGCGGGAGTTGCGCCATGGCCATCTGCACCGCCTTGATCGCCTCGCTGGCCTCGTTCGTGTCCCCGGCGTTCCATCCGACGATCTGACGGGAAACCAGATCGGTGACCAGCGCGAGGTGCAGGATTCCCTCGTCGGTGGAGATGTAGGTGATGTCGCTGACCCAGACTTGATGGGGCCCGGTCGGCTCCAGCTGGTAAAGCAGGTTGCGATAAACCGGCAGACTCTGGTCGTACCAGGTGGTGCGCACCGCTTTTTTCTTCGGCGGGACAAGCAGGTCGTTCTCCCTGAGGATCTCGAAGAACCTGTCGCGTCCCACCAGCAGTCCCTGGCACCACAGCAGGAACTGCAGTTTGCGCGTCCCGATCCTGGGCTGGAGCGCCCGCACGCATCGCCCCGCGTAGTACCCTTGCCGCGAGATACCGGCGATCCGGCAAAGTCCGCTCACGCTCACTGCGGCCCCTTCTCCGGCGCGCTGCGCCCGGCCGATAGCTTCGTGGCGGCTTTTTTTTAAACTCCGACGGGTCCTGCCCAAGCCGTTCGCAGGCAATCTGAAGGTACGCCTCGTCGAGCAGTCCCTTCATATGGGTGTCGGCCAGAGCTTTCTCCAACTCGCGCACCCGTTTACGCAACGTCTTCTTTTCGTCGTGTTCTTCCATGGTCATGATCATTACCTGTTGTCTTATCGAGTCACTGCGTCCGTATCGGCGCAACCATCTGTGCACCGTGCTCCCGCCTCCTATCCGGTAGGCCTGCGTCGCTGCGGTCGGTCCACTGAACTTCCCTGATTCGATCTCGCCGACTACGTTCAGCTTGAATGCTTCGCTATACCTTATCGTCTTCTTCTTGTTCATTTTATTCGTCCTTCCCCTGTCAACCTGGGCTAGGACGGGACAGGTCCGACACCACCCCGACCACGAACACCCGACCAATCCCCCAGTTCCCGACTCCCCCTACAAATTCCCAACTACCAACTCCAAACTTCCTTTTGGGTTGGCGCGTGGCAAAAAGCGGTTCCAGTGAGAGGCATGGTTCTGTCCATCGCCCTTGGTTTGATCGTCGTGCGCCTGGTGGCCGAGCTCTGGCTCGCCGCTCTGAACCGGGCGGAGGTCCGGCGTCATGCGGAGACCGCGCCCCCGGCGGTGGCGGCGATCATGGATGCGGACACCTACCGGAAATCCGTGGACTACACGCTGGCGAAGAATCGTTTTGGCCGGCTGGAGATGATCTTTGACGCCGGGGTGCTCATGTTGGTGCTGGTGAGCGGCTTCCTGCCCTGGCTGTTTGCCGGGGTGACGGCTTGGGCGCCGGATGCGGTCTGGGATGATGCCGTGTTCATCATGGCAGCGATTTTTGTGCTCAGCATTCCCGCGCTGCCCTTCGAATGGATCTCGCAGTTTCGACTCGAGGAAAGGTTCGGCTTCAACAAGAGCACGCCGAAGTTGTGGATCACCGACAAGGTCAAGGGCATGCTGCTCTCCGTGCTGATCGGTTTCCCGATCTTGTGGGGGCTGTTGTCGCTGGTGGGGTGGGTGGGTGCGGCCTGGTGGATCTGGGCCTGTGTGCTGTTGTTCGGGTTCCAGCTGCTGATGATGGTGCTCTATCCGAAGCTCATTTTGCCGCTCTTCAACAAACTCACCCCGTTGCCCGAAGGGGAGTTGCGCGACCGCCTCCTGGCTCTTGCCGACCGCACGGGATTCAAGGCGAAAACCATCGAGGTGATCGATGGCAGCAAGCGGTCGGGTCATTCCAACGCCTACTTCACCGGCTTCGGCCGGTTCCGGCGCATCGTGCTCTTTGACACGCTCATCGCGCAGTTGACGCCGGTGGAACTGGAGGCGGTGCTCGCGCATGAAGTCGGCCACTACAAGTGCGGACACATCCCGCGCATGCTGGCGGTGGGGGCCGGCATGCTGGTGGCTTCCTTTGCCGCGCTGGCCTGGCTGGCGCGCAGCGACTGGTTCAACC
>JBGTGS010000255.1:0-5161 GCA_041746615.1 Opitutaceae bacterium | reverse complement strand
GCAGCGGGTCCGCCGGTACGATGTCCGCAAAGGCCAGCCCCTCCGGAGTGGATAGAAACTCTTCCAGTCGTTCCACGGTGTCCTGCGCCAGCCAGGACGCGAAATCCGCTGCAGGCCCGCCGGTCGCAGCATATGCATGCTCACGACCTTCCAGCCAGGACGGGAACAGCAGGGCGAAACGCTGTGCGAAAAACTCGGCACCCATGGCATCACGCGGCTCCGGATCGTCCATCGCGAGCGCTTGGTCAAAGGCCGGGTCCGCTTCAAGGCTGTCTGCAAAAAGTCGCGTCACCCCGGCCGGCACAGACCGGCCGTCGGTTGCGGTGAGCACGAGTAACACCGTCCGGGCCTCGGCTTCGCTGGCCAACGATCGCACCAGGGTCAGTTCGGGCGACTGGTCGGATCCCGGGATGAGATCAAGCACATCACTCGAAAGCTTCTCGGAGAAATCCAACCGGGCCAGCCAGATGCCTCCGAGCAGGGCCGCCATGGCGAGCACGGTCCAGCCGAGACGTTGACGGCGACGAAAGGTCATGTTGATCAGCGAAAGTAGCGGCTGCGCTCCTCCGCCGTGAACCGGGCCGGCGGTCGCGGAGCATCAATCGTGATCTCGATAAACTGGCGGGTGGAACGGCGCAGCTCGATTCGCCTGACGGTGGCACTTTCACCCGAGACCGTGATCCGGCCGAGCGCACGGCGGACATCATCGGCATGGGGCACCAGCACCAGGGTCCAGGACGAGCCTTCCCGTTGTCCATGAAGTTCAAAATCCTGCTCCAGGGCGGCGATATTGAAGCTGAGGATGTGGAACATGGCGCGATTGGCGGCAGCCGCACGAGGATCGGCTGGAGGGATGGTTTCGCCGGAGGACGTCCGCACCAGCATGCCCGAGGCATCCAGGATGACCGTGCGCTGTTCCGGAGCCGTGTAGTGCAGACTGAGGCCATGCTGCAGGGAAACGCGCACCTCTCCCGGCAGGGTCACCGGTTCGCGCCGGAAGGGAAAGTGACGGCGTTCCGTGAACTCTGCCGTGAGGTCGGCATTATCCCGGAAAGCCTTCACCAGATCACTCCAGTCGTCGTTTGCCGCGCTGATCCGCTCCCCGACCGGGGCTTCCGCTGCGATCGCCTTCACCGGCTGCAGGAACGCTGTCATCAGGACCAGACCAGTCGCCATTACTGCGGCGTGCAGGCGGCTCTGCCGCCAGCGCCGGTGATGAGACAAGAGCGCGGGCCAGCGCCGGAAGAGCAGCTCGGTCAGCAATCGCGCATGCATCCAGGCCATCGTGAGATTGTCGCGCACGTAGTGATAATGGGTTATCCCGCCTTCAGCGCGGGAGAAGTAGCGCACGGGGGCCGACAGGTTGACCGGCCGGACACCGGCCCAGCCGAGCCGTACCGCTGCTTCCGTATCGAAATCATAGCGCCGGCCACCGCGCCGGGGCCCAAGCACGTCAAGCAGCGGCCCCAGGGGATAGACCCGAAAGCCGAACAGGGGATCGGCGATGACGCGACCGAGCAGTTCGAGGTGGACCAGCCCCACGCTGAGCTTCCGGCAATAGAGCCGCTCCAAGGGAATGTTCGACGGAAAGACCGGCCGGCCCAGCACGAGACAGTCGGGCTGGGCCTGGGAAGCGGCCATGAACTCGTTGATGCTCCCGGTCGGATGCTGGCCATCGGCATCCATGACCAGCGCGTGGGTGAATCCGCGGGCCTTGGCGGTCTTTGCGCCCGCGAGCACGGCCGCACCCTTGCCGGTGTTGCGCGGGAGGATCTGCACGCTCAGCTCCGGCTCGGTACGGGCGAGGTCCAGCAACGGCACCTCGCTTGCGTCGGTACTGCCATCGATGACCACGAGCACCGGCTGCCACTCACGCAACACCGACTCCACCACCTCACGAAGGCGCGGGCCGGCGTTGTACGCAGGCAGGATGACCAGATGCGTGGTGGAAACAGTCATGAGGTGGATGCCGATGGCACGGTACACAAGACCACACCCGCAGCTTCGGTACAAGCCGGCGGCTCCGCAGATTCCGGAGTACGCAGCCAGTCCGCAATCCAGGCGGTGACCCTGGCGATATCGGCATCAGCTGCGATGTGCAGGCATGGGCCGATGGTCACATCGGCGGTGGCGGGCAATGGTGGCAGCTTCCACCACGCGCGACCCTTCGCAAGTACGGGATGCGTACACGCGATGTGCACGAGCTGGACCGGTACATCCGCCTGCTGCGCCATGAGGATAAAGCCGGGCTTTAGCGGAAGAAGTTTCGTGCCGGGCGGGGTGCGGGTGCCTTCCGGAAAAATGACGAGCGTGTGGCCGGCGGTGAGTTTCTTGATGGCGCGTCGCACCAGCCCGTGGCCACCGTCGTTCGCCAGATAGCCGGCACGATGGGCGGCGAGACCCAGCACGGGATTGTGGCGGATCGCCGGCTTGAAGATGCAGATGGCCTCGGGGAGCCTCGCCAGCAGGCAGGTGATGTCGACCAGCCCGGGGTGATTGGCAGCGACGATCAGACCGCTCCTCCCCGGTGGCAGCCGTTCCAGCCCGTGGAACCGCACATGAAAAAGCCGGGCGAACGAGGTCCAGGCGATGAAGACCGAAAAGTGCCGGTGAATGATGCGTTGGAAAAACCGCTCCCGCCGTTCCGTCGACGGAAAAAGCCCGGCTGGCAGCGCCAACAGGCTCAGCACAAGCCCGCACAGGCCGAAGAGGACGAGAGTCAGATAATATCCGATGAAGGTGTACAGGGTGCGCACCTTCAGGCCTTGGGGTTGAGAGGAAGAAAATTAAACCAGAGGTAGGGTTGGGAGCGAATCAACGTCTCCAACTGGCTCAGCACGGTTTGAAAATGCATCCGGGCCGACTGCAGGTTCACATCCCGGCCGGCGGTTGGCTCCGGCGTGAACACCGGTGAAGACAGGATCCGCAGGTCGTTCTCCTCTGCTCCCGGCACGGCTACACAAAATACCACCGGTAGTCCGAACAACAGGGAAAGATGGTAAATGGTGAACGGAAAAATGCGGTTCTCGCCAAGAAACCGGAAGGGCTCCGTCTTTGCGCTGAATTCCAAGCGGTCGCATTTTAGGGCGATTGACCGGCCGGCCTCAATCGACTCCTTCAGTTTGAAGATCAAACTGGGTGGATCATTGACCCACAGAAATGTAACCCGTCCTTCGAAACGCCGGCCCAACAGCGCGGTGTCATGGTCGTTGCCCACTTGCAGACGAAGAATTGAGACGTGGCGGCCACGCTCGCCCAACAGGTAGCCCAGCAGGTCGGAGCAGCCGAAATGGAAACTGCCAAACAGGGCAGGTCGATGGGATTGCACCAGGGTTTCAAAGGCCGCCCGGTTCTCCTCGACCAGCTCGCAATTCAGCGCCACCCCGCGGCCGGCACGCAGGTTCAGCATCATCGCCTCCATGAAGGTGAAAAAATGGCGCCAGAGGTCGGTCACGCGGATGGGCCGGTCCAAAGCGGCCTCGAGGTAGCTGCGCGAATGGGCGCGACGCGCGGGCATGAAGGCCAGTGCCACCCAGGTGCCCGCCATCAGGGTCGGACGGAAAATCCAGCGGGGACACCGGCGCTCCGCCCAAAGCAGAAAGGCCGCACCCCAGCCCGGACCCGGATTCGCCGGAGCGGATGGCGCCGCTCTCATGCCCATGAAAGATTCCAGACGCCGCCGCCGCCATGCCAGCCCAGGGTCTCGCGTTCCGCGAGGGCTCCGGCGAATTCCTCCAGGCGCGGCCCGGCATCGTTACCAACGGATCCGGGTGTGAAGCTCATCCTCGCGACTGCGCCGTCCATGTCCCGGGTCAGCACCGCCGCAAAGGCAAATGACCGTGCCGAGGCCATTCCCTGCTCCAACATCCAGGTGCCACGCTCCTCGCCGCCGGCCAGCACCACCCGCGCCGCCGGTTCCAGCAGGGCGGTGAGCAGGGCCTGTTCGACCAGCCGCTTGCAGCCGGCCAAAGGCCAGAGGCGCGCAAGGGGTTGCTGGCGTCCGATCATCACCTGCTGGATGCCACCAGGATGGATCGAGGTCTGAAACAACAGCGGACTCGCCGCCGGGAAACTCGCCAGGAAATCCTCCAATGCGCGTGTCTCCGAATATGTGGTCGCATACACCAACGCGTCCTCCGGGCCCGGAACCATGCCGTCCATCGTACTGCCGAGCAACAGACCGAGATGGGTCATCCGCCGCAGCGACGTGCGGGGAAACTTGGCCGCCAGACGTGTCCGCGCCTCCACCGCCGTCTCTTCCGGAGGCGGCTGTTCGACCCGTACGTGATGAAGAAAGCGTTCAATCATGGATGAGCAACAACGCGGCATGGGCGCCGCCAAAGGCATTGCTGGTGAGCACCGCCCCATCGTAGAAGGAGGCAGGGAACGGCGCGAGGGCAACCGCATCGGTGAAGCTCGGGGAGGCTCCCCCGACCGTGCCGGGAATGGTGCCGGCCCGCAGCGCGGCCAGCGTCACCGCCAGCTCGACCAATCCGCAGCTGCCCAATGTGTGGCCGAGCCCGCCTTTCCACGATACCAGGGGGGCGTCGGGAAAATGCCGGGCGATCGCCTCAGCCTCAAGACGCCCGGCTTCGAGCGTTCCCGTACCGTGTCCTTTCACCCAAAGCCGCCGCCCGTTCGCCGCCGCAGCCATGGCCGCCGTGCAGGCGTTAAAGCCGCTTCCGTCCGGCTGGTTGCTTGTGAAATGATGCATCTCATTGTGCAGCGACTGGGCCTCGATCCGGAAGCTGTCGTTGGGAGTGTCGGCCACCCGTGCCAGCACGGCAAAGGCCACGCCATCACCGAGCCCGATCGAACCGGTCGGACGCACGGCATAGGGTGCCGGCATGACCCCGTTGAGGATCTTCAGGCTGTGAAAGCCGCCGGCGACAAACGGACTCACCAGGTCGTACGAAAAAACCAGCACACGGTCCGCCAGGCCGGCATGGAGCAGGCGCGTGGCATGGAGCAACCCGAGATGCGCAGTCACACAGGCATGTGAAAAAATCTGCACATGCTCCCCCCAGCCGAGGGTGCGGGCCAGCAGCTCGACACTGGCAAAGGGCGGGCCGTGCGCAAGGTGGTCGGTATCGCGATCGCGCATGTAAGCATAGAGACTGCCCACGCCGAAATTGCTGCTGGTGACCATCACCGGCTGCCT
>JBGTGS010000254.1:0-8736 GCA_041746615.1 Opitutaceae bacterium | reverse complement strand
GCCTTCGGGGGTTAAAGCCGCTCCTACGGCCAAGCCCGCATTCTGGTGAAATGTGCGGGCTAGCCGCAAAGGGCTCGACCATCAGTACCGGCCCTTGTTCTCGGCCAGAATGTCGACCATCACCGCAGCCGGGATCACCTTGTCACCGTAGATCTGACGCAGCCGCTTCTTGAAATCCGGCGGGGTAATTTTTTTGCGGGGGGCATCCCCCGCCGGGGTCAGATTGGCGACGACCTTGCGCCGCCGGGTAATGGCCACCTCCTCGCCGGAATTGACCCAGGCCAGCACCTTGGGAAATTCCGAGCGCAGCCGACTGACACTAACTGTCTTCATGCGAAACATTGTTGATTCATATTCCTGCATGAACAAGACGGCATTGCAGGCCATGAAATGTCTGACTCGCAACCCGATCAATCGGGCGGGCTTGCGTCCCGGGCGGGATTGGCTTCGGTTGCAGGCTCTGAGCACGTTCACCGCACCTACCACGTCCTCCCGTCATCTCTCCTGCTAATCATCCATGCGGGATTATTTCCTCAGACGTTTCCTGCTGATCCCACCCACCCTGATCGGGGTCACACTGATCGTCTTCTTCATCACGAGGCTGGTTCCCGGAGGGCCGATTGAGCGGGCCATCGCGGAGAGCCGGCAGGCGGACTCGGCCACCGGTGCGCGTGCGGATCGGGCAAGCGGAACCTCCCTCTCCGAGGCGCAGATGCAGCAACTTCGCGAATTCTACGGCTTCGACAAGCCCTGGTATGCCGCCTACTTCGATTGGACCGGCAATATTTTGAAGGGTGACCTCGGTAGCTCCTACATCTACCATCAACCGGTCGCGACCGTCATCACGTCGAAGCTGCCCATCTCGATCTACTTCGGGCTGCTCACGACGATCATCACCTACGCGATCTGCCTCCCACTCGGGATCGTCAAGGCGGTCCGCCACCGCACCATGATGGACAATGCCACTTCCGTGGTGGTGTTCGCGGGCTATGCCATACCGAACTATGTCTTCGGCAGCATGATTCTCTTCATCTTCGCCGCCCGGCTGGAGTGGTTTCCGCTCGGAGGCTTTGTCAGCGATGACTTTGCCTCCCTCGGACTGGGGGCGAAGATCATGGACCTGATCCGGCACACCACGCTGCCACTGGCCGCCTACATGGTGAGCAGTTTTGCGTTCACCACCCTGCTCATGAAGAACCACCTCATGGACAACCTTGCCGCCGACTACATGCGCACGGCGGTGGCCAAGGGCGTTCCGTTTCGCAGCGCAGTCTTCAAGCATGCCCTCCGCAACTCGCTGATCCCGCTCGCCACCACCTTCGGCCAAAACCTCGGCCTCGTGCTTGCCGGCTCGTTCCTGATCGAAGTCGTCTTCGACATCGACGGCATGGGACTGCTGGGCTTCAAGTCCATCGTCGATCGCGATTATCCGGTGGTCATGGGCATTCTGTTGATCTCATCGATCCTGCTACTGATCGGGAACATTCTCTCCGACATGCTGGTGGCCCTGCTCGACCCGCGCATCCGGTTTCAGTGACCCAGCCTCCGACCGATGGCCCTACGTCTCAATCCCATCACCCGCAAAAAGCTCCGGCGCTTCCGCTCCATCCAGCGGGGATTCTGGTCGTTCGTGGTATTGACGCTGCTGGTGGTGTTCGCGCTCACCGCCGAGTTGTTCATCAACAACCGGGCGCTGGTGGTCAGCCATGAGGGCAAGCTGTATTTCCCGACTTACGGGGCGATGATCCCCGGTGAAACCTTCGGTCTGGATTACGGATGGGAGACCAACTACCGCGACCTGCGGGATCATTTTCGCGAGGAAGGCCGCGGCAACTGGGTCTTTCTGCCACCGGTGCCCTTCAGTCCTCTGGAAAACTGCTACCCGGGTGAATTCATCCACCCGCGACCGCCAGACTTCGCCCGGGCCAATTATCTCGGCACCGACACCCAGAACCGCGACATCCTTGCCCGCCTGGTCTACGGTTTCCGCAACGCCCTGATGTTCGCATTTGGTTTCATGATCGGCGTGTACGGTCTCGGTATCCTTCTGGGCTGCACCATGGGATATTTCGGGGGCATCTTTGATCTGCTGGTGCAACGCCTCATCGAAATCTGGTCCAACATCCCCTTTCTCTACATCGTCATCATCGTGGCCTCAATTGTGCGCCCCAGCCTCGGCTGGCTGGTCGCCATCACCGTGGCGTTCTCGTGGATGGGCATGACCTATTACATGCGGACCGGCACGTACAAGGAGAAGGCCCGCGACTACGTGGCGGCAGCCCAAGTGCTTGGTGCGAGCGATGCCCGGGTCATTCTTCACCACATCCTGCCCAACACCGCGGCCACCCTGGTCACCTTCGTGCCCTTCACCGTCGCGGGGGCCATCACGTCACTGACGGCACTCGACTTCCTCGGTTTTGGCCTCCCCGTGCCAACGCCCAGCTGGGGCGAACTGCTGAAACAAGGGACGCAGAACCTTATTCTTGCGCCGTGGATCGTCGTCTCAGCCTTTACGGCCATGACGATCGTGCTTACTTTGGTCACCTTCGTCGGCGAAGCCGTCCGCGAGGCCTTCGATCCCAAGAAATTCACCCTCTACGAATGAAACCGCATCCAACCATCCTTCTGTCCGCATTGATCGTGGTCCTGATTTCCTCCGGCTGCTCCCGTGGGGGCCGGGATGACGCCCCTGTCGCGCACGACAACACGGCCGAGGTCGACGCCTATTACGCGGCACATCCCGAGTTTTTTGTCCGCAAAACTCCCGCCGACCTTCCGGCCGGTCTGCAGTGGGAGAACGGCAGCCACCTCCCGGAGATCGGCTCACCGCAGCGCATTCGTGGCGGCACTTGGAACGGTCGTATTCAGGACTTTCCCCGCACCCTGCGAATCGTAGGCCCCGACTCCAACAGCGCCTTCCGCGGGTACCTTCTGGACGACATCGCCATCAGCTTTGCCACCCTTCATCCCGATATTCCGGGACCCCATCAGTTTGTGCCCGGCTTGGCGGAGTCCTGGGCCGTGGACCTGCCGAACCGCACTGTTTATGTTCGCATCGATCCTGATGCCCGCTGGAGTGACGGTCCCGCCGTCACCACGGATGATATTTTCTTCATGTTCTGGTTTTTCCAGAGCGCCTACATCCAGGCCCCGTGGTTCAACAATTACTACGGGATCGGCGAGACCTACACCCAAGTCATCCGCTATGATGAACACACCTTTGCGGTCACCCTGAAGGAAGCCCGGCCCGACCTCGCCAGCCGTGTCCTCCTCCTGTCACCTGTGGCGCGGCATTTTTACCGCGAAGTCGGCGATGATTTCGTCACGCGCTACAACTGGCGCTTCGTGCCCACCACGGGCGCCTACGTTGTTACCGACGATGAACTGCGCCGCACCACGACCAACCGCAATCACATCACGCTGACACGGCTCACTGACTGGTGGGCCAATGACAAGCCGTATTACCGATATCGCTACAATCCGGCCGAGATCCGCCTCCGTGTCATCCGGGAGACCACCAACGCCTGGGAGGGCTTTCTTGCCGGTGATCTGGATGCTTTCGGCATGAATCTGGCCGAGTACAATTATGACCGGCTCCCCGACAGTCATCAGCTCGTCCAGCGCGGACTCATCCACAAGAGCACGTTCTACAATGACGTCCCCCGCCCCACCTACGGGCTGTGGATGAACACGGCCCGGCCCCTGCTGGCCAGTCGCGACATCCGACTGGGCATCCAGCATGCAGCCAACTGGCAGCTCGTCATCGACCAGTATTTCCGCGGCGACTACGTGCGGATGAACACCACCGCCGACGGGTACGGGGATATGACCCATCCGACACTGAAGGCGCGACCCTTCGACATCCAACTCGCGCTCGAACATTTCGCGAGGGCCGGTTTCAGCCGCCGCGGCCCCGACGGCATTTTGGTCAATGACCGCGGCGAGCGACTGAGCATAGGCCTGACCACCGGCTATGAATCACTCGGTCCGATACTGACCATCCTCCAGCAGGAGGCGCGCAAGGCCGGTCTGCACTTCGACGTCGAGATCCTCGATGCATCAGCTGCGTGGAAAAAGGTCCAGGAAAAGAACCACGACATCACCTTCACCGCCTTCAATGTGGGCGTGGAGCTCTACCCGCGTTACTGGGAGACCTACCATTCAGTCAACGCCTACGAACAGCCCTACCTGGAGGACGGCCGCACGCCCAACCCAGACCGCAGGCCCAAGGTCCAGACCAACAATTTCCAGAGCATCGCCATTCCCGAACTGGATGCTCTCATCGACCAATATGACCGTTCGGACAACCTCGACGAGATGCGGCGGATGGCCCACCAGATGGAAGAGATTCTCCACGAGGACGGCTCCTTCTCCCCGGGTTTCCTGATGCCTTTCTACCGCACCGCCACCTGGCGCTGGGTCGGCTGGCCGGAGACTTTCAATGCCCGCTATTCCCGCGACGCCCAGGAGATTCACGTGCATTGGATCGACGAAAGCAAAAAGGCCGAGACCCTGCAGGCCCGCCGCGATGAGACCCGAAGCTTCCCCGCTGAAGTCCGGACCTACGACCAGTGGAAACCCCGGGAATAGCTGTACCCTCTCGGTTTTCCCTCCCTCCTTATCCGCTAGATGCCGCCAACGCCACCCCTGCTCGAAGTCCGGAACCTGGTCACCGCTTTTGAGACCGACCAAGGTCTGCTTCGCGCCGTGGATGGCATCAGCTTCGACGTCCGGCGCGGCCGCACCCTCGGCATCGTGGGCGAATCGGGCTGTGGCAAGAGCGTCACAGCCCTCTCGTTGATGCGGCTGCTGCCCAAGCCGAGCGGACGGATCGTTTCCGGTGAAATCCTCCTGGACGGCACCGACTTGGTGTCAGCATCCGCCGACCAGCTCCTTAGCATCCGCGGCGGACGCATTGGCATGGTCTTCCAGGAGCCGATGACCGCGCTCAACCCGGTCCACCGCATCGGTCGCCAGCTCTCCGAGGTTTTCCTGCTGCATCGCACCAAGGATCGCGATGAGGCCCTGCGCCTGGCCGTGGATATGCTGACGAAAGTCGGCATCCCCTCACCTGAGGTGCGCGCCCTCGAGTATCCCCACCAGCTCTCGGGCGGGATGCGGCAGCGTGTGGTCATTGCCATGGCCCTCGCCTGCAAACCCGACCTCCTCATCGCTGATGAGCCGACCACCGCTCTCGATGTCACCATCCAGGCCCAGATCCTCGGCCTCATCAAAGACCTCCAGGAGGAAATGGGCATGGCCGTCATTCTCATCACCCACGACCTCGGCGTCATCGCCGAGACCTGTGACGATGTCGTGGTCATGTATGCCGGCCGCATAGCCGAGCAGGGTCCGGTCGAGGCCATCTTCGACCAGCCATCCCATCCTTACACGCGCGGCCTGCTCAATTCCATCCCCCGGTTGGATGCACCCCGCAAGTCCCGCCTCGAGACCATTCCCGGAACGGTGCCCAGCCTCGCAGATCTCCCGGTCGGATGTAGGTTCCAGAACCGATGCCCCTGGCGAATTCCCGTCTGCGAAACCCAGCCGAGCCTCGACACGGTAGAACCCGGACATCTGGCGGCGTGTCATCGTTGGCGCGATGTCGTCACCGGTGCGCGCCCCGAGGACACTCCCGCCACCACCTGACTTCCGCACGATGTCCGCCCCCCTTCTAGAAGTCCGAGACCTGCGCATGCACTTTCCTGTGCGCGGCGGCATCTGGCTCCGGGCCCGTGCTTGGTGCCGGGCGGTGGACGGCGTGTCGCTCACCATCCGCGCCGGCGAAACTCTCGGACTCGTTGGTGAATCGGGCTGCGGTAAATCCACCCTCGGCAAGTGCATTGTCCGGCTCAATCGGCCCACCGGCGGGGAAATCCGCTTTGAAGGGACGGATCTCGCGCCCTTGTCCCGGCGTGATCTGATTCCACACCGTCGCGAGATCCAGATGATCTTTCAGGACCCGGCCGAATCGCTCAACAGCCGGCATTCCGTGGGCGAAATCCTCAACGAGCCCTTCGTCATTCATCGCATCGGTGATGCGGCCGAGCGGACGCGCCGGGTGGCCGCACTCCTGGAACGGGTCGGGTTGCCGGCTGATGCGGCGGATCGTTTCAGTTTTGAATTTTCGGGCGGCCAGCGTCAGCGCATCGGCATCGCACGTGCGCTTGCCCTCAATCCCAAGCTCATCATCTGCGACGAACCCGTTTCCGCCCTTGATGTGTCCGTGCAGGGCCAGGTTCTCAACCTGCTGGTGGATCTCCAGCGTGAGCGCGGGTTGTCGTACCTGTTCATTGCGCACGACCTCGCTGTGGTGAAACACGTCTCTGACCGGATTGCCGTGATGTACCTTGGCAACATCGTCGAAATTGCGGATGCCGACACGCTTTATCGAAAAGCCGCCCACCCCTACACCCGCGCATTGATTTCAGCGATCCCCGTCGCCAAGCCCCGTCATCGCACGGAGCGCATTGTCTTAAAAGGCGATGTCCCCTCCCCGATCAACCCGCCCTCCGGCTGCCCCTTCCACCCCCGCTGCCCCCACGCCACCGACCGCTGCCGGGTGGAAAAGCCCCTTCTGCGCCAACCCGACCCCGAGCGCCCGGACCATCAGGTCGCCTGTCATTACGACCTCTAGATCTTAGCGAGTGAAGGAATAGCCGTGTCAACTGCGGCGCTCCTGCCAGTAATCCGGATCACGATGCAGATGCTTGATCGCCCAGATTACGATTACGTCGTCTTCCATCGTATAATAAATTCCGTACGGAAAGCGCTGGACGAGATAGCGGCGCACGTCTGCTTCGACGATTCGCCATGTGAGAGGAGCCATCGTGATCGCTCTCACACCCACTTCAATTTCATCCGCAAATTCATCGCCCAAACCGGGCACCTGCCGGTTGTAGTACTGTCCGGCTGCGATGTATTCCTCCAACGCCTCGTCGGCGAAGCGATACCTCATTGCTGCAGTGCGGCCCGGGCACGACGAAGGCCTTCTACGCCATCGATGAGTCCGGCTTTCCCGGAACGCACTGCCTCTCGGCGCCGCCGCACTTCTGCCAAATGGGCGCGCTCGACGGCCGGATCAATTTCCCCGGCGAGGCTGGCCAGCAATTTTTCCACCAACAAAGCCCGGCTCCGGACAGGCAGCCCAAGGGCTGCGGTCGCAACTTGATTGGTAGTGGCTGCCATGCGGTTAATGTGCCTCCGGACAGCTTGAAATCAAGATCCACCTTTTCTCTCGATCGATCACGTCCAACTAACGTCCGGCAAACAACAAAGGCCCAATAAAAAACCCGCAGGTCCTTAACCTGCAGGTTTTTAAAGTGGCGCCCCCACGGGGAATCGAACCCCGCTTTGAAGAATGAGAATCTCCTGTCCTAACCGATAGACGATGGGGGCGGACGCGAACGGGTAGAAAGTCGGGTTTTTCCGGCACTCGTCAAGCGCGAGTTTTCTGGGTAACTTGATCCTGCCCTCCCGGCTCGGACAGCGATGCTGATGCCAGCCCAACCTGTGGCGCGGCCAGCGCGCCAGCTACAAATCGGCCCGTGCCGCGATTGGCGCGCCAAACTCAAAATCCAACGGGAACCCGTGTTGCCTCGCACCTGTTCTGCTCAGTGAACTCCGTGTCGGAGCTCGGTGGTCTCTGTGGCGATTCCGATTCCGCCGCTTCATTACCCCGTCGCGGCCGCCTGCTTCTTCAGCGCGAAGAGGTACTTGTCGATCTTGTTGGCCGTGATGACCCCGTAATTGATCGTGCCGAGCCAGCCGGACATGATGATGCCCACGCTGCCGGCATGGAAGAGGCCGGGCAACTTCTCCGACAGGTTCATCGAGACCGGCAGGCCCTCGAACTTGGTGCCAAAGGACGTTCCACCCGTGTGGGTCGTGTAGCGCTCGATCGTCCGCGGGGTGGCCGCTTCCTTCCAATCGATCTTGCCACGTACATCCGGAATGTACTTCTCCAGCGCGGTGATCGATTCCTCGATCATCCGTTCCTTGTGACGCGCGTAGTCTTCCTCCGACAGCTCGTTCCAATCGGGATAACGTCCGTTGAGCGAGGCCACCACCGTGTAGCGGTCGGTGCCGGGACGGGTGTCGGGATAATAGACGGAAAATGTCCGGCTGGTGGTGTGGAGGTCGGTGAGTTCCTGCGGGCTGTACTTCGGGGACGCCGACGTAAAAACGAGATCGCCGATGTGCGGAATGCTCTCCCCCTTGCGAATGCCGAGATAGACCTGGCAGGAGCTGGTGTTGATGCGCACGGCCCGGGCCTGCTCGATGAAGTCGGCCGGGAAGTTCTCCTCACCCGCCAGGCGGAAGATGGTGTTCTTGATGTTGGCGTTGGAGAGGACGGCCTTCGCGCGGATGACACGTCCGCTCTTGGCGACAATCCCGCAGACCACCTTTTGTCCGTCGCGCTCCTCCACCAGCAGGCGGTCGACCAGGACCTTCTTGCGGAGCTCGACGCCATTCTTACGGAGCTCATCGGTCATCTTTTCAATGAGCAGATCAGACCCACCCCGGAAGGTGAAGACGCCCGCACCCATGAAATTCGAGAAGACGATGCCGAAGGTAATGGCAGGGTCGTCCAGCGTGGAACCGTTGGCGTAGGCAATCGGCTCCATCAACAGGCGGTGCACATCGTGCCGGCCCGGAAAGTAGCGATTGAGCATCTCGCCGGTCGTCTCCGGGTTGTTGTCGTAGTAATTCATCGACCGCAGGTGGTCGTAGAAG
>JBGTGS010000253.1:0-39305 GCA_041746615.1 Opitutaceae bacterium | reverse complement strand
CCGCCAACACGGCCAGCACGGTGAGCGCCGGCAGCGCTTCGCTGAGGCAACCGAATCGGGCGACGACAAAAATAAAAATCAGCGCCGCAGCAAACGCCCAGAAGACACCGGGGACAAACTGAGTCTGCAAAGCAGCCAACGTGTAAAACCCAGCAAGAATCACGCTCAAGCCGGGAAGGCCCCGATCACCACCTGCCTCGTTCCCGCCGGCCTGCCGGGATATCCAAGCAGGCGTGAGCCAAGCCAGGGCTGCGGCCAATGCGTAAGTCGCACCGCCTGCCCCGCTGTTAAAATTCCAGCTGCACCAAAGGCCAAGTGCGAGAGGCCATACACTCAAAGCGGCGAAGGGGAATGGCTTTGTCCACGGTGCCAGTACCCCCAGAGCCAGAGCAACCAAGGCCGATAAGACCAAGGACCATGACGGATGCAGACCATGATCGCCGACCACCACGAGCATGGTCACCGTCAGAGCCGCCAACGAAGTACCCCCCGCCAGCCATTCCTGCCGGGACAACCGTTCACCCAGCTGCTTCCTCCAGACCACGAAAGCCAGACCGGAACCCAGGAGCACAACCGCAGCATTGGTCCAGAGATTCTCCGGAGGCCGGATCATCAAGTCGAGGTGGCCAATCACCAGCAGAGGCGTAGCCGCAGTCAGGAGACTCCGTGAACGCATCATCGCACCTCCAACCGCCAGCAGGCCGGCCAGAGCCATGGCAAAAGCCGGCGTCCAACCGGTCTCACTCCACTCCCACACCGTCACCGCGGCCAGCAGCCCGCAGAAGAGACCCGCAACCCCCGCCTGCAATCGCACGGACTCATTCCGCGCCATAAGCCGCTCCAGCCAGACCACCACGGCCGCCGAGCCCGCCAAAAACAACAGGGAGGCCAGGCCGGTGAGGCTCATGAGCGTGTAACTCACAGCAGTCACGTCCCCCAGATAGAACCACGCCGCCACCATCCACACCAGCAGGGCGAGGACGGCCAGCACCCGGCTTCCCTCACGACGAACTCCCGCCAGCAAGATCAACGCCTGGACCAGCAGCACGAGCCAACGCGTCCGCGTGTCGAAGCCCGTGATCACACCGAGGCTGATCAAGCCGGCGGCCTTGGCGAAAAACACCGCAACCAGGGTGTCACCGGCCAGCCTGGTCCGCCAGGTGAGCGCCAGGCCCAATGCGGCCGCACCGGCAGAAAAATAGAAGAGGGTCAGGACATCCCGGCTGCCCCATGCGGCCCAAACCCCCGCGACAATGGCCAAAGCCGATTGCAATCCCTGACGCCAGCGCAGGCCATGGGTGGCGGCTGCTTGCCGGGACCCCACCACGAAAAAATCTCCCGCGGTCATGACCAAAACCAGGGCGATCAGCCAGGGCCAGGGACCGCCATATTCCGCAGGGAAGCGGTGCCACAACAACCCCGTGGTCACGAGATGCACGATCCAGGCCGGGACTATCGCTAGGGAAAGCGGTGCCGCCCAGTGCTTGGCGGCGCGCAACACGGCGGCAGCCGAGGTCAGGGTCAGGGCATAGACCAGTCCGATGCCGCCCAGACTGTGGCTGAAGGTGAACCCCACCGCGAGAAATCCGAGGATCACCGCCAGGGAGGCCGTGGCCTCGGAATCACGCCGCCAGGCCACCACCAGCACGATCACCACCGTGGCGAACTGCCAGAGCGCCGCCGTGCCGGCCTGCTCGATCACCTGCACGGCGGGCAGCGCATAGGCGGCATAGGCACAAAAATACAGCAGGGCCAGCCCGGCCCCGAGGAGTACGGAGCCAAAGCGGGCAATGCGGCGCTCCAACCAGAGGCCGAGGCCACAGATCGCAATTGTGACGGCGAGTAATTCCGAGAATTTGACCCAGGGCGGGGTGCCGCGGGAAACATGGATGCCGAAAGAGACGACGCCGATGACAGCGAAGAGGGCTCCGAGCCGGGTCGCCCACCAGGAACCCAGGCGCACCTCCGCATTGCCCTCCCCGCTCGGCGGCCAGAGCTGCAGGCGTTCGAGCCAGAGACGCACCGGCGCGGGATTCGCATCCGGCGACGGCGCGTCAAACACCGGCGCAAACTCCGGCGGCGACAACGGGGGGGGGGCCGCAACCTCGGGTAAGGGAGGCGGCAGAGGGGACGGTGGCGGCTCAGCAGTCACCGCCGGCAAGGGTGAGGAGATTTCCGGCGGCGGCTCGCCGGCCAGACGCTGTTCAAGATTCACCATCACGGCCCGGGTGGCAGCCAAATCCTGCTCAATCCGGTGGATTCGCTGCTGCAACCGGTCCAGTTCGTCGCGGGCATGCATGGTGACAGGGGTTGATCAGGCCTTGGGCAGGTGCCAGGCCCGCGCCCCGGCCTGAAGGGATTTGAGCACTTGCACGGCGGTGTGCATCCGCGGTGCATCCAGTCCGGCGACCACCTGCTGCACCACGGCGTCGTACCGTGCATGGACCCGGTTGCGCAGTCGGCGGCCGGCGGGAGTCAGAGCCAGACGATGGACCCGCCGGTCGGAGGGATCCGCGGTGCGCCGGACCCAGCCGGTCGTCTCCAGGCGGTCTATCAGGCCGGTGACATTCGAGCGATCAACCACGAGGACATCACCCAGTTCACGCTGACTCAGCCCGGCGGGGGCGGCCGCAAGGGCGTTCAACACATTGTACTGGGCGGCGGTGAGACCGTGCGGCTTGAACAGGCGCCGGCTTTCGCGCAGGAAAATATCGGCGGTGGCCATGACCTCGCGGGTGAGCAGGCGGCCGGTATAATCAGCTGACATGGAGACCGTTGGTAATATCTATTGTTGATACGTCAACTATTTGTTGGACGATTATACGAACACGGTGACCCTTCCGTCCAAGACCAAGTCGCTTCCCGTCTTGTGTCTTTCAGTGTCACTGAGATAAGCTTTACGCGCACAGGGGTGCTGCCGACGGGAGAAAAGTTGGCAGTACATCGGATAATCATCGCGGCGTAAAGCCGCTCCTACATTCTGCTCACTACCCGCTACCCGCTACTGTCCCCTGCGGCCATCCGTGCAGATCCCTCACCAGCGCGGCAAAGCCCGGGTGATCGTTCTCCAGCCGGCGGGTGTCCGCGCCAATCCGGCGGGCCTCGCGAACGGCGCAGTTGGTCTCATGCAGAAGACCGGGGCGATCGGTTCCGTAGACGCGGTGTTTGAGTTCCCCGCGCGTATAGGGCTGCCGCCCACTGGCCTGGCCCCCGACCCAGGCGGCCTCCGTAACGGTGTCATCCTTCCCGGAAAGGTACCAGGCCTCGATGGCCGGCACGGCCACGCCGATGCCGCGCAGGAGCCGTTCCCGACCGCGGGCGGGCGGGAGCTTTTTGGTGGTTTGGCGGAAGATGGCCATGAGCTGGCAGAGCCGGCAGCGGGGATGGAAGTTGCCGCCGTTTTCATGACCAGGTTCGTGAACCACGGAATCATCGGCATCCACGACCACGACAAGGGCATCCGCGGTGGTGTTGAAGTGCAGGTGACGGATGATCGAGGGCATCACCTGGGCCACGTTGGGCCAGCCCCGGGCGCGCAGCGAGGGGTACACCCGGGTGACCGGCTTATTAAGCACTGCGGCTGCGAGGACGAGCAGGGCGGCCTCGTCTGCCGGGGATTCGCTGAGGACGGCGAGCTTCATTCCACGGATGGCACGCCCCCGAGGACGCCGGAAAACCACATGTCACCCAAGGTGCCCTCCTCCAGCATCTCAGCGAGATCACCGCGGTCAGACAGACGCGAAAACGTGGCCTCCCTCCCCTCCTTGGCGGCAATGACCACCTCGTCCGGATGGTTGCGAAAGAGATCCAGCAAATAGGGGGAATGGGTGGTGGCGATGATCTGCACCGGTGGGCGGGTTTCCCCGCAGGCGGCGGGATAACTGAGTCGATAGAGCGAATCGCGCACCTCGCGCAACAGCCGGGGATGAATGCCCCGGTCGATTTCCTCAATGCAGACCACCGCCGGCGGATCGGGGTCGTGCGCGAGGGCCAGCAACGCGAGCAGATAAAGCGATCCCTGGGAAAGGTTGTCCGCCGTCACCCGCTCGCGATCGCCGGCCAGTTTCAGCACTAGAGCGATGCGTCCGTCCGTCGTCGGCTCCAACAAGATGTCCGAAAACTCGGGGGTGATGCGCACGAAATCCGCCACCAGGCGGGCGTGGGACTCGGGGTGGCGGGCCCGGCGGTTGGTCAGCACTGCGGCAAGATTTCCGCCACCGAGGGAGAGCTCTGCTCCATCCTTGATCATGGCCGGGGCTTCCATGGCCCGGTGGTCGAGCACATAGCTGCGGATGCGGAGGACCTGTTTGCGAAGCCCGGCCCAATCCTCGCCGCCCTCCCCCGAGGGAAGGGGCACGACCTGAAGGAGATCGCACTGCATGTCCGCCACGCAGGCCATGACGATTTCAAGGCCGTCATGGGGCGGGGAGAAATGGAAGGTGATTTCGGGTCCGCCGGCCAGACGGTCGGCTTCATCCACCGGGATCTGCAAGGGCAGCTTGGCGAGCTGGCGCAGGCGCAGCAGCGCCTGGATCAGACTGGTCTTGCCCGAGCCGTTGGGCCCGATGACAAGGTTGAAAAGGCCGAGGGACAGATGGGCATTGCGCAGGGCCTTGAAGTTGCGGAATGCGACCGAGGCGATCATTGACCGAGTCTGGCATCAACCGGCGTCATGGCAAATGGCGAATAAGGTAACGCGCATGCCTGTTGTTGGAACCTGCCGGGTGGCGGTCACAAACCGTTCAGGGCCTTCACCAGCAGGTTCTTCAACTGGGAGGTGCCGATCGCCGACAGCGATCCGTCAAGGATCAGCCGCTCCACCAAGGGGGCATAACCCAGAGGATCGGTCTGTTCACCCAGCAAATGGAGGGTGCGCAGATGATCCGCCAGTCGGTCCCGCGCACCCAGTTGAAGCTGCAGGGAGAGCGGTTGATCCCAAAGTGAAAGGGCTTCGTCATAACGGATGCTGCCGGCTCCCAGCAACCGCATGGTCGGAGAAATCACTGACAGGTCCTTGATGAAATAGCTGCCGTCGTCGGCCCGCTCGACCTGCATGGTCAGCTGATCGAAGGCCAGCGCCGACAGCTCCAGCGTCAGTTCACTGGCAGCCCGGAGGCGATCCGCGTATCGCAAGGTCCGGGTATCCCCGGTTGCAAGACCGATAATCCCGGCCACACCTGCGAGTCTCGAACCGGTGCGGGCATGTTCGCTGATGTCCACGGACAGGGCGCGCAGGGTGCCCCCCCTGCTGTTCAGGGTGAGCACGCCGGTGGCCGTCCCAAACAAAGCTCCGAGATCGGCGCCCTGACCGGCCATCCGGGAAAGCACGTTGAATCGTCCCTCGACCGGCGGAACGGCCCGGGGATCACCGGCCCGGAAAAGGGGGGCGGGATCAAAGTCAGTCAGGGCCAGCTCGGCCTTCAAGGCGTAGGCCTGCCTGATCAAGGGATTGAAGGCGAGATCACCCTGCATCCTCACGCTGCCACCTTCGCTCACCATCGCGCTCAAATTATCAATGGTCACCGCAGACGGACCGATCCGCACCGTGCCGATCACATCGTTTACGGTCACCAGCGGGGAATAAACCACGCGGCTGAGTTGAAGGCCGAGTTCACCGTTTAGTCCGGCCCAGACCGGGAGGGGGGTGGGGTCGCCGTGCACCGCAGCTTCACCGGCCGGCACCAGGGCCGCGAGCAGCTGCAAATCCTCCCAGTAAAGCAGCTGGCTGGCCAGCTGGGCGGTGATGGCATACCCGTTGTCGGGAACCGGACGGAGGGCGGCGGCCAGGGTAAGATCCGAGGAACGGCCTTCTTTTGTAGCGATAATAGGGATACGAGCATCCAACCGTCCATCCGGGTGAAGGTCGGTTCGCAGATCAATCTTCAGATCAGGCAGCTCCACTTCGCCGGCCCGAAGTGAGGTGATCCCGATGGCCGTGGCCAGTTCCGTGCGGTCATCGATGCTCACAGTGAACTCCCCCCGGCTGTGACCACTCGTGAAAAAGTCATACTCGGCCCCCGCCGGCTGGGCCAGCAGACCGGGAATGTCGGCCTCATATTGCCCGGTTGCCTTGATCGGCTGGTCCCAACCCTGGGCCTGCCCGGCCTTGGCATTGAGCGCCAGAAGGAACCGGCCGGCGCTGTAAAGAGTAAGACTGCTCACCTCAGCCTGCCAACCCCGGGGTGTGTAATCCCCACTGACGGCCACGGCCAGGTCAAGGTCCCTTACCAAGGGCCGGCCCGCCCGGGAAATGGACAGCGCGGTCGCCTCCACCGGCAGGGTGGAATAAATTGAAAAACGGCCGCCACGTGCCTGGGCCATGAAGCCCCCCCGCACCGCATCGCCGGTCAGCGTCAGGTCGGGGACAAAGGGCTGAACCCACCCGAGGGGCAGACCATGGAGCGAAATTTGCACCAGATCCTCGGCGGGATCGGCCACGCGAAGCTCGCCGCTGAGACGGTTGAACTCCAACCCCTGCAGCACCTCCACACTGGCCACCGGAGCAGCCCCGATCAGCTCGGCCTGGAGACGGCTGATGCGGAACTCATGCGCCTCCGCAAACACATCAAAGTCTGCCGATATCCCAATCATGCCGATCGTGAGCAACTCGGGCATGATGACCTCCAGGCGCTCCGCAGAGGCATCGAGCCGGCCGGTCAACTGGATCTCGGAGAATGCCCGGTCGAGCACGAAGGAGCCCCCGCCCAGAGCGCTAAATGTCGGCAGGATCCGGCCCAGGGTAAAGGGAGTGATGTCAGCGGAACGGGCATCGACCTGCCAGGTGCCACCCAGATCGGTGGCTCCGGCTGGCAGGCTTCCCCGGATGTCCGCAAGCATCTTCACGGCCGTGCGCAGAGACAGCGTGTAGTTTTCCCCCAACGAGTCACGGGTGGCGCCGAGGTTGATGTTCAATCGCGCCCCATTGGGGATCTGCGGGCCGCTGGCGGTGGAAATACTGGCGATTTCCAGATGGTTGAAGGCGCGGGGGGATTCCATCCGGGCGATCAATTCCGAACGTGAAGTCAGGTGATTGACCGGGGCGGAGGCATCAGCCGTCACCACATCGGTGGTCAGAACGAAGCGTCCTTCCAGACCGGGGCCCAGATTTCCGCCCGTCAGGTTGGCGTGGGCCCGACCCGGTGGATGACCGGGAGTGGTGGGAAAGATTACTTCACCTGCCAGATCCGCGGAATCGACGGCGAGATCCACCGGGAGATTAATCTGCGAAAAAATGCCGGGGAACCCGGACGGCCTCGGACCATCGGACGGAGTCTGCGCACCGGCCGGTGCGAGCAGGGCCAGATAACCGGCCGCCGCTTGACGGGCCGGGATCTCCACCGCCAGCGGACCAACTGGAGCCGTGAAGTCGAGCGTCCAATCCCTGGCCACCAGCCGCTTGATGTGCACCTTGCCCCGCAAGGCGGCAATGACCGGCAGGTCGATCTCGACGGCCGGCAGAATCAAATCGACGCCATCCTGACGCCAATGGAGGCGTTCAACCCGGACTTTGTTTATGCCTGCGGAAATGCGGCCCAGGCTGAACTCGACGCCAGGTTCCGCCGCCATGGCCCGACGGACTGCCCAGGTCTGGACCGACGGGGTGAAGGCCAGCATCAGAGCGACCACCAAAAAGAGGGCTATGATGGCGCTGCCTGCCAGCAGGGGGCGTTGGTACTTCATGCGTGTGGAGGTGAAAAGATAGACGCCTGACAACCCAAAGTGTTGCCCGAAAATCAAAGAAAGCCAAAACCGCGCCGGAGTCGATCAGGGGGCGAGAAAAGCATCCCCCTGCCCCACAGCCTTGCGCATGGTCGCCACAGCAACGTTGTGGCGGTAATTTGCCTGAATCTGGTTGGTGCGTGCCTCGGTGAGAGCGACCCGGGCTTCGAGAACATCGAGCTGGGTGGTGGCCCCGGCGGTGTAGCGGCTGTCGGCCAGGCGCAGGGCCTCATCGGCCTGCTGGACCACCAGACGCGCGGCTTCTGCCAGCTCAGCCGCCTCCTGTAATGAGGAAAGCGCCCGCCGGACCTCAACCTCGACCGCCAGGGTGCTCTCCTCCGTCAGCAGGCGGGCCTGCTCAACCTGGGAGCGCGCCTGGGTCATCCGCCCCTTCGTCCGGCGACCGTCAAAAATGGCCCAGCTCGACTGCACCCCGATGGTCCAGCCGTCTAAAGCGTCTCCGAAGCGGGCTGAATTGTAAGCATTGCGATACTCGTAACCGCCGACAACAGTCACGTTGGGCCGAAGGCCCGCGCGCTCGATTTCGATCCCGGCCTCCAGCGCCTCCTCGATTTTCCCCAGACGCTGCAATTCCGGGCGGCGGGCCAGGGCGGCAGCGAGCGAAGGTTCCAGTTCGTAGGTCATGGGCACGTAGGACAGCTCTCCGACAAACTCAGGAACCTTGCGGACATTCCCGGGGGCGACATTGCTGTAACCAAGGGCGAAACGCAGCTCGTCGATGGCAATCCGGTGGTCGTTGCGGGCGCGAATGAGCGGTGCCTGGGCGTTGGCCATGGCCACCTCCGCGCGCAGCACGTCAAAATTCGAAACCGTGCCAGCCTCGAAGCGGTTGCGCGCCATCTCCAGCTGCTCGCGCAAAAGCTGCACATTCTGCTCCTGCACGGCGATCTGCTCGCGGGCCAGCAGAACATCATAGAAGCGCGTCCGAACCTGCAAAAGGGCCTCATTCACGACCGCCTGCAATTCGAGCAGAGCCGCCTCCTGCACCAAATCCTGCGCAGCCAGGGCCGCACTCAACCGTCCGCCGGAGTACACGGCCTGCCGGACATTGAGGGCAATTGACCAGTTTTGCCTGTTGTCCGCAGCGGGATCCATGCCGTCGCGCACGAGATCACGGTCACTCACCTGGTATCCTGAATCAATGGAGGCATTCGGCAGGGCGTGGGATTTGATCTCCACAATGAGACCCTCCTGCTCGCGGATGCGCTCGCGCGCCTGCCGGATGCTGAAGTTGTTCTCGAGGGCATAGGTGACCGCCGTGCGTAGATCGAGCACGTCGGGCACGTCGGGGGAAACGGCCGGTTGGGCCTGGCCGGCAACCGTCAACAGGCCCGTCAGAACCAGGGCACGGAGCGGATGGACGGAGATGAAGGAAGGGTGACGTTTCATAGGGCGTTATTTGCGGTCGATCCGGTGGTGGCCCCGAGGGTGGCCGCCTCGCGCTCCTCATCGCGGTGGCGATCGTCGGTGTGGTCGCGAGCCAGCAGCACGTAAAAGGCGGGGACGACAAACAAGGTGAAGACCGTGCCAATCGCCATGCCGACCACGAGCACCCAGCCGATGCTGTTGCGCGCGGCCGCGCCGGGTCCGCTCACAAAGATGAGCATCATGTGACCGAACACCGTGGCGGCCGAGGTCATGAGCACGGGACGAAGCCGGGTGGCCGCCGCCTGGCGGATTGCCGCCAGCTTGGCCATGCCCTGTTCCTGAAGTGAGTTGGCAAACTCGACGATGAGAATTCCATTCTTGGAAATCAGGCCGACCAGCGTGATGAGGCCGATCTGGGAATAAATATTGAGCGAAGTCTTCCAGAGAAAAATCGGCACCATGGCACCGACCAGGGCCAATGGCACCGAACCCAGCAGGATGACGAGGGGATCCCGGAAGCTGTTGAACTGGGCGGACAGCACCAGAAAGATGAGCAGAAAGGCGAGCGCGAAGGCCTGCCAGAGCGCGGCCCCCTCGTTGCGCAGCTGGCGGGACTGCCCGCCGTAATCCACCGAGTAGCCCGGCGGGAGGATCTCCGCGGCCTTCTCCTCAAGCTTCGTGAGCGCGTTGTCGATGCTCGGACCCACGCCGGTGATCTTGACCGAGTTGAGCTGTTGGAAGCGGCTGAGGATGCGCGGCTGCACGGTGTGCGTGAGGGTGGCGATGGTCGAAAGCGGGATGAGCTGCCCGTCGGGCCCGCGCACATGGTAGTCGAGCAGCTGCTCGGCGTTGAGGCGTTCGCCGCGCTCGACCTGGGGAATCACCCGGTAGCTGCGGCCGTCGTTGACGAAGCGATTGACGTAACCGCCGCCGAGCATGGAGCCAAGGTCCCTCGAGATGTCGGCCAGGTTGAGTCCCATCGCCGCCACCTTGTCCTTGTCGATGTCAATGGCGACCTGAGGCAGGTCAAACTTCAGGTCGGTGTCGGCGAAGTAAAATGTGGGCGCACCCCCGGCGGCATTCGCCTCGGTGTTGGCGAACAGCACGAGTTGCTCGGCGAATTCCTGCATCTCGCGGTGATCGGCCGTGGAACGGATCACGAACTCGATCGGGAAGGTTCCACCGGAAGGCAGGGGCTCCGGGGTGGTCACGATGACATTGGCACCGGGGATGCGGGCGGCGGGCTCCTGCAGGGCCTGCTGGAGTTCCACGGCCGAACGGTCGCGTTCGGACCAGGGCTTGAGAATCAAGCCAGCAAAGCCGAAGTTGGCACCGATCAACTGAAAGGTCGTCTCATACTCCGGCTGGGCGAAATACATCGCCTGCACCTGCTCCGCAAAGAGCATGTTCTGCTCGATGGTGGCGGTCGGAGCTCCCTGGACGATGCTGAAAATGACGCCCTGATCCTCCATCGGGGCGAGCTCCTTTTGCGCCAGTCCGAAAAATGGCACGAGCAGGAACATGAGCAGAATCGCCCCGACCGTGATGGGCGGCACCCACTGGGGCCGCCGTCCGCGGGAGCGCTCGATGGCGTAAAACAGCAACAGGATGGGCGTGAGCACGAGGCTGAGCAGGGCCGCGCCTATCCATGACAGGTTGCGCGCCTCCAACATGGTGTCGAGGAAGCGGGCATACCGGTCGCGGATGCGGTCGAAGGTGCGGTTGATCACGCCCGTCAACCCCTGCTCCTCGGCCTTGTGGTCCTTCAGCATGAACGCGCTCATCATCGGCGAGAGCGTCAAGGCCACGAATCCGGACACACCGACCGCCCCGGCCAGGGTGAAGGCGAACTCACGGAACAAGGCACCGGTGAGTCCCCCTTGAAAACCGATCGGCGCGTAAACCGCCATCAGGGTGATGGTCATTGAGATGATCGGGCTGACCAGCTCGCGCGCCCCCAGAATGGCGGCATCGAACGGACGCCGGCCCTCGCGGATGTGGCGTTCAACATTTTCCACGACCACGATCGCGTCATCCACCACGATGCCCACCGCAAGCACGATGGCCAGCAGGGTGAGCAGGTTCACGGTGAAACCGAGCATGAGCATGACGAACAAGGCCCCGATCAGCGACAAGGGCATGGCGACGATCGGAATCATCACCGAGCGGAAGGATCCCATGAACAGGAATATCACCACCATCACGATCAACAGGGTCTCGATCAGGGTGCGCAGGATCTCGCTGATGGCGTCTTCGATGTAGGCGGTGGCGTCGTAGGCAATCTCACCCTTGAGGCCGGTCGGCAGGGCGCCAAAAATGTCGGGCATGGTCTCGTGGACCCGCTTGATCACCTCGATGGTGCTTTCCGTGGGCAGGACCCAGATCCCCATGAACGTGGCGGTCTCGCCGTCAAAGCGGACCACCTCATCATAGCTTTCCGCACCAAGGACGACGTCGGCCACGTCGGAGAGACGGACGATGGATCCATCCCGCCCGGACACGACCATGTCCTGAAATTCCTGGACCGTCTTAAGGTCGGTGTTGGCTACGAGGGGGACCCGCAGCATGGAGCCCTTGGTCGTGCCCACCGCCGAAAGGGCGTTGTTGGCCACGAGGGCCTGACTCACGTCGGACGGGCTCAGTCCGCGGGCGGCCAGCTGGTCCGGCTTCATCCAGATGCGCATGGCAAAGACCCGACCGCCGAGGACGTCGGCCCGCTGCACCCCCTTGACGGAGGCGAGCCGCGGCTGGACCATGCGGTCGAGGTAGTCGGTGATCTGGTTCTGGTCGAGGGTTTCCGAATAAAAGCCCAGGTACATGGAGGCGAACTGGTTGTCGCTCGATTCCACGCTGATGCTCGGGGCCTCCGCCTCGGGCGGAAGGTTGTTGCGGACCTGGTCGATCTTCGCGCTGATCTGCGCCAGCGCGGCATTGGTGTCGTAGTTGAGCCTCAAATACACCTTGATGGTGCTCATGCCCGCCATGCTCTCCGACTCAATGTAGTCGATGCCGTCGGCGCTGGCGATGGCCCGCTCCAGCTGGGTGGTGATGTAGCCGCGGACCGTGTCCGCCGCCGCCCCGAAATAGACGGTGGTGACATTGACCACCGCGCTGTCACTGCGCGGGTATTGGCGGGTGTTGAGTTGGGTGAAGGCGACGAAGCCAAGGACGGCGATGGCGATGTTCACCACCAGCGCAATCACCGGCTTGCGCACGAAAAGATCCGTGAAGCTTTTCTTGATCATGACGGAAGCGCTCAGGAGTTGCCAGGCTGCGGGGCCGGGTTGCTCCCCGGGAGTGCCTCATTGTTCACTTGCACGGGCAGGCCGTTGCGCAGCTTGAAGACGCCGGCGGTGGCGATCTGCTCGCCGCCCTGCAGCCCCTCCTCCACCACCACGAGGTCGCCACGGGTGGTCCCGAGCCTGACCGGTTGCTGGCGGACGCCGAGGTAGGAGCGGCCCTCCGCATCCGTCATGGTCTCGACCACGTAAACCGCGTTGCCATAGGACGCGTAGGCGATGGCGGTGGCGGGCACCACCACGACCCGCTCAGCCTCCGGGAGGGTCACCTCGACCTGCACAAACATGCCGGCGCGCAACTGTTCGCCGGGATTGGCCACGGTGGCCTGGGTGGCGATGTTGCGAGTCGCCGCGTCCACCTCGGTGTTGATCGCGCTCAGGCTGCCCTCGAAGGTCCGGCCCGGGAAGGCATCAATGGTGAGATCGACCCGCTGGCCGATGCCCAGGGAAGGCAGCTGGCGTTGAGGCACGAAGAAATTCACGTACATGGGATCAGCCTGCTGCAGGGACATGAGCGCCTGGCCCCGGCCGATGTACTGGCCCTCGTTGATGAGCCGGATGCCCACGCGGCCGGCAAAGGGGGCTCGCACGCGCTTGCGCTCGATGAGGGCCTCAAGTCCGGCGACCTCCGCGACCGCTTGGTTGTGCTGGGCGGCGGCTGTGTCGAACTCAGCCTGACTGACGGTGTTCCTCCCCAGCAATTCGCTGGTACGCTCCCGCTGGATGCCGGCCAGGACTTCACGGGCCTTGGCCGCTTCCAACTGCGCCTGCTCAACCGATGTGTCGATTTCCACCAGCAGGTCACCGGCCTGTACGTTGGCTCCATTCTCGACGGCAATCCGGACCACCGTCCCGTCGGAATCCGCGCTCACGGTCACACCCTGGATCGGAGCCAGAGTGCCGATGGCCCGAATGACCGGGTGCCAGGTGTCGACCCTGGCCTCGGCCGTGGTCACCGAGGCGGGAGGCGGAGTGTTGTCCATGGAGGACATCTCCTGAATCTGGGTGAATTTGACGAAGCCGAGCACGGCCACGACCAAAATGAAACCTATGAAGACGATAAGAAACCGCTTAAGCATAAGGATGACAGGTTAAAAAATCAGTTGGCCTCTTCCGAACCGACGGGCTTGTCCCCGGCGGCCCGGAGCACCGCGGCGGAGGAGATCACCTTGTTGAGCAGCTTGACGAGGGTATGACGTTCGGACTCCTCCAAAGGACGCATCAGGCCCGCCAGCAGTTGAAAGTGACCGGGCAGCATGCCATGCAGGAACGATTCTCCCTTGGAGGTGAGCCGGACCGACATCATCCGCCGGTCGCTTGGATCGGATTCCCGGGTGACAAACCCATCACGTTCCAAGGTGTCGATGAGGCCTGTCATGGTGGCGCGGGTTACCCCGGCAGCCTCGGCCAATTCAGCCGGAGTACGCGGGCCGGGAGGCAGGCAATCGTCGGCCGCCACCCGTTGAGCGGAATTGAACAGGAGCATCAGCACCCCAAAGCGGCCCTGGGAAATCCCGTGTTTGTGAAAATTGCTTTCCGCGAGCGAAAACACCTCATCACCCGTGCGCAAGAGATGCAGGAAAACTTCCGTCGCCGACGGATCCAGATCCGGGAAACTCTTGGCAGCTTCGAGCAGGCACTCGTAGCGAGGAAGATCTTTCAGCATCAAGAAGGGCATCAGGATTGCATGATTTGAGAGGTGGCCGGAAAAGTGAGGGGGCTGATAGTCAGGGTGCTAATTAAAAAAGCAAGCCCGTGAATTCAGGATAAAAATCAATATTATCGCAGGTATGCAGCATGTGTACCGACGAATGATGGAAACGCAAAAAGGCGGACCCTCGCAGGTCCGCCTTCCGCAATTTAAGATATATATAACTGATTATAAATTATTAACGGCATTAATAACAGCATCTGCAGTAATACCGAGTTCGCTCATGACGGTGCCCCCCGGTGCACTGATGCCAAACCGGTCGATGCCCACGGCCTTGCCTTCGAGACCGACATACTGCTGCCACAGGGAGGAAACGCCCGCCTCGATCGAGACTCGTTTGCGGCAGGACGGCGGAAGGACCTCATGGCGATATTCCTCAGACTGGCGGTTGAAACGCTCAAAGGAAGGCATGGAAACAACCCGGACACCGGCGCCCAAGACCTTGGAAGCAGCAATCGCGTGCTGGAGTTCGCTCCCAGAGCCAAGAAGGATGTGGGTAAGCGGCGCGGTCTCCCGAATGGCGATATAACCACCCTTGAGCACGCCGGCGCGACGTTGCTCAACGGCGATGTCGTTGAGCATGGGCACGGCCTGGCGGGTCAGGGCCAACAAGGTCGGTCCGTCGGTCCGTTCGAAGGCAGCGGCAAATGCCCCGGCGGTTTCCTCGGGATCGGCCGGACGGATGACATCGAGGTTGGGAATGAGCCGCAGGCTCGAGACGGTCTCGACCGGCTGGTGGGTTGGGCCATCCTCACCCACCCCGACGGAATCGTGCGTATAGATGTAGACAACCGGCAGCTTGGAGAGAGCAGCCAAACGCATCGACGGACGGGAGTAATCGGCAAAGACCAGGAAGGTCGCACAGGAGGCGCGAAAGATGCCGTCATAGGCCACGCCGTTGCTGATGGCCGCCATGCCGTGCTCGCGGATGCCGTAGCGCAGATTGCGGCCGGCGCGATTGGACGAATCAAAATCCTTGTCGGCGGCAATGTAGTTGAGAGTCGAACCGTACAGGTCTGCACTGCCGGAAATGAGCAGGGGAAGTTCGGCCGCCACAGGTTGGAGCACATCCCGACCGGCGGCGCGGGTGGCCAGCTTGGCATCGGTCGGGAAGGCGGGGATCTTTTCCAACAGGCGGGTGGCTTCCGGCTTCATGCCGCGATTCTCGAGCAGCGAGGCGAGCTCGGGATTGGCCGCGCTCCAGGCGGCATAAGTCTTGGTCCACTTCCGATAGGCCCGCCCCAACCGCTTCTTGTGGTCCGCGAAATAGGCGCGGACATCATCGCTCACATAAAAATGCTGATCAGCAGGCAGGCCGAGACCGGCCCTGGCAGCGTCAGCGAACTTGGCCCCGCCTTCACCATGACCCTTGGCCGTACCAGCCACCTCGGGAATTCCCTGGGCGATGATGGTCTTGGCGATGATCAATTGCGGTTTTCCGGATTTGGCGCGCTTGGCCTTGACGATCGCCTTGAGGATGGCCGTGAAATCATGTCCATCGGTGAGGGTCTGCACATCCCAGCCGATGGCCTTGAAGCGGGCGGCGGGATTCTCGCTCTGGGTCTTGGCCGCCATCGCGTCGAGGGTGACGTCGTTGGCGTCGTATATCAGGATGAGGTTGTCGAGTTTCTGGTGGCCGGCGAAGGCGGCGGCCTCCATGGCCACGCCCTCCTGCATGCAGCCGTCACCCGCGAGGCAGATCACGTGATGATCAAAGAGGGTGTGTTCGGGGGTATTGAAGCGGGCGGCGGCCATCTGGCCGGACATGGCCATGCCGACGGCGTTGCCAATCCCCTGCCCCAGCGGACCTGTGGTGGCTTCAACCCCGGGGGTCTCGTCAAACTCCGGATGCCCGGGTGTCTTGGAATGGAGCTGGCGGAAGTTCTTCACCTCCTCGATCGGCAGATCGTAGCCGCTGAGGTGGAGCCAGCCATAGAGGAACATGGATCCGTGGCCGGCGGATAGAACAAAGCGGTCGCGGTTCAACCAGCGGGGCTCGGCCGGGTTGTGCACGAGAGCGTGGCCATAAAGGACGGCACCGATCTCGGCGGCACCGAGGGGCAGGCCCAGATGTCCGGAGGACGACTGGTGAACGGCATCAATGGCCAGACCGCGGGCTTGAGCGCTGGCCTTGGCAAGGAGTTCAGTATTGAGTTTCATGGAAAAGAGGAGGGGGATGGAGTGAATTGCGAAGGGTCAGCATGAACGCCGCAACGCCCGCCATGAAAGCCCAAATTCGGGCAATAAAAAAGGCGAGCCGGCAAAAGGCTCGCCTTGCTGAATGTTCACTGCGTGCGACTCAGGCCGAAGGGGCGGCCTCGTAGCGGCGCACCTTGACGGCCATGGCGGCCTTGCCCTGGCGGCTGCGCAGGTAGTAAAGGCGGGCACGCATGGGCTCCGAGTTGCGCTCAATCTCGATCTTGTCGATGTTCGGCGAATTCACCGGGAACACGCGCTCGACACCCTCGCCATAGCTGATGCGGCGCACGGCAAAGGTCTCATGGATGCCATGACCCTTGCGGGAGATGACGACGCCGGTGAAGACCTGAATGCGTTCCTTGTCGCCCTCGCGGACCTTGGTGTGCACCTTCACGCCGTCGCCGACCTTGAAGGGCGGCAGGTCGCTCTTGAGCTGATGCGCGGTGATCTCTTTAATGATGGGATTCATGACGGTATTTCTCGAATAAATCGGGCCGGACTTGGCGGGTTTTCTCGATACGCTGCTTCTGGCGCCAGGTTTCGATCTCGCCGTGGTTGCCTGAGAGGAGAACCTCCGGCACGGACATGCCTCGAAATTCGGCGGGACGCGTGTATTGAGGAAAGTCGAGCAACCTGCCGCTGAAGGATTCGTGCGTCAATGACTTTTCTTCCCCGAGCACGCCGGGAATGAATCGAGCCAGCGCATCGATGATCACAGCCGCCGGCAGGGTCCCGTTGGTCAGCACATAATCGCCTATGCTGATCTCCTGATCGATGAGACGCTCGCGAATCCGCTGGTCGATCCCCTCATAATGACCACTGAGGAGAACAAGATGGGTCTGCCCGGCCAACTCGCGGGCCAACGGCTCGGAAAAGGGAACGCCGTCGGGGGTGAGATAAATGCGTCGGCAGCCCGGAGTCTGGAGTTGCTCCATGGCGGCGAACACAGGCTCGGGCTTGAGCACCATACCTGCGCCTCCGCCAAAAGGTCGGTCATCGGCGGTTTTGTGACGATCGGTCGACCAGGTCCGCAAGTCGTGCACCTTCACCGAAAGCAAACCGGCGGCAATACCCTTGCCCAAGATGCTCTCTGCCAGGAATCCTTCAAGCATCCGGGGAAACAGTGTAAGGATGTCGATATGCAGGGACATGTCGGTGTTTTCAGCCGGATTGCCCCGGGTACGCAAGGCGGTGGATAAGTAGTAGCGGTTTTACGCCACGATGCCTCCGCCTCCCGGCGGTGAGGCGATAATCAAGGAAATTGATCGCGGCGTAAAGCCGCTCCTACACCCTGACGCGTAACTCAGGCCACGGGAGCCGCGGCGGTCTTCTTGGCCTTCTTGACCAAGGACTTGGCGGTGTCGGTGGGGGTGGCACCCTTGCTCATCCAGTAGTCTGCCCGGGCGACATCAAGTGTGAGTCCACCCTTGGCTTGGGGGGAATAAGTGCCGAGAATCTCCACGGGCCGGCCGTCGCGGCGGGAGCGGGTTTCGGCCACCACCACGTGATAAACGGGATCATGAGTTGAACCGATGCGGGAAAGGCGGATTTTGAGTGACATTGAGTTGTGCCGGGTTGCTTTGCGGAAGCCGTATGCGTTTGGAAAAGCGGAAGACTGGACGGAACAAGCGCAGGCTTGTCAAGCCAGCAGCCTGCCTGCCGAACTTTGCATCGAAAGCACAGGCAAGGTCGTAAAACCATGGGACCATGGGGCCCACTGCTGCCAAGCCGGCACCCTATGCAGGGAAACCACCCGTACTCGTTAGCCATCGGGTCAATGAGGGAGGGCATTGGAATAAACCGTTGACCCCCCCCTGCCCGCTCTAGACGTTCCCTCTTCTTATGCTCAAAGCCGGCATCGTCGGTCTGCCCAACGTGGGCAAGTCCACCCTCTTCAACGCCCTCACCCGCTCCCGCAAGGCGGAGGCCGCCAACTATCCGTTCTGCACCATCGACCCCAACGTGGGCGTCGTGATCGTCCCGGATGATCGCGCCTACGTGCTGCAGAAGATCGCGAAGACCAACGTGGTCGTGCCGGCGGCCATCGAGTTCGTCGACATCGCCGGTCTCGTCGCCGGCGCCAGCAAGGGCGAGGGACTGGGCAACCAGTTCCTCGCCAACATCCGGGAGGTGGATGCCATCGTCCAGGTGGTTCGCTGCTTCGAGGACCCGGATGTGATTCACACCATGGGCTCGGTCGATCCGGTCCGTGACATCGAGGTCATCACCACGGAACTCGTGCTGGCCGATCTCGATGCCGTGACCAAGCGCATCGAGAAAACCCAGAAGAAAGTCCGGTCGGGTGACAAGGACGCCCAGGCTGAGCTCACCCTGCTCGAAAGGCTCACCCCGCACCTGAACGAGGGCAAAACCGCCAACACCCTGGAAGCGACCGACGACGAGCACGCCCGTCTGAAGCTCCTGCAATTGCTCACCGCCAAGCCTGTGCTCTTCGCCTGCAACGTGGCGGAGGGTGAACTCGCCACCGCCGAGTCGAATCCCTTTGTACAGCAGGTCGCGGAGTACGTGCGCACCCATCACGATGCGGCCTATGTGCCGATCAGTGCGCGCATCGAATCCGAACTGATCGACCTCGCACCCGACGAGGCAAAGGCCTTTCTCAAGGATCTCGGCGTTGACGACTCGGGAGTGTCCCTGCTCATCAAGGCAACCTACGACCTGCTGGGCTTGCAGACTTATTTCACCGCGGGCGAAAAGGAGGTGCGGGCCTGGACCATCAAGAAGGGCTGGAAGGCTCCGCAGGCCGCCGGAGTCATTCACACCGACTTTGAAAAGGGGTTCATCAAGGCCGAGATCGTGTCGTACGACGAACTCACCCGCCTGGGTAGCGTGGCCGCCGCCCGCGAGGCCGGCAAATACCGCCTCGAGGGCAAGGAATACGTCTTCGCCGACGGAGATGTCGCACTATTCCGGTTCAATAATTGAACCGGAATAGAAATCCCAAACTCCATCCCGCGGATGCGGGACCAAATCCCAAAAAAATCCAAAAGCATTCCGGCGGCTGCGCCGCCAGTGTTTGTTTGGGATTTGGACCTTTGGGATTTGGGATTTTATATGACGGTACCGCTCGGGACGATGACGCCCTTGGGTACGACCAGCACGCCGTCCCGGATGACCACGCCATGCACGTATGTGCCGTCGTTCTTGTCGTCGGGTGAAAGGACCACGTTGTCGCCGATCCGCGCATTCTTGTCGATGATGGCGCCGCGAATCCGACAGTTGTTGCCCAGACCAAAGTTCGGCCGGCCTTGGGCGACATTGGCTGCGATCTGCTCCTCCGTCTCATAGTAGTCGGAACCCATCATGACCACATCCTCCAGATTGCATCCGCTGCGTACAAAGGAGCGGACGCCGAGCAGGCTGTGCTTGAGGTTGGAGTCCTCCACAATGGATCCGTCGCCAACGACCACGTAATCGATTGAGCACTTGTTGATCTTGGAAGCCGGCAGGTAGCGGTCCTGGGTGTAGATCGGCGAAGAGGCGTCGAAGAAGTTAAAGGGCGGCAGGGGCTGGGCCAGCGCGAGATTGGCGTCAAAAAAGGCCCGCACCGTCCCGATGTCCTCCCAATAGCCCTCAAACAAATGGGCGTACAGCTTGCGCTGGCCGAGGAGGCTCGGGATGACCTCCTTGCCGAAGTCGGTCATGCGGTTGTCGAGCGCCTCGGTCAGCGCCGCGCGGTTGAAGACATAGATGCCCATTGAGGCGAGACAGTGTTTCTCGCCCGGGTTGGCCGCCTGCAGCTTCGCCTCCAGCTTGTCACTGAGCGTGAGGCCGTTGATGATCGCGGGATCCTTCGGCTTCTCGACGAATTCCTGAATGGCCAGGTTATCGTCGACCTTCATGAGACCGAGGCCCTCGACCTTGGAGACCGGGAACGGGACCGCCGCAACAGTCACATCAGCCCCGCTCGCCGCATGTTCGGCAATGATCTTTCGAAAATCCATCCGGTACAGCTGGTCCCCCGAGAGGATCAGCACATAGTCGTGGGGGAAATCACGAAAATGCTGGAGGTTCCGCCGCACCGCGTCCGCCGTGCCCTGGTACCAATCGGCGTTTTTCTCCGTCTGCTCGGCCGAGAGAATGTCCACGAAGCCGCCGCCAAAAGGGTCGAAGTGATAGGTGGACTGGATGTGGCGGTGCAAAGAGGCGGTGTGGAACTGCGTCAGCAGGAAGATCCGGTTGATCTCGGAGTTGATGCAATTGCTGATGGGAATATCCACCAGCCGGTACTTGCCGGCGAGCGGCACCGCCGGTTTGCAACGTTCCATGGTGAGGGGATACAAACGCGTTCCGCGTCCGCCCCCCATGATGACAGCCAATACCTTTTTCTGCATGCTAATGAGGTTGGGGGTTCTATTGCCTTGCGCAATATTTGCCGGGGTCCGTATCTTCGCGAGCACAAACAGCTAAAAACTAACTGCAAAAACTATGTGCGGAATTGTTGGTTACGTGGGCAGACAAAAGGCGTCAACGATCCTGATCGAGGGTCTGAAGCGGCTCGAATATCGCGGCTATGATTCCGCCGGTATCGCCGTGCATCAGAACGGACGGATAGAAATCGCCAAAAAAACGGGGCGCGTGGCCAACCTGGCCAAGGAGGCCGCGCGGCATCATTTCAACGGCACGTCCGGCATCAGCCACACCCGCTGGGCCACCCACGGGGAGGTGACTGATGCCAATGCCCATCCGCATTTGAGCAGCGACGGCCAGATCGCGCTGGTGCACAATGGTGTCATCGAAAATTACTCCGCCATCAAGCGGTTCCTGCAGGGCAAGGGGTACTCCTTTCTCTCGGAGACCGACACCGAGGTTCTCGGCAACCTCATCGCTTATCACCACGCCAAGGAACCGGCCAACGGGAATGGCAACCGCTTCCTCGAGTCCGTCCGCAAGAGCCTCTACCATGTCGAGGGCACCTATGGCATCGCCGTTCTCTGCCAGGAGAACCCCGGTGAAATCGTCGCCGCCCGCAAGGGCTCGCCCCTCATTCTGGGCGTCGGCCAGGACGAGAACATCATCGCCTCCGATGTCTCGGCGCTGGTCAGCCGCACCCAGAACGTCGTCTATCTGAAGGACGGCGAAATCGTTCACGTCACCCCGCGCGACTTTTCCATCTCAACCCTCGATCTGACCGATGTCTCCCCCGTGATCGACAAGGTCACCTGGTCGATTGAGTCGGCCGAGCTGGGTGTCCACACCCACTTCATGGAGAAGGAAATATTCGAGCAGGCGGCCGCCCTGGAAAATGCGATGCGCGGCCGGTTCTCGGAGGACGGCAGCACGGCGAACTTTGGCGGCCTCAATCTCAATGCCGCCGATTTCCGCTCCATTGACCGCTTCGTGTTCTGCTCCTGCGGGTCGGCCTGGCATGCCTGCCTGGTCGCCGAGCACCTGCTCGAACGTTTCGCCCGCGTGCCCGTGGAGGTGGATTACGCCTCCGAGTTCCGCTACCGCAATTCGCCGCTCGATCCACATTCCCTCTTCTTCGTCATCAGCCAGTCCGGCGAAACCATCGACACGCTCGCCGCCCTGCGCGAGGCCAAGCGCAAGGGTTACAAGGTCATGGCGATCTGCAACGGCGTCGGCTCGACCATCGCCCGCGAGGCCGATGGCGGCATCTATCAGCACGCCGGTCCCGAAATCGGCGTGGCCTCCACCAAGGCCTTCACCTCCCAGCTGCTCATTTCCGCCATGTTCGCCCTCTACGTGGCCCGCATGCGCGACATGAGCTTCAGCGACGGCGTGCAGTATGTGAACGCACTCAAGGGAGCCCCCGACCTCGTGCGCCGCACCCTCGAGCAGGCGGAGCACATCCGCGGAATTGCCAAGCGTTACGCGAAGTACAACGACTTCCTCTTCCTCGGCCGCCTTTCCCTCTTCCCCATCGCCCTGGAGGGCGCGCTCAAGCTCAAGGAAATCTCCTACATCCACGCCGAGGGCTACCCCGCCGCCGAGATGAAGCACGGCCCCATTGCCCTCATCAGCGAGGACTGCCCCTCGGTCTTCTTCGTCCCCAAAAGCGAGATCTTCAACAAACTCGTCTCCTCCATGCAGGAGATCAAGGCGCGCAAGGGCCGCATCATCGCGATCGTGACCGAGGGCTGCGAACTGCCCGCCGGCCTCGCCGACGAGGTGATTTCCATCCCCGATTGCCACGAGGCGGTCCTGCCCATCATCGCCACCATCCCCGTCCAGCTGCTCAGCTACTTCATCGCCGTGGAGCGCGGCTGCGACGTGGACAAACCCCGCAACCTCGCAAAGTCCGTCACGGTGGAGTGACCTGGTTTTGCGGAGATCTGCCAAGAATTGTAGGAGCGGCTTTACGTCGCAATTCCGCCACCTGACGGAAAAGAAACGGAATCGCGGCGTAAAGCCGCTCCTACAGTCGCCCCCCGGTTTTCTACTCGCTACCCGCTACCCGCTACTCGCTACTGTACTCCCCCATGACCATTTTCCCAAGTCGCGAGGACTTCCTCGCCCTGAGCAGGCAGGGGAACGTCATCCCGGTCTATGCGGACCTGATGGCCGATTTTGAGACCCCGGTATCCGCTTACGCCAAACTTCGGGCGTCCGGGCCTTCCTATCTGCTGGAATCCGTCGAAGGTGGCGAACATCTCTCGCGCTACAGTTTCATCGGTTGCCGACCCCGCAAGATCTTCGCTTGCGGTCCCGAGACCACGGAGATCCGCGTGCCCGGCGAAGCCACCCAGACCGTCCCCACCCCGGCCGATCCCCTTGCGTTGATCGAAGCCGAGATGAGCGGACACCAGGCCGTGCGCCTGCCGGGACTGCCCCGCTTCACCGGCGGCGCAGTCGGCTTTATCGGCTACGAGTATGTCACGCGGATCGAACCCACCGTCCCCACCGCTCCCAAGGACGAACTCGGCCTCCCGCTGATCTATTTCATGCTGTCGGACTCGCTGCTGATCTTTGATCGCGCGAAACAGACGCTCCGGCTTTGCGTGAACGCCCACATCAGCGGCGAACCTGTGGAGGCCTACGATCACGCCGTGGAAGAGTTGAATCTTCTTTTCGGCCTGCTCCGCCAACCCCGCGCCCTCGCCCCCGCTCCGCTTGCGGAGACGCCACGGATCGAGGTTCCTGCCGGCAATTTCACCCGCGGGCGCTTCGAGCAGGTCGTGGAGGACACCAAGGAATTCATCCGCGCCGGAGACATCATCCAGGTCGTGCCCTCGCAGCGATTCACCAAGCCTTTCACCCGAAGCCCCCTCGACCTTTACCGGGCCCTGCGCACGGTGAACCCCTCCCCCTACACCTTCATCCTCGACACCGGCGACTACGCCATCGTCGGTGCCTCGCCCGAGGTTCACGTACGTCTCACCGACGGCCGGGTCGAGATCCGCCCCATCGCCGGCACCCGCAAGCGCGGGGCCACCCCTGCTGAGGACGTCGCCCTCGAAAAGGATCTGCTCGCGGACGAAAAGGAACTCGCCGAGCACCTCATGTTGGTGGACCTCGCCCGCAACGACATCGGTCGGGTCTGCGCCTTCGGCAGCATCAGCGTCCCTGAAATGAAAGTCGTGGAGCGCTATTCTCACGTCATGCACATCGTCTCCCAAGTCGAGGGGCGCATCGCCGATGGCCGCACGGCCTACGACCTCATGCGCGCCACCTTCCCCGCCGGTACGGTCAGCGGAGCACCCAAGATCCGGGCGATGCAGATCATTGCACGCTACGAACCGACCCAACGCGGCTTCTATGCCGGCGCGCTCGGCTACTTTGGATACGACGGGAATCTCGATTCCTGCATCATGTTGCGCACGTCCCTGATCAAGGACGGACAAATCCATATCCAGGCCGGGGCCGGCGTCGTCGCGGACAGCGTACCTGCCTCCGAATATCAAGAGACGATCAATAAAGCCTCTGCCTTGTTCAAGGCAGTCGCCATGGCAGAGCAGCTCGATTCCTGAGCGTGATCCCCCCGGTCACGGCATCACGCCCGATGACCCGTCGACCAGCTGGATGCTTTTCCTGCATCCAAGGCCCTCACCCGGACGTCTTATGGCTATGAACGTTGAGCTGAGGCATCCTGACCACCCCGCCGGGCGTTCATGGGACACCCTGGCCCCGTTCGCCCAAACGCCAACCGCGGTCTTCCTCGTGGGTGCTCCTGCCGGTATATGGAACGACCCATGCACAAGACGTGTCCATGTTAATGCAGTCGGGAATAAATGCCCATCTGCCAACTCTCACTGATATCATGGTATCCATCACGAAAGCATCCCGAAGGTACGCTGATGCCAACGAGATTGAGTCGACGATCCCCACGGCTGCGCCCATGGATACCGCGGCACCCGATGCCCCACCCTCCTTTCTCGAAAAGCCCGAGCCGTCAGCCCGGGATACCGGTCCGCTGGAGCGCAGCAATCTGCAGCTTTATCTCCAGGAAATCGGCAAAACCGCCTTGTTGACCCCAGCGGAGGAAATCACCCTCGCCCGACGCATTCGTCGCGGCAACAAGGCCGCTCGTGACCACATGATCTCCGCCAACCTCAGGCTGGTGGTTAAGATCGCCATGGATTACAAGGACTTCGGCCTGCCCCTGCTCGACCTGATCAGCGAGGGCAACATCGGCCTGATCAAGGCGGTCGAACGCTTCGATCCACGCAAGGGAGGTAAACTCTCCACCTATGCCGCCTGGTGGATCAAACAGTCCATCAAGCGCGCCTTGGCCAATCAGTCCAAGACCATCCGCCTTCCCGTCCATCTCGTCGACAAGATCGCCAAAATGCGGCGCACGGCCATGGCCCTGACCGAGGAACTCGGACGCGAACCGACCGATGAGGAACTCGCCATCGAACTGCAGATTCCGACCAACAAGGTCGCCCATCTGAAATCAGTCAGCGTACGGCCGACATCACTGGATGCTCCCATTGGCGAAGAAGGTGATTCCGGCACCTTCGGGGACATCGTTGGTGACGAAAATGCGACCAATCCCTTCGAGTCGCTCAGCGACCGCAGCCGTTCTTCCGACCTTCACCGCATGATCGCATCTCTCGAGCCGCGTGAGGCGGAAATCATCAAATACCGCTTCGGATTGGACGGTTATGATGAGATGACCCTCGAGGAGGTCGGCCGGAAGTTCAAGGTGACCCGCGAACGCATCCGCCAGCTCCAAAACATAGCCCTTTCCAAGATGCGCAAAGCAATCACGCGCAACGAAGCCCAGCTGACCCAAGAGGAGATCGAAACGGAAGAACGACAGCGTCAGCGCATGGAAATCATCCGGGAATTCATCGAGAAACGATCCGAGGCCACGGCCAAGTCCCGGCACAACTGAGTCCTTCGGTCCGGCTTATCCTCCCTCATTCATCCGTTTAGGAGCCAAACCCGCCAACCCGTATTACACGGCCGGGTCAGACAAGGCCACCGCCGTGTGCCGTATGCGACGCGTGCCCCGACTGTCCTCGGTGACAATCACGGGTATGGTGGCCGTCACGGCCAAGGTCCGGCCCGCTGGAGTCGCTGATACCCGAAAGGTGTCATCACCCGGCTGAAGTCCGATAAGTTGAAGCGAGAAACCGGATCCATCCGACGCCGATGCCCCCAGTGTTTTGCTCACCCCTACCCTGCCCCCGGCACCCCGCTGCAAAATAAAGGTTGCCGGGACAGCAGCCCACTTGAGCCCAAACCCTGGCTTGCACTCGAGCGTCAGTGAAATCTCGACCGCATCATAGTGCATGACCGTGACTGACATGGGGGTCACGCTGACGCGAAACAAGGGCTGTCTTGCCATCCAGGCAAAAATCACGACCGCGAAAACCGCGGAAACGACAAGAATGATAATGATGGATTCATCCATGAGAGCGGCAGGCCAGTGGGGCCTGACGCAGCTTAATCTGCATATCCGGTCGGACTCCGCGAGCCGTGTGACGTTACCAGATAGAGACTTATATTTTTTTGACATCAGACGATGTCATAAGGCGGGACGCAACATCTGAGCTGTGTGCTCCGCAGCAGTCCACCACCCCACAGGCCCGGCTGAGGGAATCGAGCCTGCCATACGCCTACGCTTACAACGCGACCTCCCGGAAGGCACGGTCTGCGAGGAGCTGCTCCAGAACGCGGGTTTGGATGAAATTCTGAACCTGTCGATCAGTCGGGTGATCCTTGCCGGCCTTTTCCAGCAGGGTCTTCGCCCGTGCGGTATCACCGAGGAGTGCCTGGACATATACCTGTTGAAGCAGGAGATCGCCGCGAGACGGTTCCTTTTGATAGGCCCGTTCAAAGGCGCCCAGCGCCTGGTGATAAGCGATGCGCGCCCCTCCGGTGTTGTCCAGCCGTCGGCGGATACCCCCGAGCATGACCCAGTGGTCCCCTTCATCCGGCAGAATCTCCACCACTTTGACGAGGAGTGGCTCGGCACGAGCGAAATCACGCAACTGCATGGCGAATTCTGCTTCGCTGACGAGATGCGCAGCCTCTGACCGCATGGCCTTGGTTATGACAACCTCGGGAGGTGGCTTGTCTTTGCAGCCGTTGAGGGCGAATGCGGCCAGGAGAAGAGACAGGGAGAAAGAGAAGCGAAAGGACATGATATCAGGCAGGCAAAGGTTCCCATGAACCGGAGCCGTCCCGGAGCAATGCAAAAACACCGCGAAAATTCTGGTGGCAAGGTCAAGTCCGGTCCGGCGGGACCGTCGCGATGGCCTCATCAAACGAAGTGAGGCCATCGCGCACCTTGAGCATGCTGTCCTGATGGAGGGTCTTCATGCCGGCGCGCTGGGCGATGCGCTTGAGCTCGGAGGTTTCAGCCTTCTTATTGATGGCCTCCACCAGTTCCTCATTGGTGACCATGAGCTCATGGATACCGATGCGGCCCTTGTAGCCCGAGCCACCGCACTTGGGGCAACCGGACGGACCCGCCTTGAAGATGGGCCCGCTCCATCCGATGGCGCGTTCCATGATCTCCTTCACCCGGCCGTCGGCGGGGACCTGCTGCCGGCACTGCTTGCAGACGCGTCGCATGAGGCGCTGGGAGCACACGCAGAGCAACGAGGACGAAACCATGAACGGCTCAACCTCCATGTCCGTGAGCCGGGCGACGGTGGACGGAGCGTCATTGGTATGCAGGGTGGAGATGAGCAGATGCCCGGTGAGTGCGGCCTCGACGGCGATTTCCGCCGTCTCCTTGTCGCGGATCTCACCCACGAGGATGATGTCGGGATCCTGCCGCAGGAAGGAGCGCAGGGCGGTGGCGAAGGTCAGGCCGATCTGCCGGTGCATCTGCATCTGGTTGATGCCGCCGAGGGTGTACTCGATGGGATCCTCGGCGGTGCGGATGACGATGTCGGGTTTGTTGATCTCGTTGAGAGCGGAATAGAGCGTCATCGACTTGCCCGAGCCGGTGGGTCCGCAATGCAGAATCATGCCATAGGGTTGGCTGATGCATTCACGATAGCGCTTGAGGTTCTCCTCGGAGAAGCCCAAGGCAGTCATGGGCAGGGTCGATTTTTGCTTGTCGAGGATACGCATGACCACGCCTTCGCCATGGTTGAGCGGAGCGGTGGAAACGCGCAGATCGATGTCGAGGTTCTTCCGGGTAAACTGCTTGAAGATGATGCGGCCATCCTGGGGCAGGCGACGCTCGGCAATGTCCAGGTTGCACATGATCTTAAGACGGGCCACCAGGGCGGGGCCGACCTTGGCGGGCAAACGGAGTTTCTCCTGGCAGACGCCGTCAATGCGATAGCGGACAATGACCTCGCGCTCCCAGGGTTCGACATGAATGTCCGAGGTGCCGCTGAAATAAGCGTCCTCGATGATGCGGTTGGAGAGGTCGATGATGGGACCGGACTCCTCGCTGGTGAGATCGTCCTCACTGATCTCGATATCGGCGCCGTATTCAGCCCCGATGGCCTGGACCACATCGGCAAAATCGGCGTTGGTTTCCTGTCCGCGGGCGAACTTCTCCCGGATGTCCTTGTCCCGTCCGAGCAGACGGACGACCCGTTTGCCGGTCAGTTCCTGGATTTTGGTCGGGAGCGAGACATCGAAAGGGTTGGCGAAGGCAATGAGGAGGAGATCGCCCACCTGCCCGACGGGCAGCACGAGATGCTCCTGACAGAACTCGACGGGCAGCCGTTCAAACGTCTGCGGAGTCAGCTTGTAACGGGCCACATTATAGGGGGAGAGGCCGAAGGCGCGCCCCTTGGCCACGAGCAGTTGGAAGGGAGTGATGCGGTACTCCTCCTGTAGCAGCTTGTCGAGGGCCTCGCCGGTGAGTTCATCCGGGGCGGCCGCAATGGCGGCACGTTGGGCTGTGCCAAGGCGCTGCATCGCCTCAAGCGCGGCTACAACCTGGGTCTGGATTTTTCCGAGGGGCATGGCGGTCAGCGGGCGGGAGACGGTGGCGTGGCCGGTCGGGAACCGGTTGGAGTGGGTGGACGGGAACCGGTGGACATCGGCGGACGGGAGCCGGTGGCGGCGGCGGTGATGGCGGCGGCGGTGGCCACGGCGGAACTGCTCTGGCGCTCGGCCTCAAGTTTCTCCAGGTAATCGGCGATGTTTTCCAGGGTGGTGCCAAACCAGATCACCGGTCCGGAGAACTGCTTTTCCCAGAATGTGCGTACAGCGGGGCTCAGGTAGTAGGCGGTCGCAATAAAGTTGAAATCCTCCTCCTTGTCGAAAGGCACGGACCAGGTGGCCCAGCAGGAGCCGAGGTCGACATGGGTTTTAAGCTCCTCCTGGACATCGTAATCACGCAGATCGATCAACCCAATGCCTTCACTCTCGGTGAGGTGGCTGAGCACATCGTCCTCCTTGAGCACCTTCTTTTCGTAGGCGAGGATGCCGAGCACGGTGCTCTGGCGGGGATTGTCAGTCGCAATGAGCTCAAGCAGGCGTTCGTTGGCCGATTCCAGCTCCTCGATCTTGACCAGATTGTGCTCCACCAGCTGGGCTCCCAGCAGGCGATTCGCACGCATCAACAGTGAACGGTGTTCGACAGACATGGTGTAAGCGTGACTCAGGCGGCGGTGGTTGGCGACTTCTTTGCCGCCTTCCTTTGATGAAGACGGACGCGCTTCCATAATTCGGTTTTCAGCCGGTCCAAGCCTTCCCCTTCCAGGCAGGAGATGCCAATGACATCAACCTTATGGCGGCGCTTGAAGGCACGCAGATTAGCGGCGGCGGCAGGGATATCCATCTTGTTGGCGACGACCAGTCGCGGCTTCTTCAGCAGGGCGCGGTCGTAGAGCTTCAATTCACCGAGCAGCGTGGTGTAATCAGCACGCGGATCCCGGTCGTCGACGCCGGCCATGTCGATCATGAACATGAGCAGCGTGCAGCGTTCGATGTGACGCAGGAATCGGTGGCCCAGCCCACGATTCTCGCTGGCACCCTCAATCAGGCCGGGGATGTCCGCGAGCAGCAGCCGGCCGAAATCCGGGGGCGGATACTCGATCACACCGATCTGCGGATGCAGGGTTGTAAAGGGATAGGCTGCGGTCTTGGGGTGCGCCTTGGTGATGCGGCCGGTCAGGGAGGATTTTCCGGCATTGGGAAACCCCACGAGGCCGATGTCCGCGATGCTCTTTAGAACCAGGCGGTAAACCCCGTGCTCACCCGGCTGACCGGCATTGGCCCGTTTGGGTGCACGGTTCGTCGAAGTCTTGAAATGCGTGTTGCCCCAGCCACCATTGCCACCGTGGCAGAGGACGATCCGCTGGCCATCCTCGATGACCTCCGCGACCACCCGGCCCGTGCCCTCATCAATCACCACCGTGCCGAGCGGCAGTCTCAGAATCGCAGGCTTGCCTTCACGTCCATGACAATCCTTGCCCATGCCATGCTCACCCCGCTCCCCTTTCCAGAGGGGCTTGTATTTGAAATCGACGAGGTTGTTCGTGTCGTCATTGCCCACCAGCACGATGTCGCCGCCTTTGCCGCCATCCCCTCCGTTGGGGCCGCCCCAAGGCTCGTACTTTTCGCGGCGGAAGCTGACGCAACCGCGTCCGCCGTCGCCGGCGTTGGCCTTGATGACACATTCATCGATAAACATAGGGGGCTGATGGTGCACAATCCCCCGCCCTTGCCAAGGAGTGGCTGCGTCAAGGTCTCGTAAACCTTTGGCCAATCGAGGCCGCCATGATCCAATTCCCGTTCAGGCCGCGGGAATATCGATGCGGAAGATTGCACTCTGACCGGGTGGACTGGCCAGCCGGATGGAGCCTCCCTGCAATTCGAGGAGTCGTTTGACGATATAAAGCCCCAGACCAGTGGACGACTCGCCACCCGTCGGACGGGCCGAAAGTTTGCGATAACGTCCAAAGATCCGCGGAATATCCTGTTCACTGAAGCCCGGACCCGAGTCACCTATCGTGATCATCACCCGTCCCGGGACGAAATCGGGCGCTGCCTCCAGCCGGATGGAACCGCCTGCCGGCGAGTACTTGATCGCGTTGCTCAGAAGATTCTCCAGCACCCGACGGAAACGGGCCTCGTCGACCAGAACCAGGAGCCCATCCGGAACGGATATATCAGCAACCATTCCCTTGGCCTTGGCGGTCGAGGACAGCCCACGCCAGGCCGCCTCCACCAGGGAGCCCAGCGGATGGCCCTTGAGATTGAGTTCGATGCGGCCGCTATCAAGGGTCTCGGCCTCAAGGAGGGTATCAATGATGGCGAGCATCCGCTCCGCCGAATCGGCCACATCCGTGATGAACCCAACCCGCTCGCCGGCCGGCATGCGCGCCTGCCCGGGCCGCCGCTCATCCTCCTCCAGGAGCCACGCGATCGCCTGGATGGCATTGAGTGGATTCTTGAGATCATGGGCGGCGATGCCGAGGAACTCACTTTTCTGCTGGTGCATTTCCTCCAGCAGGAGCTTCTGCCGGACGATCTCGGCATGCGCGCGTTCGAGCCTCGTGCGTTCGGCCGATTCATGCTCGGCCTTTTCCACCGCAGCGTCCTTTTCATCACGCATGATCCGGATCTTGTCCACGAGGGCGAAGGCGAAGAAAAACATCTCCAAGCCCGAGCCGATCTGAACCCAGACGATGTCGGACAATACCGGTCGTCCCTGAACCTGGGACAGCATGGCCGGGACGAGGAACAAAAAAATTGCCCCAAACCCGAGCAGGAAGAAACGCGCCTGCCGGCACCCGCGCCGGAGAAGAAACACCCCGGCGAGGGCCAGAACAACATAGCCCACCATGATGGTGATCGTCAGCACCGGAAATATTCCATGGTAGAAACCCGGCCAGTCCGTCCACAGACGTCGGTCAACCCCGAGCACAACCGCATAACCCAACAGCACACCGGTGCTGCCCGTCATGATGAGCATGAATACCCGCAACCAGCGGTCGAGCCAGGGTACATAGTCCGCCACCACGAGGAACTTGCGGCTGAACTGCGTGAGCGCCACCACCGAGAGGCACATGACTGAGGCCATGATCAGGTTGTGGAAGGGCGATTGCAGCCAGGGTATCCATTCGAACTGAAGGCCCTGGTACAGGAAGAATCCCAGCCCGAAGGTCATCACGTAGATCAGGAAATAAAGAATCTCCTTCCGACGCAGGACACTGTAGACAAACAGATTGTAACAGGCCAGGGCCAGCAGTCCGCCGTAGTAGAAACCGGTCCATTTGTCATGACCGCGGCGCAGCCGCAGGAAATTATCGGCCGGGTCATGCAACCGATAGAGCGGCCACTGCGACTCGTCGCTGGCGTTGTTGATCCAAACAACCCAATCTTCGCGCGGAGGAATGTTGATAAAGAAGGCTGGTTCCCGTCCCCACAGGGATTTCTCAGCAAAGGGCACGTTCTCCCCGGCAAGATGCTGTTCCCAGTCCCCCGCTTCGTTCTCGAAGTAAAGGGCCGTGTGGTCCTCCAAGAAATCAATGATCTCCAGCACGACCTGCCGGACGCGGGCACCCGGATTGTCCCACACCAACCGGGTCCAGAGATGCTCACCACCCAGAGTCACGGGCAGACGACCTGAAGGCGGAACGGGTTGGAAGCGACCCGCCGCCCAGGCTGCCTGCACATCCCCGAGGCCAATCTCCTCCGGCAGGATGGCATAATGCGCCTCGCGGATCACCATGCCCGCATCAAGCGGCTCGGCAGCGGCCGCGAAGGATAAAAAGAACCACCCGGTCAACCCGGAATGAAGGAGCGTTTTAATGGCCCAACGCATGCGGTAGGAATTGGTGAGGCTCCCATGGCGTTGGAATCAAGGGCGTCGACGAAACCCTCAACCCCGTCCGCTTACAGGACGACTTTTATGCCCTTGCGGAGATAGGTCGGCACATCGAGATCCTGTCCCTCGAAAAGATTGCGGTCGGTGCGCTCAAAATGACCGCGGGTCTCGGCTTCACCGGAGAAGGGTATCTCCTCCTGCACCGACTTGGCCGGGGGAAAAGGGCGGAACTCCGCCGCCGCCGACCGTATGGGCTGAGCATGGGCGGTACCGCCGAGCTTCATATCGGGTGGAACCGTGATGGCAGTCACCGGGGCCGCACGGGGCCGCGCCACCGGGGCCGTCCGGCGTGGCGACACCCGGCCGCCAACATCACTGGTGCCGAGCACGCAGATTTCCAACCGGCCCTGCATGTCTTCATCGATGACTGCACCCATGATGACATGGGAATCCCTCCCGTACTGGTCGGTCACGGCCGTCATGATCTCATTGACCTTGGGCAGCGTAAGGTCCGTGCCGCCGACAATGTTGACGAGAATGCGGTCGGCCCGCCGTGAAAACTCCGGCGTGGCGAGCAACGGGCACAGCTTGAGACTTTCCACCGCCTCGGCGGCCGCGTTCGGCCCCGAGCCGCTGCCGAGGCCAAAGAGCGTCTTGCCGCCCCGGGTGTGGAAGGCCTGGCGCAGCGTGGCGAAATCAAGATTGATCAGACCCGTGCGAAACAGCATGGACCAGATCGATTTCACGCCGCGGCCGATCCATTCATCTGCACGCGCAAAGGAATCGAGTGCGGTCTCATTCTCGGCCGCCTCCTGAAGCAAAATATCGTTGGGCAGCGGAATCACCGCATCACAGCAGCGGCGGAGCGCCTGCAGACCTTCCTCGGCCTGCTTGACCCGGCGGCCACCCTCGAAGGTGAACGGCAGCGTGACGAAGGCGATGACGAGCGCTCCCGCCTCTGCGGCCACCTCGGCCACGACCGGAAGGGCTCCGCTCCCGGTCCCGCCACCCATCCCGGCAACGAGGAAGACCAAATCACAGTCCTTCACAACCTCGGCAATTTTCTCGCGGTCCGCCTCAGCGGCCTCGCGTCCGAGATCGGGATCACCGCCGGCACCAAGGCCACGGGTGACGGATGTACCGATGAGAACCTTGTCCTGCACCGGTGAGGCCGAGAGGGCCTGCAGATCGGTGTTGAGCACCGCCATTTGCAGTCGCTCAAGGTTCTCCATCTTCAGGCGATCGACGGCGTTGGCGCCGGCGCCACCCACTCCCAACAACTTGATGGCAATGCTGCGGTCGGTGAGCAGGTCGTTGGTCAGGGGTAGTTCGTTCGGATTCATGCCGGCGTTGTTCATGATCAGGCGCCCACGGCGAAAAGTTTGCGGATAAATCCAACCCCGGTCCGTTTCGGCGGGGGGCCGCTGCGGGCCTGCGCCCCGTAGTTGAGCAGGCCGGTGACGGTGGCAAAGGCGGGATCGCGGAGTTTCTCATCCACCCCGCCGGGCAGCTCCCCCAGATGGACCGGCACCCCGAAAACCTTGGCGGCCGCATCCGCCGCCCCGGGCAGTTTGGCGGTGCCTCCGGAAAGGACCACCCCGGCCGCACAACGGTCGGGTTCGAAGGACGGGCCGAGCCGCTTACGTACGACTTCAAACAACTCCCACATGCGTGCGGCGGTGATGGTCTCGATGGTTTGCTTGGGGAACTGGCGGTCCCCGATGGCAAAATCTCCGTTCAACCAGACCTTTTCACTGCGATCCCTCGTCACCACCATCCCGCGTCCGAGCCGGAGTTTGAGCTTTTCGGCCTGCCCTTCGGTCACGCGCAGGCCCAGGGCGAGGTCGTTGGTCAGATGAGCACCGCCCACCGCAACCACCCCCGTGAGGTGCGCGCAACCATCGCGATAGAGCACGTAATCGGTCGTGCCCGCCCCGATGTCGATCACCAGTACGCCGTTCTGGCGGTCCTGAGGCGAGGTCAGCACGGTGCCGGAAGCCAGGCTGGAAAGAATGAGGTCCCCGACCCGCACGTTGAAACCGCGGATGACATGAATGTTGTCGGCAATGCGGTTCTCCTGGCCATGCACGGTCCAGTAACCGACATCGAGTCGCTGGCCGACCAGGTGCTCCGGGTTCGAACCGACCATGCGACCGTCAAGCTGGAAGGGGCGGCGGATGTTATGCACCACCATGCGGCCCTCGGGGAGGACCTTGGACTTCGCGACATTGCAGACCGTGTCAATATCGAGCTGGCTGACCATGTTGTCGGCCGCACTCACATTCGCAGAAGCCTCGTTGTAGAAACCGTCAAGATGCGCACCGGTCTGTGCGAGGTAAACCTCATCGATGCGCACCCCCGCGCTTTGCTCAGCGGAGAGCAGTGCACTGTGCGCCGCCTCGCTGGCGGCCTTGAAGTCCACCACGGTGCCCTTGATGACACCGTGGGACTGGCATTCTCCGAATCCGATGAGGGTGAGGCTGCGGCCGTTGACGATGTCGCCGACGAGCACGGCCACTTTGGAGGTGCCGATCTCGACTGCGCCTATGAAGCGGGACTTCGAATTCACATTAAAGCTGGTTGCGGTTGGGCGTGGTGAAAAAACGCTGGTTGCTTGCAGACGGCGCGGCGATGACCGGTTCTCCGAATGCCACCGGAACCTGCCGGCCGCCCACGGCCAGATTGATCCGGGTCGGACGCGGAAAGCCCGGGTTCATGGCAATCTGCTCAAGGGTCGAATCGAGAAAGGCGATCTGGGTCAGGAAATCGTCACGCATGCCGAACACAATCTCAGGAACGTCGCGAGCCCGCACCACGATCTCACCGTCGCTGGCCAGTCGGGACAGATCCACCACCGACCAACTCCGGTAAAGCGCGGGGGTGTTGGCCTGAGCAACCACGAGTAATTCGGTGACCCGATCAAGCCCGTCCAGCGGCATGAAACCCGGGCCGGAACGGGCCAGCTCAACCCCGGCCAACCACGGCAGTGACGCGGTCAGCAGCTCGGAAAAACCATTGCCGGCAAACACCGTGCCGTCCCGGGCCACCAGAAAGTCTTGCGCCGCACCGTCGCCGACAGCAGCCCGGATCCTCACCACCGGGCTGCGCTCCTCCAACGTGACCGTGAGGGTGTCGGGAAATTTCCTGGCCAATACGACCCGGCTGACCTGACCGCCGGCTAGAAGGCGGTCTTGCAGGGCGAAAAGATCGAGTTCCATCAAGCCGATGTCGGCCGGAAGGTCCAGTGTGTGGGTGACCCAGGCCAGATCGAGCACACCATCCGTGCGCAGCTCAACCGAGCGAACCGGTTCGCTCTTCCCGGAGGCGGCCAGTCGCTGTGGATCATCCTGCCAGATCCGCCAGACCTCGAAACCGCCCCAGGCGGACGCCGCCGTGATCACGATGAGGGTGATGGTTCGTACCGTGGCGAAGGCGAAGCGGCGGCGCCCCTCACCCGACATTGCTTCGGAACGGACGTTCTGGGGGATATCACGCCAGCTGCGGGCGGATGGGTTGGCGGTGTCGAACTTGCTCATGAGTATACGGCGTTGGAATGCACTTGATGAAAGCGCTGCCACGCGGGTGCGGCCATCTCCCTGACCAGTGCCGTGAACTCCCTCCCCGCGCAGCGCGCACTCATCGGCAACAGACTGGTCTCCTTCATGCCGGGTAACGTGTTTATTTCGAGCAAAAACGGCTCGTTTTCGTGAGAAAGAATGAAATCCACCCGCGCATAGTCACGGCATCCACAGGCGGCGAAAGCCGTGACGGCCGCAGCCTGCACCTCCGCAGCCACCCCGTCATCGAGCGGTGCCGGCGCCAGATACTCCGTCATACCCTTGGTGTACTTGCTGGTGTAGTCATAAATTCCCGACCGCGGACGCAACTCCACCACACCCATCGCCCGGCCCGCGAGGATGCCCACCGACAGCTCCCGTCCGCTCAACCGGGTTTCGATGAGCCAGCTTCCGTGAGCAATCCCGGCCATCACGCCGGCCAAGGCCGAACGGCCAGATACCAACGAGAGCCCCACACTGCTGCCTTCGGCATTGGGCTTCACCACCAGTTCCTCCCCCAGTTCGGCGATCACCGCATCGACGTCGGGTTTGTCCCCCGCCTCAAATCGGCAGCCTTTCGCAACCCGAACACCACGGGCGGCAACCACCTCCTTGGTCCGCGTCTTGTCCATGGTCAGCGCACTGGCTTCCACCCCGCAACCCGCATAGTGCACTCCGGCTGCGTCGAGCAAACGCTGCATGCCTCCATCCTCACCGAAGGTTCCGTGCAGCGTTGAAAACACCACGTGCCGGCCCGGATCGAGCCCCACGGGAAGCGCATCGGCCGTCAATTCAAAGACCTTCACCGGAAACGACCGCGCCAGGGCCGTCGCACAGGCCCAGCCCGAACCCAGAGAAACCTCGCGCTCGGCCGAGGTGCCTCCGCAAAACAGGGCGATGACGGGGGTCAGGGACATGGTTGAAGGGGGACTGCGGAATGCGGAGTAAAGATCTCCCTTAAACCCTGCTCCTGTACCCCATCCTCTTGTAGGAGCGGCTTTACGCCGCGATCCGATGACATCGCCCACCCTTCGCGGCTTAACGCCGCTCCTACAGCGATCCATTCCGATGCAAGCTTCGGTGTATCGGACCCATAGGGAATGCCCTCCCCCCCGCCAACAAATGACAGGCCGGTATTCATTCCGCATTCCGCATTCGAAACTCCGAACTTCACAACACATCCCTCCACTCCTGCCCGTAGAGCAGGACTTCGGGCTCAAGCTTCACCCCTTGCGCCGCCTCGACCCGCGCCCGCACCCGGCGCACCAGCTCAATCACATCCGCTCCACTCGCCCCTCCTCGATTGATGATGAAATTGCCGTGAACCGTGGACACTTCCGCATCGCCGACCCGCTCGCCCTTGAGTCCGGTGGCATCAATGAGCCGGCCGGCGGAATCCCCCGGCGGATTCTTAAAAATGCATCCGGCGCTGGGTTCGCGCGGCTGGGTCTTTTGTCGTTTGTCACGATACACATCGATCTGCCTCGCCACGGATTCCCGTTCCGACTGGGCAACAGGCCGCATTAGCGCCCCCAGGGCAATGGCCCCGTGCAACTCTGCGCAATGCCGGTAATCCACATGCATCTCCTCCTTGCGCAGGGTCCGTACTTCGCCGTCGAACGTGACCAACTGCACTTCCTCGACCACATCGAACATCCACCCCCCCATGGCACCGGCATTCATGCGCAGCGCCCCGCCCACGTTGCCGGGGATGCCTTCAAGAAACTCGAATCCCACCAGTCCGGCCCGGGCCGCCAGTCCGCAGAGATTTTTCAAACGCAACCCCGCCCCCGCCCAGACCCGCCCGCCCGGGCGCGGTTCAAAACTTTCCCAGGCCGGCTGACGCAAACTGATCACCAGTCCGTCCACTCCTTGGTCCGGCACGACCAGGTTGGAACCGCGGCCGAGCACGTGGACCCGCAGGGCCAGCCCCCACGCCATGCGCAACAGGGCTTGCAGATCATCCAGGCTGGCCGGTTCCGCATAAATGCGCGCGGCGCCGCCCACCCGTAACGTCGTCTTGGTCGCCAGCGATTCCTCCCGGCTGATCCGGGTGGCTGCCGTTACCTGGGCCCTCAGTTTTTCCGCCATCGCGTCCCACGATTCCTCGCACGTGGATTTTCCGTGCAGGACGTCCAGCCAGCGGCGGGCCTGTTGATCGATGTCCCCCGCGCCCACCAGAGCCACGAGGTCACCCGTCCGCAGCTCGCGTTGCAATTCGTCCAGCAACCCCGCGGGATCTCCCGGTCGGCAGATCACCGGCAGGTCCGGCTGCAGATGCCGGCATTCCGCCTCCAGATCAGCCGCGCTCCCGCCGTCGACCGGCGGCTCCCCCGCACTGTATACATCCATCAAATACACCGCGTCACCCAGGGCCAGCGCACCGGCAAAGTCCGACTTGAACCGGGCCGTGCGGCTGAAGCGATGGGGCTGGAAAACGACCAGCAGCCGCCCCCCCGCCGACACCCGCCCGCGCAGGCTGCCCAACAGCGCATGTATTTCCGCCGGGTGATGGGCATAATCCTCGATGACCGTGAGGCCGCCGCCTTCATGCAGAACCCCCTGCCGCCGGAGAACCCCCGGATAGGCGGCCAGCAACCCACCGGACAATTTCGCGCCCATGAGGTGGGACGTCGCCAGGGCCGCGGTCGCATTCAACGCGTTGAATGCCCCGCCCGCCCGCACCTCTGCGGTGGATATCGGAAATCGTCCGCCCAATCCTAGCCGCAGTGTCGTCCGGGTTTCCTCGACCAGGCTGCCCTCATAGTCACCGCCGCCGCCGAATGTGAGCGCCTCCGGCCCCGCCAAGGTGCGTGAGCGCGTGCACTCGCTGTTGACGAGCACGGTCCCGCAGGTGCGGGCAAAAAGTCCGGCAAACGCCGCCTCGAGGTCCTGGAGACTCCGGTAATGGTCGGGATGATCCCAATCGAGATTCACGGTCACGGTGATCTCCGGCGAAAACTGTGCAATGGTGCCGTCGCTTTCGTCGATCTCCGCCACCACCCAGCCGTTGGTTCCGGAACCGGCGGGCGCAAGGCCATCGTCCGCACTCAGCCCACCGAGGATGTAGCCGGCCGGAAAGTCCGCCGCACGCAGCGTCGTCACCAGCATGGCCGTGGTCGTCGTCTTGCCGTGCGATCCGCAGATCGCCACGAGCCGGCGATCACGCGTCACTTCGGCCAGCAATTCGCCGCGACGAACCACGGGGAGGTTGCGTGCGCGCGCAGCGACAACGGCAGGATGCGTCG
>JBGTGS010000252.1:0-24436 GCA_041746615.1 Opitutaceae bacterium | reverse complement strand
TTGAAGAAGTGGCGGCCGCTCATGAGCGCACTGCGGGACGGTGCGCAGGTGGGGTTCTGCACGTAGGCATTCCGGAAAAGAACGCCTTCGCGGGCCACGCGATCAACATTGGGCGTTTGGATGACATCATTCAGCGTCGGGTGGCCGTCAATCCCCCGGTAGGCGCTCGCGTAGCGGCCCCAGTCATCAGCAAACACGAAGAGAATGTTCCAGCGAGGAGTATCAGTTGTTTGGGCTGGTTCAGCGGCCGTTTAACGAAATGCTGCCACAAGGGCGATTGCGGCAGCGAGCAGGACAGGGTAGAGTCTCATGATTGGGAGGCCAATTTTATGAATCTGATAGAAAATCGCTTTCGACCCGCTGGTGCAGGAGACCGGCGTTTGAAGCTGAAGCGAATGGGGGTGGGGGCTGGACGTTGCCACGGCACCGCTATTGAGTCAAGTGACCGCCCTTTTTAGGCTCTCAATTTGGCGGGAGAGCGGCATGATGGTCGCATGGAAAAACGCCGTTTTGATGAATTGGGCCTGTCCCCGGAGCTGTTGAAGGCCGTGGACAAGATGGGTTTTGAGGAGGCCTCGCCCATCCAGACGGCGGTGATCCCCGTGCTGTTGGCGGGGCGCGATGTGGTCGGGCAGTCCTCGACCGGCTCGGGCAAGACGGCGGCGTTCGGCCTGCCGGCCATCGAGAAGGTCGATCCGCACCGCCGCGTCGTGCAGGTGTTGATACTTTGCCCGACGCGCGAACTCGCGGTGCAAGTGGCCGAGGAGATGGCCAAGCTCGCGCTCTTCAAGAAAGGCGTTCACGCCGTGCCGATCTTCGGCGGGCAGTCCTACGAGCGGCAGTTTCGGGCGCTGGCCGCGGGCACGCAGGTGGTCATCGGCACCCCCGGTCGCGTGATGGATCACATGGAGCGCGGCACGCTCAAGCTGGACCAGCTGGCGATGGTGGTGCTGGACGAGGCCGACCGGATGCTCGACATGGGCTTCCGCGACGACATTGAGAAAATCCTTTCCGCCGTGCCGGAGCAGCGGCAGCTGTTGTTCTTCTCCGCCACCATGCCGCGGGCGATCCAGGAGCTGATCAAGCGCTACAGTCATGACCCCGAGTGGATCCGGATCGAGGCGCAGGCGCAGAACGCCCCGCAGGTCGAGCAGGTGTATTACGAGGTGGACCGGCGCTCGAAGATCGAGGTGCTCACGCGGCTCATCGACATCCACGATTTCCGCTACGGCATCGTTTTTTGCAGCACCAAGATCATGGTGGACGAACTGGAGGAGCATCTCCACGCCCGCGGCTACGCGGTGGACCGGTTGCACGGCGACATCACCCAGGCCCAGCGCACGCGCGTGATGGAAAAGTTTCGCCGTCGCGGCTTCGAGTTCCTGATCGCGACCGATGTGGCGGCGCGTGGGCTCGACGTGGACGACCTTGAGGTGGTTTTCAACTTTGACCTGCCGAACGACGCCGAGGACTACACTCACCGCATCGGCCGCACCGGCCGCGCGGGCAAGTCAGGCCGCGCCTACACCTTCGTGTCCGGCCGGGAGCTTTACAAGCTGCAGGGCATGGTGCGTTTCGCGAAGCTGAAGATCCGCCGGGAGAATGTGCCCTCGCTCGACCAGGTGGAGGAGGCGCGGGAGAACGTGTTTTTTGAGAAACTGCGCGCCACGCTGCAGGCGGGCGAGTTCCGCCGTCAGGATCGCATGGTGGACCGCCTGCTGGAGCAGGGTTACGCGAGCACCGACATTGTCTCGTCGTTAATTCACCTGATGCAAAGCGCCTCCCAACAGGTGCCCCCACCTGCCGTGCCGGAGGCGGCGCGTGCGGGTCCCTCCACGGGTCAGGCCCCGGCCTGGGTGTCGAAGAAACAGGCGGCCGCGCCGGCCGCCCGCGAAGACGGCCCGGCCCCGGCCAAGAACAAGTATCCGCGCCCCGAGCGCACCGGACGTGAGCCGGGGTTCACCACGCTGTTCTTCAATGTCGGCCGCAAGCAGCTGGTCACGCCCGCGGATCTGGTGGGCAAGATTGCGGGTGTCACCCGTCTGCCGGCCGAGACCGTGGGGGCAATTGACATCCATCAACGCCATTCACTGGTGGATGTACGAAGTGAACACGCGGAGACGATCCTGGCCAAACTGGCCGGCATCCGGGTGAAGGGGGAATCACTTAAGCCGGCGCCGGCGACCGACGCCGATCGCTCGGCCGAGTAGGCGGCGGGTCAGGGCACTGTCGCCGTGGACATGCGGTCGAACTGCTGGACGGCGTCGCCCAGCTGTACGAAGTACTGGCCGGTGGCCTCATCCAGATCGATGATGATCTCGTAGAACTCAATGAGTTCTTCGATGAGGTCGTCCTCGACATTGTGCAGTTGGCTGCGGGCCTCGATGAGATTGTCGATGGTGTCGTTACCGGCCAGGTAGTCTGCCCGCTTCTGTTCATAGACCCCGCGGCGCAGCACGCGGCCGGACATCAGTTCGCGGATGAACGTGCGGGCGTTGACGGCCTGAAGCAGGTTGCGCCGGATCTCGTTGTGCAGCTGGCGCTGGCGGTGGGCGATCTGGGCGCCGTACTTGCGGATCTCGGCGTCGGACTGGCGCAGGGAGATGGCGAGGAGCTTGGGGTCGTTGCGCTGGACGGAGACGGAGAGGCCGGCACTGTATCCGGCGGGCCGGGCCCGGTTGGCGCCACGCGAGGCGAAATCATAGCCTCCGGCCAGGCGGCCGATGATGTCCCAGCGTCCCTTGATCGCGAGATCCTTCTTGAGCTCTTCGTTCTTGCGGGCGATTTCCAGCACCCGGATCTCAACGTCGTTGCGCACGGCTTCGTCGATGAGGATGGGGACGTCCTTTTCCAGATAGTGAGCTCCGTAAAAGTCCTCGGCATAAAGATCGACGGTGAGCACCTGATCCAAGGTGAGGGTTTCCAGCCCGATGTTGTCGAGCAGGCCGATGCGGGCTGAGTCCAGGTTGCCCTCCGCCTGGATGTAGTCGGATTGGTAGGACTGGAGCTGGGCCTGGACCTGGGCCAGGTCTCCGGGTCTGGAGGTGAGGTGGGGCTCTTGAGTGAGGAGCTGAAGATCGTGGATGACGCCCCCGATGAGGGTGCGTCGGCCTAAATCCTCCTGGAGGTCAAAGTAGGCCAGTTGGCTCTCATTGATGGCGTCGCGCAGCCGTTCGATGAAATCGAGCCAGGCCTCGAGCATCTCGCTCTCCTCGAACGTCCGCTCGGTGATGCGCTCGAGCCGGGTGAAGGAGGCGAAAAGGGGGATGCGCAGGCCCAGTTCGACGAAGGGATTGGAGTCGCGGCCGAAGTCATCCTCGGTGGTGCGCAGGCCACTGCGGGCCCCGATGGTGGTGCCGTCGAAGAATTCCTTCTCTATGCCAAGGGAAACGGTTCCGGAGCGCTCCCGTTCCTCCAGTCGCCGGCCGCCGACCAGTTCGCTTTCGGCCACCTGACCGGCCCCGGTCTCGGCGATGAGGGGGATGAACTGGCTTTGACTGCGGACGAAGCGTTCGAACTGCAGTTCGGCCGACTCCACATTATACCGCTCGGCGGCGATCTCCAGGTTGTGCTCGAACACCAGATTCACGATGGAGCGTGCGTCGACCAAGACGGTCGAGGCTGGCTGGTTGGCGGCGAATGCGGCGGCGGCCAGGGTCAGAGTCGCGAGCAAGGAGCGGAGGATCGGTGGGTTGCGCATGGGTCAGTGTGGGGAGTGGGTGGACAGAGCCGGGGCGAAACTAGGACAATAAGGATTAGGGATGGATGACGACCGGCCAAGGGCGGATCTGCAGGGGGGGGGGGCACCGCATCGTCATCCCGGCATGATCCCGGTCCGCCGCCAAAAACGGTGAAGCCGCACTTTTTCTTGTTCTCCCTCAGGGTCAAGAACGAGGAACGATTACGGGAGAGAACGATGCGGGACATTCCCGGGACCGCCGGCTGCTTGACACGTCACCGGCCGCCGACTACGTCGAGACCCCGTAATGGAGGCCGTGCTAGATCAACCCGTGCTGGTCCTCAACCGCCTGTGGCAGGCGGTGAATGTGATCGGCGCCCGCCGGGCCTTCGCGCTGCTTGCGCGAGGGCATGCCTCCGTCGTCCATCACCACGCGGACGACTTCCGGGTGTTTTCGCTGCTGGACTGGATGGATTTTTCGCGGAGCAACCCGCCGATCGACCGGCTCGATGCGGTGCACACGCCGCGCACGGTGATCCGCCTGCCGCGGGTGATTTTGCTCACCTGGTTCGACAAGCTGCCCTGCAAGGAGCTGAAGCTGACGCGCAACAACGTCTTTGAGCGCGACAAGAGCACCTGCCAGTACTGCGGTCGCGGCTTTGTGCGCGAGGATCTGAACCTCGACCACGTGATCCCGCGGGACCGCGGTGGCAAGACCACCTGGGAGAACATCGTGTGCTCGTGCATCCGCTGCAATTCGCGCAAGGCGAACCGGCTCCCACATGAGGCGCACATGCGGCTCATCCGCAAGCCGGTGCGCCCGAAGTGGCGCCCGGTCATCACCCTCGTGCTCGGCAATCAGGAGCGTGAACGCTGGAAGGACTTCCTCGACCTCGCCTACTGGAACGTCGAGTTGGAGGAGTAAATTCGGCCGCAACGGCCGAATTTAGAACCGCACCGTGCCGCTGAGGCCGTAGAGCTGCGGCGTGCCGCGGATGAAGGTCGGGATGCCGAAGTTCGCCCCGAAGTTGCCGGCGTCGATCAGGTAGTCCTCGTCGAGGAGGTTCTCAGCGTAAGCGCTGAGTTCCCACCGCTGGTCGCGTGAGCGCCAGCCGGCGCGCAGATTGAAGAGTCCGAAGCCCCCCTGGGAGAGGGTGCCGCCGAAGCGGGTGTTGTCGTCTTCGAAGAAGTGCCGGCTTTTGTACTGGTAGACGGGTGTGAAGCTGAAGCGGCCGAGCCGGTTGTGGTTCCACGTGAAGAGGGCGCCGACGGAGAGGGTGTGGTCCGAGGTCAGGCGGAAGGAGGAGCCCGCGTAGGCCTGGGGCTGGCCGTTGTCGCCGGTGTCGTCGAAGGTGGCGTCGGTGTAGCCGTAGGTGGCGAAGAGGGCGGTGGCGGTGTTCACGCGGCCGCGGAGGGCGAGTTCGAGACCCCGGCCGGTGGCGTTGCCCGCGCTGATGGTGATGAAACGCGCGGCGTTGTTGGGATCGCGGATGGAAGTCTGAAAATTGCGGTAATCGTAGTGGAAGACGGAGGCGCTGTAGTCGAAGCGCCGGTCGGGCGAATGGCCCTTCACGCCGATCTCATAGTTCCAGATGACCTCCTCGTCCGCGAGCGTGCTGGTGGTGCTGTCGATGATGATGGAGGCCGGCCGGCGTCCGCGGGCGATGCTGGCGTAGGTGGAGAGTCCGGAAGTGACGGCAAAGCGGGCGGCGAGACGGCCGACGACGGATGTTTCGTCGAGGGAGGAATCGCGGGGTCCGCTGGTGGGGGCGAAGGCGAGGTTGGGTCCCGCCTGGAGCATGAAGCCCAGGGTGCTGGGCACGGGGGCGTTGAAGGCCTCGTAGCCGGAAGTCTGGTCCTCAAAGGATACGCGCAGGCCGGCGGTGATCTCGAACCGGTCGGTGACGCGGTGGGTGCCGTCCATGAACACTTCGACGACCGAGGACTCCGCCAGGTTGCGGTATTGCTCGGTGTGGTAACCCTTGAGCGGGGCGCCGGCGAGACCGGCCAGACCGGCGAGCGGGGGGACACCGGCGAAGGCGGCGAATCCGGCGGGCAGGTTGGCTTGGGGCATGAAAGGATGCATCATCGGCACGGCGATGTTGACCAGGCCGGCGGGCAGGCCGGCGGCGAGGAGGCCGCCGCGGAACTCGCCGGATAGGAAGGGCCAGACCTGGCGTTCGTTGGTGTAGAGCGAGATCGTCTGCACGCCCTCCTCCTTGAAATAGTTGATGCCGGCGAATCCGGCGAAACGCCCGCCCTGGTCGAAGTTGACACGAAACTCCTGGCTGAACTGACGGCCGACGGAGTCGTCGGAGAGTTCAAGCAGGAAGATCCCGGAGCCGTCGGCGTCGAACTCCTCGTGGGAGTCGAAGCGGCGTGCGCCAGTGATGCTGGTGATGGTCCAGGCGTCGCTGGCCTCATGGGTGAGGATGAGGGTGCCGCCCCAGACGGCGCGATTGACGCCGAGCCTGCGTCCGCGGTTGAGCTCGGCGTCGGTGAAGGGATCGGTGTCGCCGAGGGAAGTCGGGATGACGCCGCTCTTGAAGGAGGTGCCCGAGGACTCGTCCTGCTGGTAGTTGAAGATGAAGTCGAGGGTGGTGCGGTCCGACGGCAGCCAGCGCAGGGAAGGGCGGACGGCAAAGGTGTTGCGGCTGTTGAGATCGGAACCGTCCGCGAGGTTGCCGACGGTGCCGTCGCGGCTGACCTGGGTCAGGGCGAGGCGGCCGAGAAGGTGTTCGCTGCCGAGGGGGGTGTTGACGTGACCCTGGAGGCGCTGCTCGTTGAGCCGGCCGAAGCCGGCGGTGAGGGCGGCCTCGGTGGCGTTGACGGGTTTGCGCTGGATGATGGAGATGGCGCCGACCTCGGCACCGCGACCGAAGAGGGTGCCCTGGGGACCCTTGAGCACCTCGATGCGCTCGAGGTCGAACAGCTCGACGTTGCTGCCGGTGGCGCGGCTGATGGAGACGCCGTCCTGAAAAATGGATACACGGGTCTCGCTGCGCGGGTCGGTGCTGTCGCTGGTGACGCCGCGGATGTTGATGCCGGGGAAATTCGGCGACTGCTGCTGGACGAAGAGGCCGGGGACGAAGGGAGCGAGATCCTTGTACTGGGAGATGCCGGTCTCCTCCATGAAGGTGCCCGAGTGCGCGGTGATGGGAATGGGCACCTCCTGGATGGATTGTATGCGCTTCTGGGCGCTGACCTCGACTGCATCAAGCTCGATGATTTCCGTCGGCGGAGTTTGGGCGATCAGGCCGATCGGCAGCAGGATCAGGGCGGCGGCGGCCGAAAGGCGGGAGAGCGTGACGAATGGCATGGAGGTGAGGTGGATGGGTGCCTTCAGATTTTCCCATGCGACTTGCGTCGTCAATCAACGGCCGCCATGCCGGGCACCTTTACACGAGTATTACCAGCGCCGTCAATCATGGTCACGCTGGCGCAGGAGGAGCCAGATCACGGAGGCTGCGATGATGTTGGTCACGGCCACGGCCAGCTTGAGAAAAATGTTGAGACGGATTGGCGAAAGGAAAATGACCACGGCGCTGAGCACGAGGAGGCCGGTGGCGCCGATGAGCATGGCCTTTCGTTGTGAATCGAGGGGGGCGCGACGTTTGGCGGGAGGGAGCTTGGAGACGGACATGAAGGGATGGATTCAGGATTTCACCAGGGGGAGGGTGATGCGCAGCGTGGTGCCGGCAGGACTGGTGTCGAGCAGGGTGATGTCGCCGTGATGGCTGAGCAGAATGCGCTTGGCAATGGCCAGGCCGAGACCGGTCCCGTCGCTGCGTCCGGAGAGAAAGGAGTTGAAGATGTGGCCCCGCAAGTTGTCGGGGATGCCCGTGCCGGTGTCGGTCACATCGATCACGGCCATCTCCTGGTGATGGTCGTGGACCTCGGTGGAGCAGCGGATGCTGATGGTGCCGCCGCCGGGCATGGCCTGGGTGGCGTTGAGCAGCAGGTTGAGCAGGACCTGCTGGAGCTGGCCCTTGTGCACGTCGACGATCAGCGGTCTGGCCGGTGGATCGTAGTGAAGCTGAATCTTGCCCTGGGCCAGCTTCAGCCGGATGAGCACGAGGGTGTCGGCGATGATGTCGTGGAGCGGCCAGCGTGAATGGAGGCTGGAGGGGGCCTTGGCGAATGTGAGCACACGCGTGACGATGGCCTCGAGCTGGTCGATCTTCTCGCCAATCACCCGCACATCGGTGCGTCGCGGATCACCCTCGGGAAAGTCGAGGCCGAGATAACCGAACAACAGTTTGATGACGGTGAGTGGGTTGCGGATCTCGTGGGCGATCTCGGCGGCAAGCAGCCCCAGGGTGGTGAGCTGTTCGTTCTTGCGCAGGGAGGCCTCGCTCTGGAAGACGCGGGCGTAGAGGCGGGCGTTCTGCAAGGCGACGGCCCCAAGGCTGGCGAGAGCGCTGAGGAGCCGTTTTTCGTCGTTGTTGAAGCGATGGACCTCCCCGGTGAACACGGTGAGCACGCCGATGACCTCACCTTCATACATCAGGGGTGTGGCGAGGAGGGAGCGGAGTGAGGGATCCTGCGGCAGATCGATCACATCGAGGAATTCGGGCGACTGGATGTTGGCGAATTCAACCTGGCGGCGGGTGTGGATCGCGGACGCCACCAGGCAGGAGTCGAGGGGGAATTCCTGTGGCGGCGGAGTGGCTTGTCCGGGGCTGTCGAGCGAGGCCAGCCGCACGGTGTCGCCGGTCGGGCTGCACAGATAGAGGGCGCAAGCGCGAGACTGGGTAATCTGGCGGGCGTCCCGGGTCACCGTATCGAACAGTTCCTCGGGTTCGAGTTTGGTGACGAGCGACTGGCCGATGGTGATCAGCGATTCGAGTTCGCGGGCCTTGCCGCGGAGTTGCTGGAGCTGCCAGAGATGCTGGATGACCGAGGTGGTCTCGGCGGTGAGGCGGATGAGCAGATCCAGATCAGAGTCGTCAAATCCGCCGGGCCGGTCGCTGTCCAGGTTGATTACCCCGAGCACCTGGCCGCCGGTTCCGATCATGGGGACGGCGATTTCGCAGCGGACGTCCGGTCGCACGGGAATATAGCGGGGGTCGGTGGATACATCAGGGACCAGCTGGGGCCGGCCATGGAAGGCGACCCAGCCGGTGATGCCCTGGCCCAGACGCAGGGCGATCTCGTCGGTGTCGTCGGGCAACCCGTGATGCACCTCGATTTCGAGTTTCCCGGTATCAGGGTTGAGCAGCGAGACGGAACCGGAGATGGCTGAAAACTCGTCCACCAGCGTGGTGAGGATGCTTCTCAGGGCTTCGACGGGTTCATGGGTACGGCCGATGAGCGAGGATACCCGGTAGAGCACGTCACCCGATCCCGGCCGGGAGGCGGAGGGATCGGCAGTCATGCGCAAAGGTTCGGGGGCGCCAGCCACGCGGGGAGACTTGGGGGCGGTGGCGCGGAAGGCCAGATTTTACCCTCCGATCAGCGGGCTTCAGGTCGTGGCGAGCTTGTCCTCGTCCTTGGCGGCATTGATCACACCAGTCAGCGCATCGCGCAGATCGCGGAGGCGGGCGGGGTCGGTGACGGCGGCATGGGCTTCGTCCTCGATGTAGAATGTGTCGATGGCGATGCCCCGCTCGGTGCCGATGCGGGCAAAGGTGATGTCGAACCCATGGCTGCTGATGATCTTCGAGAGCTGGAAGAGCAGGCCGATCTGGTCGGGGGTTTGGATTTCGATGATGGTCCGTTCCATGGAGAGTTCATGGTAAACCTCGATGACGGGGGGGAAGGAGGTCTGGAGGGCCTCGCCGGTGGGGGGTGAGAGCTGTCGGGTGCCGGGATGCTTGCGGGCCTGCGCGATGATGTCGGGCAGGAGATCCTTGTTATGCACGAGGGCATCCTCAATGGTCCGGGCGAAGATCTCCTGGGCGCGGGCGTTCTGGACGACCCCCCGGCCGGGTTCGACAACGTGGAACGTGTCGATGGCGATGTGGTCGCTGCGGGAGATGACCTTGGCGCCGAGAATGGAAAGGCCAGCCACATTGAACGCACCGGCGAGTTTGTAGAAGAGGCCGGCCCGGTCCCAGGTGACGATATTGACCACGGTGAGGGAGCGGTTGAGGTCGTCCTTCCATTCGATCACGGGGTGGAGGGATCCGACGGAATCGGCGTTGGAGATCGATTTGAGCAGCTGGTTCACCATCCGGATATGGAGGGTGATCTCATGCGGGTCGGTATGGATGAAATAGCGCTCGGGCAGCAGGTTGAAGTGCGCGTCGATCTCGTCCGGGTTGATGCCGGGGATCTTGCGGGAGACGAGGTCCTGGTGGATCATTTGCAGGCGTTGGGTATGGCGGGTGGCGATGGCCTCGCCATGGATCAGGCGTTCGAGGGTGGTGCGGTAAAGGCTGGTGTGGAGGGTGTCCTTGTAGCTGTTCCAGAGTCCGGCGGAGGTGCCGCGGGCGTCGCAGAACGTGTGGACATAGAGGTAACGCAACAGGTCGGCATTCCCGACCATTTCGGCAAAGGCGGCGGCGGTATTAGGGTCATCGACATCCCGTCTCTGCCAAAACCGTGCCATAATGAGATGATTTTTGATGACGAAGGCGACAATCTCGATGCGATCGTCCTCAATCTCGAGGCGCTTGAGCAGGGGACGGGCGATTTCCACGCCGCTGTCGGCGTGCCCCTTGATGCCGCGGGCCTTGCCGATGTCGTGCAGCAGCAGGACCAGATAGAGCAGGGTGGGGCTGACGGTTTCGTGCAGGGTTTTCCGGTATTTGCCGGTCATCGGCTCGGCCTCCGTGAAGACCCGGTCGAGTTCGCGAATGGTATTCAGCGTATGGATATCAGCCGTGTAGCGGTGGTAATACTCGTGCTGGACGAGGCAGGTCAGCGCATCAAATTCCGGGATGAAGCGGCCGAGAACCCCGAGTTCGTGCATGAGCTGCAGGGTTGGGTAAACCGCCCCGGCTTCGTCGAGGATGGCCCGGAAGCTGGTGTTGGCGTCGGGCGAGGCGATCACATGCCGGGTGATCAGCGGGACGGATTCGCGGATGAGGATCTGCAGTGCGAAATCCGGGGTGGCGTTGAGCTGTTGGCAGTGGCGGAACACGCGCACCAGCCGGGCGGGATCGGACCGGAACACCTCGGGGCTATCCGCGATCAGCTCCCGCCCGCGCAGGATGAAACCATCGATGCGCTTGATGCGCTCGTGCCGGCGGGCGCGGATGGCTTCGCGGAACGAAACCTTGCCTTCCGGGGACTGTGCCAGCGTGAGGGCGAGCCGGTTTTCGACCAGGCGGGAAATGCGATGGACCGTCTGGGCCGCGCGGTAGTAGTCGCGCATGAACAGCTCCACGCGGGCGAGCAATTTGGGTTCGGTGTAACCCAGGCCGAGGGCAACCCGGGGCTGGGCCTCGAGGTCGAGCAGGTCGTTGGCGCGATTGATGGAGAAATGAAACTCGTTGCGGACCTTGTGGAGGAAGTCGTAGGCCCGGTTGAAGGCCTTGAGTTCATTCGGCCGCAGATAGTTGAGCCCGACCAGCTCGTCGATGGACTGGATGCCGAGCTTCACCCGGGCCATCCAGACGGTGTTCTGGTAGTCGCGCAGCCCGCCCACCCCGTTCTTGATGTCCGGCTCCTGCATGAAAACCGTGCCGCCGTACTTGGTGCGGCGCGCTTCCTGGTCGTCGAGCCGGGCTGAGATGTAGGCCAGCGGGTTCTCGGTGGTGTAGAAGATGCGGTAGGCCTTGGCGAAGTTCTCGTACAGGGTGGTGGAGCCGGCGATCCGCCGGGCCTCCAGCAACGCGGTCTTCGTCTGGATATCCTCGCGTGCCTGGGTGAACACTTCGTCAACCGTGCGGGAAGAATGGCCGACCTTAAGGCCGCAGTCCCAGAGCAGATAGAGGATCTCGGTGGTGAGGTGCTCCTGCAGGGGCTTGATGGCCGCCAGCTTCACCTTTGATGGATACAGGAACATCAGGTCGATGTCGCTGAGGGGGCTGAGTTCCTTCCTTCCGAAGCCGCCCATGGCGACGAGTGCGACGGGGGCGGGCAGTTTGCCCTGTTGGCGGACGTAGGAGGCGGTGGCATAATCGAAGAGCTGGACGAGCATCACATCGATCATGCCGGCCCGGGCGCGGGCCACCTCCAGGCCGGATTCCCCGGCGTCGTGCCGCATGCGGATCATCGCACTTTCCAGGCGCAGGAAGGCCTTGCAGGCGGACAGGCGTACGGCCGACGATACCTCGCCGGTAAAGTGCAGGCGTTCGCGGGCGTGTTTCTGGATGCGACCGATCATGGAATCGCATACCTCAACGCAAATACGGCGGGGGGCAAAGCGGGAAATGCGAATGATCCTGCTTTGCGCGGACCGTACTCGCCTCTTGCCAGCCGACTTCGCGGCTGGTTGCCTGCCGGCTGCCGATTTTTACCATGGCCGATATCACCAAAAGCTACGAACCGCACGACGTTGAAAAGAAGTGGTATGCCTCCTGGGTCGGGGGCGGGGCCTTTGCGGGCCGGGTCGCCCACGATCGCGAACCCTACAGTATTGTCATTCCGCCGCCCAACGTCACCGGCGTGCTGACCATGGGGCATGTGCTCAACAACACCCTGCAGGACGTTCTCATCCGCCGGGCCCGGCTGGAGGGCAAGTCCGCCCTCTGGGTGCCCGGCACCGACCACGCCGGCATCGCCACGCAGACCGTGGTCGAGCGCGAACTCCGCAAGGGCAAGCAGACCCGACACGACCTCGGTCGCGACCCGTTCATCGCCAAGGTCTGGGACTGGCGCCATGAGAAGGGCGGCATCATTTTGGAACAGCTCCGCCGGCTGGGCGCCTCCTGTGACTGGGACCGCACCCAGTTCACGATGGATCCGGATTACTCGCGGCGCGTGCTCGAGGTCTTCACTGAACTCTTCCGGCGCGGCCACATTTATCGCGGCAAGCGCCTGGTCAACTGGTGCCCCGCCTCGCTCACCGCCCTCTCCGACGAGGAAGTGATCATGAAGCCTGCCAACAGCGTTCTCTACGAGGTGCGCTACGAGCAGGTGGACAGCCCCGGCGAATACATCACGGTCAAGACCACCCGGCCCGAAACCATCCCGGGTGATGTCGCCATCGCCGTCCATCCCGGCGATCCGCGGTACACCGCGCTCATCGGCAAACTCGTCCGCCGGCCGCTCGGCCCGCTGGCATCGATCCCGATCATCGCCGATGCCGCCGTCGACCCGGCCTTCGGTTCCGGGGCACTCAAGATCACCCCCGCGCACGACAAGGCCGACTTCGAGATCGGGCAGCGCCACGGCCTGGAGGCGATCGACGTGCTCAATCCTGACGGCACGCTCAACGCGCATGCCGGTCCCGCCCTCGCCGGTCTCGACCGCTTTGAGGGCCGCAAAAAGGCCGCCAGCCTGCTCCGGGAGTCCGGGGCGCTCACCGGGGAGGAGGCATACGCCAACAACGTCGGCTACTCCGAGCGGGCCGACGTGCCCATTGAACCGCGCCTCACCTGGCAGTGGTGGCTGCGTTACCCGAAGGTCGAGGAAGCCAAGGCCGCGGTGCGCGACGGCCACATCCGCTTTCACCCCGAACGCTGGTCCAAGGTTTACCTGCACTGGCTCGAAAACATCCAGGACTGGTGCATCAGCCGTCAGCTCTGGTGGGGTCATCGCATCCCGGTGTGGTACCGCAAGGGCATCGACCGGGAGACCCTGACCGAGGCCGATCTCCGGGATCCCGAAAAGGTCCATGTTTCCCTCGATGGGCCGACTGACCCGGAGAACTGGATGCAGGAGGACGATGTCCTCGACACCTGGGCCTCCTCCTGGCTCTGGCCCTTTGCCACCCTGGGCTGGCCGGACAAGGAAGCGGAGCAGCGGGCCGGTTTCGATTATTTCTATCCCACCTCAACGCTCGTCACCGGACCGGACATCATCTTCTTCTGGGTTGCGCGCATGATCATGGCAGGCCTTGAGTTTGTCCGCCCCGGCGAGCCCATAGAGCGGCGGATCCCGTTCAAGGACGTGTATTTCACCGGCATCATCCGCGATGCCCAGGGGCGCAAGATGTCGAAATCGCTCGGCAATTCCCCCGATCCGCTCGACCTCATCGCTAAGTACGGTGCGGACGGCCTGCGCTTCGGCATCGTGTCGATTGCACCGCAGGGACAGGACATCCGCTTCCAGGAGGACCGCATCGAGTCCGGCAAGAATTTCTGCAACAAGCTTTGGAACGCCTGCCGCTTCCGCCAAATGAGCGGCCCGACGGGGGACAACTCCTCGCCCGAGGCCATCCTCGCGCGGTTGGAACCGGCGCAGTTCGATGCCGACGACCACGCCATCCTCGACCGCCTGCTCGTCACCACCCGCGAGGTGGACCGCTGCTTTGCTCAGTTTGAGTTCAGCGCGGCGGTGCAGGCTTTGTACGGATTTTTCTGGAATGATTTCTGCGACTGGTACGTCGAGGTTTCCAAGGCGAAGCTCCAGGAGGAGTCCACCAAGATGAACTGCCTCGCGATCCAGGATCTCGTCCTGCGGCAGACGCTGCTGCTGCTGCACCCCTTCATCCCGTTCATCACGGAGGAACTCTGGAACCTGCTCGGTTACAGCCGCGACGGCGCGTTCATCCAGGACACCCGCATCGACAACGCATCCAGCATCGCGGGTGCCCACGCCATGCGCGGTCTCGTCATCGACCTCGAGGCCGCCGCGGCCATCGCGCGCATCAAGGACTCCGTCTCCCGGGCCCGCGCCCTCAAGGCGGACTACAATCTGGCGAGCCGGCGCGACGTGCGCTTTTTCGTCATCACGGTGGACCGCGATTGGACGCTCATCGAGGCGAACCTCGCCAAGATCGCCCGCATGATGGGTGCGGCCGAGCTCGTCCGGCGGGAGCAGGTTGAGGGTGCGCCGGCCGCAGTGACCGCGCTGGGCACCTTCCATTTGGATCTCGCCGCCACGGTGGATCCGGTGGCGGAGCGGCAGCGCCTGGCCAAGGAATTGGCGGCGCTGGATAAGCACATCGCCGGCACCCAGTCCCGCCTCGCCAACGAGGCCTTCGTCAGCAAGGCCCCCCCGGCCGTGCTGGAAGGCGCCCGCCAGCAGCTGGCGGAACAACAGGCCAAAAAAGACGAACTCGAGCGCCTGCTCAAGGCGCTGTAGGGCGAGGGATTTCCGGCGGGAACGATATATGTCGTTCCTGCCGCGAGGTAGGTGGTGCGCTTGCGCGCCACGTTGCGCACACGGTTCGAGATAAACTCGCAATCTACATTATCGGCACCCGCCACCGCCCGGTAATTATCCCCGTGTGCACATTTTTTTCTGCGTAACCCGTGCGCGGGCCACCGCCGGTTCTGTTGCATAACGCAACAGAACGCGGCTGTGGTAGGTTCTCAGTTGTTGCGATCTGCGACACTTCTTCTCCGTCACGGTTGGGTGAATTTTTTGTGTCCACTCCCGGCAATATTTTGCGCGCATCTAGCCGTGGTTGGCATTGCAGGCGCTAAGGATGGGGTATCTCCCGCATCATCGGCTTCACCGGTGGTCCGGGCGCAAACCTACCTAAACTCAGACTACAACCATTATGAAAATGCGTTCGAACTTCGCCGGCCTGGTCGCGCTAGCGGCCGCCAGCCCGATCCTGGCCCAGATCACCATCAACGAAAACCTCGCCATCTCCGGTTACGTCACCGGCGCGGCCTACCATGCTGCCATGGATGGCTCCCCGGACGTGTCGGAACTTGAGGTGGATTCCGCCAAGCTGGCGTTTCACGGCACCTTCGAGAAGGTGACCGGTTTGATCAGCTTCCATACCTTCGACACCGTCGACCCGAAGCTGCTCGACGCCTACGTCACCTATGACACGGGAGCAGGCGCCTCGGTCACGCTCGGAAAGTTCCTGAGCTACCTGGGCTTTGAGGCCTTCGACTATCCGAACATGCTGCAGATCTCCTATGCCAATGATCTGGCCGGATTCGTCCCGGCCTACCACTCGGGCATCCGGGTTGATTTTGCGGGTTCCGGCGGCTTCAGCGGCGGTATTGCCGTGCTCGATTCCGTCTACGGTCCCAGCGCCTACGAGGGCGATCATGATCTGGAAAATGGCGTGGGCTTCGAGGGCTTCCTCAAGTATGCAACCGACAGCACCACCGTCTTCCTGGGCCTGGCCCATGACTCCAGCGGGCCCGCGGACCAGTTCACCGCTGACTTATGGGTGCAGCATGTCGTGGGTGACACCACCCTCGCGGCCGAGATCCTCTTCTCCGATATCGACGCCCCCGGCGGCAGCCTGAGCGGCCATTTCTGGAGCCTCCTGGCCATGCAGTCGTTCGGCCAGTGGTCAGTGACGGGCCGCATCAGCGGCGGTGAGGACGAGACCGTTGGTCCCGACGCCAAGTTCACCAAGTTCACGATCTCACCCGCAGTGGTCCTCACCGACAACCTCGGGCTGCTCTTCGAGTACAGCCACACGGAATTCAAGAACACGGGCTTCGATGACGCCAGCTTCCTGGCCGCCCAGTTCGTCTTCAAGTTCTGAGGTTTCCCTCCGGACATCCGGACCGCGTCGGGACGACTACCCCGGCGCGGGCATAACCTCCCTGATTCATGGCCTCCGGCCGGAGGTATGCCCACACCGGTCGCCCGTCTCCTTCCAGCCTTCGCATCAACCGCCCAACCCACATCAGCATGACAACCCGATTCAAGTCCCGATTCGCCGCCGCCGCACTTGCGGCCGCCGCTTTCATCTCCGCGCCTCTCACCGCCCAGGACACCATCAAGGTCGGTGTTCTTCACTCCCTCTCCGGCACCATGGCCATCAGCGAAACCTCGCTGCGTGACGTGCTGCTGTTCGCCTTTGACGAGATCAACGCCGCCGGCGGCGTCATGGGCAAAAAAATCGAACCCGTCGTCGTTGACGGTGCCTCGGACTGGCCGCTCTTCGCGGAGCAGGCCAAGAAACTGCTCGAACAGGACAAGGTGGCCGTCGTTTTCGGCTGCTGGACCTCGGTGAGCCGCAAGTCCGTGCTGCCGGTCTTCGAGCAAAACAACGGCCTGCTCTTCTATCCCGTCCAGTACGAGGGTGAGGAGCTGTCCAAAAACATCTTCTACACCGCAGAGGCCGTCAACCAGCAGGCCACGCCGGGCGTGGATTACCTGCTCGGCGAACTTGGCAAGAAGAAGTTCTACCTGCTCGGGTCTGACTACGTCTATCCCCGCACGACCAATCTTGTGCTGAAGGAATATCTCACCTCCAAGGGCATCCCCGCGGCCAACATCCGCGAGGTTTACACGCCATTCGGTCACACCGACTACCAGCGGATCGTTGCTGAGATCAAGCAGTTCGCCGCTTCCGGTGACGCCGCCGTGGTCTCCACCCTCAACGGCGACACCAACGTGCCGTTCTTCCGCGAGCTGGCCAACGCCGGCATCGATTCCGCCGACTGCCCCGTGATCTCCTTCTCGGTCTCCGAGGACGAGTTCCGCGGCCTGCCCACCAAGGATCTCATTGGTCACCTGGGTGCGTGGAGCTACTTCATGTCGGTGGACACCCCGGCCAACACGGCCTTCAAGAACAAGTTCTTCGCCTGGCTGGCCAAAAGCACCGTCCCCGGAATCGAGAAGACCGGTCGCGTGACCAACAGCCCGATGGTGCTCTCCTACGGCGGTGTCTATCTTTGGAAGGCAGCGGTCGAGAAGGCCGGTTCGGTCGAGGTCGACAAGGTCCGCGCCGCGTTGATCGGTGCGAGCTTCGACGGTCCCGGAGGCAAGCTCACCGTTCAGGCCAACCACCATGTCACCAAGAATGTGTACATCGGTGAGACCCTGCCCAACGGGCAGTTCAAGATCCTGAAGTCCTACGAGCAGGTCTACGGCGAGCCCTTCCTCAAGGGCACGTTCAAGTAACTTTGAGGGCGGGCCTTCTTCCCGCCTTCATTTCTGTAGTTGTATGCAAAACGGGGACGGGCGTTGTCCCGTCCCCGTTTTATCCTTTTGTGACGTGAGCTTCCACTTTTGTATCCAATTTCTGGTCACAAGCCTGCTTGCCGCAATGCCGGCATTGGCGGCCGACAGCGCCCTGGTGCGCACCCTGCTGGCACCTCCCGCCGAGCAGGCCGCCCTCATCCGTGGGCTGCTTGAGGCCGAGGATGACCGCATCCGTCCCACGCTGGAGGCGTGGCGCACGGGTGAAGTTTTCATCCACACCGGAGCTGACGGGACCCGCATCCCCTTCCTGCTGGACGGGGAGGCCGACGCGTCCGGCGCCCGCTCCGCAGTCGCGGTCGCCGATGGCGCTCCGCTGACCGGTCCGGATGGCCGGCCCCTGGTCTTGCTTTCCTCCAGTCTCACCGCGATTGAAACCAACGCGGTCATCCGGCGGGCCATCCGCGATATCAGCGAGGTGATCGGTCTGAGCGATCCTGCCCCGGACGTGCGGAAGACGGCGGCTGAACGTCTCGGCATGACGCAGCGGGCAGATTACGAGCCGATCCTTGAATTGCGCCTTGGTCGCGAACAGAATGCCGGCGTGCGCCGGGCGTTGGAGGATGGGCTGGCCCTGATCCGTCTGAGCCACGGCAGCATTGAGGCAAAAATCGAGGCCATCCGCGTCCTCGAGGGGAGCAATCACCTCGGCGTCGTCGACCAGCTGAAGACTCTTGTGGCGGAGGGTGAGAAGGAAGGCGTGACGCCCGAGGTCATTCGCGCGGCCCAGCGCACCATCATTTCCACCGAGCGCCACTTTTTCTGGGTGAACTTCTTCGGCACCGCCTTTCGCGGGGTCAGCCTCGGCTCGGTGCTGCTCGTCACTGCACTGGGCCTCGCGATCACCTACGGTCTGATGGGTGTCATCAACATGGCCCATGGTGAGATCATGGTGGTCGGCGCCTACGCCACCTTTGTCACCCAGAATCTGTTCGCCGGCTGGTTCGGCGCGGATGGCGCGCTCTACGATTGGTATTTCGTGGCCGCTTTGCCGGTGGCCTTTCTGTCTGCCGGGTTGGTCGGGCTCGCCTTGGAGCGCGGGGTCATCCGCTGGCTCTATCGACGCCCGCTCGAGAGCCTGCTGGCGACCTGGGGTGTTTCCCTGGCCCTTCAGCAGGGATTTCGCACGATCTTCGGGCCGGCGAATGTCCAGATCAACAGCCCGGCGTTTCTCCAGGGCAACGTCACGTGGTTCGACATCGCCTTCACCTACAACCGCATCTTCGTGATCGGTTTCGCCGTGGTGGTGGTGGTCGGCACCTGGCTGCTGCTTACCCGCACGCGTTTCGGGCTCTACATCCGTGCGGTCACGCAGAACCGGGCGATGGCCTCGTGCATGGGTGTGCAGGCGGAACGCGTGAACATGCTGACCTTTGCCTTCGGTTCCGGCCTCGCCGGGCTGGCGGGCGCGTGCCTTTCGCAGCTGGGCAACGTCGGCCCCGGGCTCGGCCAGTCACACATCGTCGACTGCTTCATGGTGGTGGTCGCCGGCGGGGTGGGGAACATCGCCGGCACCGTCATTGCCGCGCTGGGCATCGGCTCGATTGACCAGATGCTGCAGCCGTTCCTGGGCGCGGTCATGGGCAAGATCCTCGTCCTGGTATTCATCATCCTCTTCCTGCAATGGAAGCCGGGTGGGCTCTTCCCGACCCGCAACCGCAGCCTCGACTGAAGCCGAGCATGGAAACCAAGGGAATCTTCTCCGTGCGCCAGTGGACCTGCTTCGGTGCCATCCTGCTGGTCCTGGGCGTCGTTCTGCCGCTGTTGAATGCGCTCTTTCCGCCGGAGCACGCGCTGCACGTCAGCAACTTTGCCCTCAATCTCTACGGCAAGTATGCCACGCTCGCGATTCTCGCGCTCGGCATCGACCTGCTCTGGGGCTTCACCGGCATGCTCAGTTTGGGGCAGGCGCTCTTCTTCGCCTTGGGCGGCTACGCGATGGGGATGCACCTGCTCCTCATGATCGGTGAACTCGGGCAATATCGCAGCGCCCTGCCGGACTTTATGGTGTTCCTCGGCTATGAGGCGCTGCCTACTCACTGGCGCCCATTCTACAGCTTCTGGTTCGCGCTGGCGATGGTCATGGTGGTGCCCGGCCTGCTGGCGGCGGTCTTCGGCTACTTCGCCTTCCGTTCGCGCCTGACCGGCGTCTACTTCGCCATTCTCACCCAGGCGCTCACCTACGCGGCTGCGCTGATGTTTTTCCGCAACGACTTCGGCTTTGGTGGCAACAACGGGTTCACCGACTTCAAGACCGTCCTCGGCCACGACATCCATGCCGCCGAGACACGTCGCGGGCTTTACCTCGCCTCGATCCTCACCCTGGCGGGGGTTTTCCTCCTCTTCCGTTGGCTCGTGGCCACCAAGGCCGGCCAGATCCTGCGGGCGGTCCGCGATGGCGAGAACCGCGTGCGTTTCTCCGGCTACGATACCGCCCGCTACAAGCTCTTTGTCTTTGTCATTGCCGCGATGGTCTCCGGCCTCGGCGGAGCGCTCTACGTCGCGCAGGTCGGCATCATCAATCCGCGCGAGATGACCCCGGACAAATCCCTGGAGGCCGTCGTCTGGGTTGCGGTCGGCGGTCGCGGCACCCTGCTCGGCCCGATCATTGGTGCCGTCGGCGTCAACGCCCTCAAAAGCTGGGCCACCGGTGCCGTCCCCGAACTCTGGCTCTTCATCATGGGCGGGCTCTTCATCTTCGTGGTCCTCTTTCTCCCGGGCGGGATCGTGAGCCTGCCCGCCCGCATTCGCGCCTGGTGGCTGCACCTGCGACCGCCCGCCCGGCCCGATCCCACGCCTGCACAACCCCCCGGACAACCATGAGCCGCCGCCCTCCCATTCTGCTCACGGTTGAGGATGTCACCAAGACCTATGACGGCTTCCACGCCATCAACGCGCTCAACTTCTACCTCGACGAGGGGGAGTTGCGCACCGTGATCGGACCGAACGGTGCCGGCAAATCGACCTTCTTTGACCTGCTGACCGGCCGCGCCAAGCCCGACCAGGGCAAGATCGAGTTTGGCGACGCCGACCTCACCGCGCTCGATGAATGCGGCATCAACCACCTCGGGATCGGCCGCAAGTTCCAGACCCCCTCAGTCTATGTTCAGCTGAGCGTCTGGGACAACCTGCGGCTTTCGCTCAAGGGCCCGCGCGGGGTCTTTGCGTCGCTGACCCGCCGTCTGCCATCCGAACAGGCCGACCGCATTGCCGAGCTGCTCAAGCTCGTCCGCCTCAAGGCCAAGGCCGCCCGGCCCGCCGGCGAACTCGCGCACGGCGAGAAGCAGTGGCTTGAGATCGGCATGCTGCTGGCGCAGGAACCCCGGTTGCTTCTGGTGGACGAGCCTGCGGCCGGCATGACCGATGAGGAAACCCACCGCACCGGCGAGCTCCTCATGAGCCTCGCGGGCAGCCACAGCCTCATCGTCGTTGAACACGACATGACCTTTGTGAAGCAGATCGCCCAGGGCCGGCGTGTCACCGTGCTCCACCAGGGCACGATGCTGTGCGAAGGAACCTTCGACGACGTTCAGTCCAACCCCCGGGTGCGCGAGGTCTACCTCGGACGGGGGAAAGGAAAGGCGGAGGGAAAGGCTGAACGGCTGAAAGGCTGAAGGCTGAAAAATACCACGATCCTCTCCATGACCATGACTTCTTCAGTCCTTCAGTCTTTCAGCCCTTCAGTCTTTCCCTCACCGGTGTTGGCGGTGGATGCGGTCGAGGCTGACATCGGCGGCTCGCGGATCCTGCGCGGGGTGACTCTTGAGGTCCGGAGCGGCGAGGTGGTCTGCTTGATGGGGCGCAACGGCGTCGGCAAGACTACCACGTTACGGGCGATCATGGGGCTTCTGCCGGTGCGCGCCGGTACCGTCCACTTCGGCGGACGCTCGCTTGCCGGACTCCCGGTGGATGCGCGGGCGCGCAGCGGGCTGGGCTACGTGCCTCAGGGACGCGACATCTTTCCGCACCTGACGGTCGAGGACAATCTGCGGGTCGGACTCGCGGTGCACGGTCGGCTGGGTCCGGCCGGCCGCAGCGACCTGGAGCGGGTTTACACCCTATTCCCCGTGCTCAAGTCGATGCTGGCCCGCAAGGGTGGGGTGCTCTCCGGCGGACAGCAGCAGCAGCTGGCCATCGCCCGCGCACTGCTCACGCGCCCGCAGCTGCTCATACTCGACGAGCCCACCGAGGGCATCCAGCCCTCGATCATTGAGGAGATCGGGCGAACGCTGGGCACCCTGCGCGGCGAGGGCCTCTCGATTCTGCTGGTCGAGCAGTATGTCGATTTCTGCCGCGACGTTGCCGACCGCTTTTACGCCATGGACCGCGGCGTGGTCACCTGCGCCGGAACCATTGCTGAACTCACCGACGAAGTCGTCCAGGCACATTTGCAGGTGTAGCTAGAAATGTAGTTGGTAGTTTGTAGTTGGTAATTGGTGACGATCCCTGAACTCCGGAAGCCCGCCTCCCCGCCACCAGCTCCCAACTCCCAACTCCCAACTCCCAACTACAAACTACAAACTACAAACTCCCAACTCCCAACCCCCAAACCCATGTTCACCAAAGTCCTCATCGCGAATCGTGGCGCCATTGCGTGCCGCATCATCCGGACCCTGCGCAAGCTCGGGGTCGGCTCGGTCGCCGTCTATTCGGAGGCCGATGCGAATTCCCTTCATGTCGCGCAGGCGGATGAGGCCGTGTGCATCGGGGCGGGTCCGGCGGTGGAGAGCTACCTGAACTTTGAAAAAATCTTCAAAGCCGCCCGGCAGACCGGTGCCCAGGCGATCCATCCGGGCTACGGTTTTCTGAGCGAGAACGCCGGCTTTGCCGAGGCATGTGCCAAGGAGGACCTGGTCTTCATCGGACCGACGCCGCAGCAGATGCGCGACTTTGGCCTCAAGCACACCGCCCGCGCTCTCGCAGGGCTCAACGGTGTGCCCATGTTGCCGGGCAGCGAACTCCTGGCTGACATCGACCAGGCAAAATCCGAGGCCGTGCGCATCGGGTATCCCGTCATGCTTAAAAGCACCGCCGGCGGCGGTGGCATCGGCATGCGGGTGTGCGCCGACGAGGCCGGGCTGGTTGAGGCCTTCGATTCGGTCCGGCGCATGGCCGCAGGCGCCTTCAGCCAGAACGGGGTGTTCCTGGAAAAGTTCGTCGGCATCGCCCGGCACATCGAGGTCCAGATCTTTGGCGACGGCCGGGGCAACGTGGTTGCCCTGGGTGAGCGCGATTGCTCGGCCCAGCGTCGCAACCAGAAGGTCGTCGAGGAGACGCCTGCGCCCGGACTCAGCAGCGAGCTGCGGCAATCCCTGCTCGACGCGGCCACGAGGCTGGCCGGTGCCGTGGGCTACCAGTCTGCCGGCACCGTCGAGTTTGTCTTCGATGTGAAGGAGCTCCGGTTTTACTTTCTCGAGGTCAACACGCGCCTCCAGGTCGAACACGGCGTCACCGAGGAGGTCACGGGGGTGGATCTTGTTGAATGGATGATTCTCCAGGCCGCCGGTGAGCTCGATCTCGCGGGCTTCACCGTGCAGCCGCAGGGTGCGTCGATCCAGGTCCGGCTCTACGCGGAGGATCCTAACAAGAATTTCCAGCCGAGCTCCGGCGTGCTCACGGCAGCCGACTTCCCGCCGGGCGCGCGGGTGGAGACCTGGGTGGAGCGCGGTACGGAGATTCCGCCGTTCTACGATCCGATGATCGCCAAGATCATCGTGAAGGGCGCCACCCGCGCAGAGGCGGTTACGGCCCTGAGCGCGGCTCTGTCGGAGACGCGGGTGGCGGGCATCGAATGCAACCTCGAGTACCTGCGCCAGATCATCGCCAGCGCCGAGTTTGCGGCGGGCGACGTCCACACCAAGTGGCTGGCGTCGTTTCCCTATCGCCCGGCCACCATCGATGTGCTCGAACCCGGCACCCAGAGCAGCGTGCAGGATTATCCGGGCCGGGTCGGGTACTGGGCGATTGGCGTGCCGCCCTCCGGGCCGATGGATGATCTCGCCTTTCGCATTGCCAACGAACTGGTCGGCAATCCCGCGGAGGTCGCCGGCCTCGAGTTTACCCTGACCGGACCGACCCTGCGCTTCAATCTCGACACCACCATCGCCCTGACCGGTGCGCAGATGGAGGCCGATCTTGACGGCAATTCCGTTGAATTCTGGCGGAGCCTGCATGTGCGCGCCGGCTCAGTACTTCGCCTGCGCGGCATTCGGGGATCCGGTTGCCGCACCTGCCTGGCCGTGCGCGGCGGTCTTGATGTCCCTGTCTACCTGGGCAGCCGTGCGACCTTCAGCCTGGGTAAATTCGGTGGCCACGCCGGCCGCACCCTGCGGCATGGCGATGTGCTGCCGGTGAATCGGGTGCCGGAATCCTTCGCCCCCTCCCGCATCGCCCCCGCACCGCTGGTGCCGGCCTACGACCAGCACTGGACCATCGCTGTGCTCTATGGCCCGCACGCCGCGCCGGATTTCTTCACGGAGGACTTCATGCCGGTCTTCTTCGGCGCGGACTGGAAGGTGCATTACAATTCCAACCGCCTCGGCATCCGCCTCACTGGACCCAAGCCGAGCTTCACCCGGACCGACGGTGGCGAGGCCGGGCTGCATCCCTCCAACATCCACGACACGGAGTATGCGATCGGCACGATCAACTTCACCGGCGACATGCCCGTGATTCTGGGCAAGGACGGACCCAGCCTCGGAGGCTTCGTCTGTCCCGTGACCATCGTGAAAGCCGAGCTCTGGAAAGTCGGGCAGCTGCGGCCGGGCGACACCATCCGGTTTGTGCGGACCACCTACG
>JBGTGS010000251.1:0-4009 GCA_041746615.1 Opitutaceae bacterium | reverse complement strand
CACACGGATGAGCTACCGTTCCTCAAATCCATGTGGTCATGAAATCTCCCACCGGCAACTTTGTCATTCTCTTGCTTGCCCTCACGATCGTCATCTTGGGCGTCTTGTCCTCCCGCCAACACAGCCAGCTCAGGGAACTTGAGCAAACCCTGACCAGCGTCACCGCCGAACGCGACAACGCGGTCAACCAATCCGCCGAAGCCGCCCGGCTTGCCTCCACCCGCGTCCCCACCGCCCACCGTCCACCGTCCACCCCCGCGACTGCGGGGTCCGATCTTCCACCGGCCACTGTCCTGCCCGCCGTGGCCGGAGCCGTCCCCATGATTGACAACCCACGCATGCAACAGGCCATGGCCGCGTCATGAAAAGCTCCCTCGACATGCGCTACGGCTCCCTCTTCCGCCAGCTGCGACTCAGCCCGGGTGAACTCGACAAGCTGAAGGACCTCCTCGTCGAGCGGCAGTTGAGCACGCTCGACGTCCTTCGTGCCGCCCAGACCCAGGGGCTGAATCCGGCAACCAACAGCGAGGAACTCAGTGTCCTCGCCGGCTCGATCCAGTCAGAAATTGACGAAGGCATCCGCACCTTGCTCGGCTCTGAAGCCTTCAGCCGCTACGAGGATTTCAATGAGAACAGCGGTGCCTACGGCTTGCTGGATCAGATTGAGCGCCGGTTGGGCTACACCAATGCCCCGCTTCAAGTCACCCAAACCGATGCCCTCATGCGGATCATTCAGGAAACAGCCAAGCCCGTCGAAAGACCATTCCCTCCCCGCGCCGCCGGCATGGCGTTTCAGGCAACGGCTGGCAGTGGCCCCTTGGTCACCATGCTGGGACCCGGAGGCCCACAACCTCAGATCACCGAGCAGACCATCGCCGCTGCACAGGGAGTGCTTACCCCCTCCCAGATCGAGGCTCTTAATCAGATTCTGGCCGAACAACAGAATCAGCTCGCAACTTTCCAATTCACCCCCGGAACAACGACGCCTGGTGTACAGGCAACCCTTCAAGGTGTTCCCGTGCCCACACCGCCACCCCCCGGCCCCTGAACCGTGGGTCGCCCAATCGCTTCCTTCGGGGGGGGGATCACGTTTCCTCAACGCGATCGTCCGAATGACTTTCGTTTCAGCCACGAATGGACACGAATGAAATTCGAACCAAAGCCACTGAGTTGAGAAAGATTAAGAGAAAGAGGTAAGAGGAAAGAATGAGGCACTCCCGCGACTACGGGATCCTACCGGCTCCACTTACAACGCCCCGATCGCACGCACGGTCACAAATGCCGCCACCACCCGGTTCTGCTTTCGCGACTCGACCAACGACACCGTGAACACCGCCTCCCAGTCGTTGAGCTCCTACGGATCGATGAGGACCTGCGCAATGGTCCATTCCGCGGCATCGTACTCGTCAATGTGGGTGTGCTTCGCGGAACGCCCTTCGGGATCCAACCGCAACCGTGTTCTCGCATCAAAGTAAGGATTGAAGGCGTTCTCAATGCGCCGGGCCTCGAGGGATGCCGCCGCTGCCTCAGGCGTTTCCTGCTCAGGCGCGAAACGCAGCCGCGCCCCTTCCCAATCTCCCGCCCCCACATCCTGCAAAAAGCCCAGGATCGTCGTCCGGACCAGGCGGCGAAAGCCGGGCAGGTCGCGGGTGAGATCGTACGAAGCCGGACGCGCAGGCTTGTCCGCCTGGTCTGTCACCACCGACACATAATCCGGATTTCGCAGACGCTCCCATTCCTCCAGCAGGCTCGAATCAATGCCCCGGATGAGTTCGCGGAAATAGAGCTCCAGTTCGACCACCTCCTCCGTCTTGAAGCTGTCCGGCACCGTCTGGCTGAGCACTTTCCATACTTGCGAAAGATGACGCAGCAGCAGCCCCTCGGACCGCTCCAGGCCATACTCCCGGACATACTCCGTGAACGACAGGTACCGCTCGTACATCTCGCGGGCGATGGACTTGGGCCGGACATTCTCGCGATCAATCCACGGGTGCGCCGCCGCGAAGGCGTTGAAGGTGTCGTACAGGAATTCGCGCAGGGGCTTCGGGTGCTCGATCTCCTCCAGCTTTTCCATGCGCTCATCATAACCAACGCCCTCGGCCTTCAGTTCCGCGATCTTGTCGCCCTTCAGCCTGTCCACCTGTCGCCGTAAAATCTGGTCCGGGTCCTCCACGATGGCCTCGCAGAGGGTGAGCACATTGAAGGGATAATCCGGGGACTCACGGTCCAGCAGCGGCAGCGTATCGAGCAGGTAGAGCGACAACGCCTGGTGCAGCGAGAAGTCATCCTGCAGCTCCACATTCACGAGCAGCTTCCTCCCGGTGGACTCGGGCGGGATCCACTCCACGATCTTGCGGTCGAGGAGGGCACGGAACAGCTGCCACGCCTTGCGCCGGAGCAGGCGTTTGCGATGCGGCGTCTCATGGCACTCACCAATCAACCGCTGCATCGCCCGGCAGCCATCCGCATCGCGGCCGAGCACCAGCAGCAGCATCCCGGCGGTCACATCAAACCGTGAACTGAGGCCCTCCGGCGGCGCGGTCATGAGCTTCTCAAAGGTCTTCGCATCCCAACCCACCGCGCCTTCGGGCGCCGATCGCTTCACGAGTTTCTTGCGCTTCTTCGGATCAGCTGCGGCCTTCTCCTCCGCGCGCTTGTTCTCGATCACATGCTCAGGGGCCTGCGCCACCACATACCCCTTGTCGTCGTAGCCCTTGCGTCCCGCCCGGCCCGACACCTGCCGGAAATCGCGCACGCTGAGGATCGCCGCCTTCGTCCCGTCGTATTTCCACAGCTGGGTGAAGACCACCGTGCGGATCGGCACGTTGATGCCGACGCCCAGCGTGTCCGTGCCGCAAATCAGCTTGAGCAACCCCTGCTGGGCCAGCCTTTCCACCAGCACGCGATACTTCGGCAAGAGTCCGGCGTGATGCACCCCGATGCCATGCCGCAGCCAGCGCTTCATGTCCTTCCCGTAGGGGCTGTTGAAGCGCACGGACTCAAGCTCCTTGGTCAGGGCAGCCTTTTCCTCCTTCGAGCAGACGTTGAGGCTCATGAGCGACTGCGCCGCCTCGGACGCCGCACGCTGCGTGAAATGCACAAGATAAACGGGTGCGCGATTGGCGGCCAACAGGCTGCCGAGCTGTTCCGTCAGTGGAATTTCGGAATACTCAAAGGCCAGCGGCACCGGCCGGCGGTCGCTGCGCACGGTCACCGACGGTGCTCCCGTCATCCGCGTGAGGTCTCGCTCAAATAACGCCGTTTCCCCGAGGGTGGCCGACATGAGCAAAAAGCGCGACCGCGGCAGGGTCAGGAGCGGCACCTGCCAGGCATAGCCGCGCTCGGCGTCGGAGTAGTAGTGGAACTCGTCCATGATCACGGCCTCCACCCCGGCGTCCTCCCCATGGGCCAGGGCCATGTTCGCCAGGATCTCGGCCGTGCAGCACAGGACCGGCGCGCGCGGGTTAACGCTCGCATCCCCCGTCATCATGCCGACGTTTTCCGGACCGAAGTCACGGCACAGCGCGAGAAATTTTTCGTTCACCAGCGCCTTGATCGGACAGGTATAGACGGAACGCCGGCCCGCGCAGAGCGCCTTGAAATGAAAAGCCGCCGCCACCAGCGACTTTCCCGAGCCGGTCGGCGTGTTCAGGATCACGTTGCGACCGGCAAACAGCTCCAGAATCGCCTCCTCCTGCTCTGGATAAAGTTCCATCCCCCGCTCCGCCATCACCGCGAGAAACCGGTCCATCGCCGCCTCCGGATCCGCCAGCCCCGGTTGGGGTGCCAGCGGAGCGATGGAAGACGGCGACGATGTCATCCAACCACAAGGAGCCTCCCCATGCTCCGACACAACCCGTAAGCAGTAGCTAAACACAGCGTCATAAGTTATTGCGCATGACGTCGAACTTAATCAAGCTGGCTCGCGATGAAGCCGCTTTCGATTTCGAACCGCGAAGAGATGATCTTCGGGTTACAGGACGAGATTCGTCGCAGCCCCGATGCCAGA
>JBGTGS010000250.1:0-5772 GCA_041746615.1 Opitutaceae bacterium | reverse complement strand
TCTGGCATCGGGGCTGCGACGAATCTCGTCCTGTAACCCGAAGATCATCTCTTCGCGGTTCGAAATCGAAAGCGGCTTCATCGCGAGCCAGCTTGATTAAGTTCGACGTCATGCGCAATAACTTATGACGCTGTGTTTAGTTAGACGCGGAGATCAATGTGGCGACGGTGTCGGTCTTGTGCGTGGAGAGATTGTCCAGGATGACGATATCCCCGGCTCGCAGTTCCGGAAAGAGCACTTGCTTGAGGTAAGTCGGGCTGCTGGACGATCCATCGCCGCAGTGCTCCCTCATGGATAGAGGGAGTTCTCCCCCACCGCCAATTATGTACTTGCCACGCCAGTGAGAATCCTTTCCTTGTTTTCTTAGAACCTACCCCACTTGCGCTTCCTACCCCACTTGCGCCCTACCCCACTTACTGTCCTCGCCCCTTAGGGGTCCGACTGGTCGTGCTTTAGCACTTTGTTACCAGCAGGTCTTTGTTTTCCGCCAACCAAGCACGGATTCATCCCTCTCCCACCCATAAACCTATGAAACTGCAAACTCATCCCCCCTGCATACGCTCACTGGCCTGTCTGGCTGTCAGCGCATTTCTGCTGAACAGCGTTCTTACTGCCCAAACAGCACCCGCCTCCACCGAGGAGACCGTGATGTTATCGCCCTTCACGGTCGATGCCGACGCGGAAAGTGGCTACATGGCGACTCAATCGCTCAGCGGCACCCGTTTTCGCAGCGATCTGCGGGACATTGGCTCATCGGTCACGGTCTTCACCGAGCAGATGCTCGAGGACCTGGGCGCCAACAGCGTCATGGACATCGTGCAGTTTTCGCCCAATGCCGACGTTTTCGTCGTTGGCACCGACGACGTCACCGGCAACGGCAACTCTGCCATCAACGATACCAATCGCATCGTGATGCGCGGGGGCGCCACCTCCGTGGTCAGCCAGGATTTCTTCTCTTCGAATGTGCCCAATGACCGCTTCAGCTCCGAGGGCCTCACCTTTAGTCGGGGTCCCAACGCCATTCTTTTTGGCGAGGGCAACGCCGCCGGCGCCTTCCTTTCCTCCACCAAGCGGGCCAAGCCCCAGCGGGCCACCTCAATCCAGCACCAGATCGACGACCGCGGCAGCTACCGGATCACCCTCGACCATAATCAGCCGGTGATCCGCGATAAACTCTTCGTTCGGGTAGTGGGCCTGTACGAGAATTCGAACCATTTTCGTGCACCGACCGAAAGTATCCAACGCCGCCAATTCGCGACGGCCACATTCAAGCCCTTCAAACACACGACCATTCGCTTCAACTATGAACGGGGCGAGGTCACCACACCCGCGTTGCGTCCCTGGCCGGCCTATGATGCCTACACTCCCTGGGTCCTCGCCGGGAGTCCGATCATCCCGACTTATACGGGGACGGCGGGCGGCAAGCCGGCGGGCACCGAGAACTACGGCCACGCCGGAATCGTCATCGTCCACCAGCAAGCGGGCGGCGTCGAAGTTCCGCCCATGCGGTGGAACAACTCCGGCCAGAGTGAGCGGCCCGGTCTCGCAGCCGACGGTTCCTACAAGTATGGTCTCCCCGTAGCGGGTTCAAACTTTCGTTCACTGGTGGATTCCGACATTTATCCCACCTTCGTGAGCAACCACGGCAATACCTCTTTTCAAGACCATGACTATAACCGCAAGACCCTGGTCCTGGAACAACGCGTTACCGAGGACTTCTTTGTGGAGCTCACCTACAATCGCCAAGCCAATTTCGTCAAACGGTTCAACGGGCTTGTGGGTCAATCCGACTACATCTTTGTCGATCCCAACGCGCAACTGCCCAACGGCGACCCCAATCCCAATGTCGGCAGAATTTTTACTCATGGCCAATCGACCCTCATCGACGCTCCCGGCGAGGCGGAGAATCTCCGTCTGACGGCCTCCTATGACCTGAACCTTACTCGTTACAACAACTGGGTGCGTCATCTGGGTCGCCATCAAGCGGCCATCTTCCTTGAGCGGTCGGAACAGAATAGCTGGGGCAGCAACAACAATGCCTGGAATCTGTCGCCTCTGAATCCCGCCCTGCCGTTCCAAAACGGACAGAACGTCTTGCAGTATCGTTACTACATGGATCCCAGCCAGGGTCTGGTCGGCACCCAGTTGCGCAGCCTTAGCCGGGGGCTTCCCGTCATCTATTCCGGTGACCCCCTGCCGACGCCCCATGCCAGCGGAGTAACCCCGGGCTTTTTTGCCCAGCAGGGGCTCTCCGCCCGCAGCACGGACCTCGATACCCGCGCCCTCGCGCTCCAGAGTTTCTTCTGGGACCGGCGCATCGTGCTGACGAACGGCTGGCGCACGGACGATCAGACCAACTGGAGCGTTGTGCCTGCCAATATCGCCCCTCTTCGCGACCCGATCACCAATGCCGGTCCCCGCGGCGATGACGTGGATGTGCGCACCTTCGCACCGGACAGTCGGACCGAGCGCGGCGGTTCCACCTATACGCGCGGCATCGTGTTTCACGCCCTGCCCTGGCTGAGTCTGAGCTACAACACCTCGAATAATTTCCAGGTTAACGCCGGCAGCCGCAACCTCTATGGCGATTTGCTGCCCAACCCCCAGGGCGATGGCCAGGACTATGGGCTCCGCCTCGCCCTGCTGAACAACCGACTTTTCTTCGATGTCACCTACTACACGAACGCGACGGTCAATGGGCAGGATTTCGTGCAGAGCACGCCGGCGGGCAATTACGGCTTCTACGACCAGATGTGGGTCGCCATCGCCAATTTCACCGGCGACGACAAGTACCGCTCCTTCCCCTACTCGAATCTCGGCAGTCTGGAGCATGATCTCCTTGATACCGAATCCACCGGTTGGGAGGCATCCATGACGGCCAACATCACTCCCGAATGGCGCTTCACCATCAATGGTTACACGAAGACCGAAGCGGCAATCACGGACCGCGGGGTCTATACCTTCCCTTACTTCGAGGAATTCATGCTCCCGCTCATCAAGTCGATGCCAGAGTGGCAGGATCTGGAGGTCCAGAATGAGTTGATGTCCGACAAGATTGTGGAGCTGGAAGAAATCCTTCGGGGCATTCGCGGATTGAAGAGCGTGCCCTCTGGTAACTTCAGTTCCAAATGGGGCATCAATATGGTGACGAGTTATGATCTTAAACGGTTCAGTGCCCTTAAGGGATTCACCATCGGCCTCAACATGAACATGCGCGGCCGGGCGGTTAACGGCTACGCCATCGCTGACGACGGTGTGCTTGACGCGACCCGGCCCTATCACGCGCCCGCCTATGCAATCTTCGGCAGCATGATCTCCTACCAACGCAAGATCTTCAAGAATCGCATCAACTGGCGGGTCCAGCTCAACGTGCGCAATCTCTTCGATACGGATACCATCTACGCCATGCGTAACGTGGATCGTCGGGATGGCACCGGCCTTCACCACGCCGCAGTCTACGGCCTCCGCGAGCCGCGCACCTTCCAGATCACGAATACGTTCCGGTTCTGAAGTCCGGAAGCCTGATCTTGCGGCTCTTCCCTTGGATGGGTCGTGGCCGTCATCCTCTCAAGCCCCCGGGATTTACCCCGGGGGCTTTTTTCTGCACCTTGTTCACGTCTCTCGTGGACCTTTTAGCCCGTTTAATAGAATCGTTTCCTGCATCTGGGAAAAGGACCATCCGGGTTATAAGACCGAGGTGGTGATTGGTTGATGACTGCTCTCGCCGTCCACAGAAGCAGCACGTTCCGGCCCCGGAGCTTCCCACTCCACGACTTTAGGCTCCCGGGCAACCGGTCGGTTCCCGGGAGAAAGCGTGTACGTATTCAGTCATCAACCCTTTGGCAATCGCCGCCGTTTCTTCCGCGCCGAAACAATCCGGGCCCAGCTCAGCCAGGGTGGTATGAGCGCACGCTCGAACCGTTTTCCCCGACTCCATCGCCGCATTTAATCGATTCACTGCCGCCACCCCGCATTGATATCCGATTCGAGCAGGAGCAGGGCATGGGCGAAAGCCGCGCACCCCGTCTCTTCCCCAGCCATCAGACGCCAGCGCTGGGCCGTGCCTGCCAGCTTCTTCTCTCCGACGGCCACATTGAACCGACCGTCACAAAACGATCCGGGTATCGGGCCGCACCTTCCGATTGCTCCCCGCGAGCTGACCAGTTGCAGGATCGGATCACACAACTGACGATAAACCGCTTCGATCGTGCAGGGTTCCGAAGCGGACCGACGAAACGCCAGCGAAATATTCAATGTGCCCGGGCCTTGAGGAATGATAAGGCAGCGGCCGGGGCCAACACCAATTCATCCGGTGAAGCAGGTGAGGGCATCGGGAATGCGGGAACTATCACTCTGGGACGAGCGTACCAGGCCGGCGACTCGTGATGGATGGAGGGATGGCATGATTCGCACGAGGCTTGGTTCAAGCGGTCCGAAGTTCCTCAAGTTCGAGGGCGCGATACCACACCTCGGCGGGGCTTCCGGAGTGGATTTGCACGGCGATCTTCCCCATCCGGGGGACTGTGGGATCGGTCTCGGTGAAGTCCGTGGTAAGTACGCCGTTGAGCCAGAGCCGGACGCGTGGGCCTTCGCAGCGAATCACGTAGTGGTTCCAGCTCACCGGCTTCAGGATCCGAGTGATCAACGCTGGGTCGGGACGCGTGCCCAGGAACTTCCGTCGTCGGCTTTCATCATACAGCGCACCCCAGTGCTGGGGTGCGACATCGGCCTGATAACCGATCATCTCGCGTTCGCCCTCAATCCGCTGGCTGCGGAACTGGATGCCGCCATTGCCCCGGCCGTTCAGGAGCCGGACCTGGAGTCGCAGTTCGAAATCCTCGACATCACGATGGTAACAGAGGAATTCGTTTTGCGGGATCGGCCGGTCGAGCCGGCCCGCGACGATGGACTCGTTGGCGGTGCGAAACCAGGTGAAGTCTCCCTCCCAACCGTTGAAAGTGCGGCCGTCGAAGATCTGCGGCTTGCGTACGACCGGGGGCGGGTTGGTCTGCAAAGTCCGCGCCGCGGCATGGAGATGCCCGGGTAATGCAGCGGTGCCCAGCGCCTGTAGTAGCGGCTGCGCGGCATCGGCGCGGTCCTCGCGAAGAAGCCGATCTGCAGCCGCCAGGGCGGCATGGGCCGCGGGCAGCAGGAGGGAGGAAGGCCCGGAAGTCAGGATGGTCTCCAGTGTGGCGAGGGCTGGTGGGGTGCCAATGCGCCCGAGGGCGGAGACGGCCTCTGGGCCCGCTCCGCGATCAGCATCATACGCCAGCGTCTTTAGTGCAGGCACTGCGGATGCTTCGCGGCGAACGCCGAGCGAGTCGATCGCCCCAGCCAGCAGGGCCCCCTCAAGGGTGGGCAGCGCCTTAATCAACGCGGTGCCGGCAGCGGGGTCGTTGATCGACTCAAGCGCGCTGCGAGCGAACACGGAAATCTTCTCATCGGCGAGGAAGCCGGCGAGGGTGGGCACGGCGTCGGGGCCGCCGACGATCGAAAGCTGCCGGCAGGCGCGGCCCTTCAATTCAGTGCCGGCGTCGGTGGCCAGCAAGGCGAGCAAGGCCGGAGCGGATGACTGTTCTGGGATCATGGGAGCAGGTGGTCAGGCATGCCAGGGAGCGCGACGCGCACGACTGCGCAGGCGATTGGCTTCCTCGTTGTGGGGGAAGGATTCAGTGACGGGATCGAAGGTGAGTTTGCGGCCGAGCCGGGTGGCAATGGCGGCGGCGTGACACGCGACGTGAGTGCTGCGCGCGTTGGCGGGGTTGGCCGCGG
>JBGTGS010000249.1:0-5469 GCA_041746615.1 Opitutaceae bacterium | reverse complement strand
CAGCGGCGCCGCCACCGCCCACAGTCCGCCTGTGCGGCCGAGCCCGCCAAAGAGCACATTCTGGAACACGCTGAGATTCCCCACGAGATTGAAGCGCTGAAAGACCACGCCAATCCGTCGCCGGCAACGCCGCAGACTCCGGCCCTGCCTTCGCGGCAGGTCCTCGCCCTCGAACTTCACCCGGCCTTCATCGGGCCGCTCCAGCCCGTTGAGGCAGCGCAACAAAGTGGACTTGCCTGAACCGTTGCGCCCGAGCAGGGCCACGCTTTCACCGCGGCTGATGGTGAATGAAACTCCGTCCAGCGCCCGTGGACCCTGGGGATAGGTTTTCGCCAGCCGGTCCACTTCATAGACCGGCGTATTCGGAATGACCTGACTCATCAGTAGGCCAGCCCGAGCAGGTCGTACCCTTCACGCACGATGTCGAAATCCGCATCCTCCACCGTCCGAAAGGCCGCGCCGACTTCATAGCGATCCCGGTTGGTGCCGCTCAAGAGCAGGCGGATAAGGTGGTCGCCATCAGCCATGATTTTTGACGTGAGCTCCCCCACCACGTCGGCGGACAGCCCGGGACGCGCCACGATCAGATCCGGAGGCATCGGCGGACTCTCAGCAATGATGCGATAATGACCCTCGCCAAAGCGGGCGACCAACCGGTCGTAGTCACGAACGCCGCTGCCGAGCGCATCCACATCATCGTTGACCAGCGCTTCGATGCGCGTGCCATCCAGCATCCGCAGGGTCACGTCCCGGTCGGGGTCAAGCCCCGCGCGCTTTAACATCACCACGGGCATGATATGCCCCGTGGTTGAACCCGGATCCTTCAGGGCGATGCTCTTTCCGCGCAGATCCTGCAGGGTTTGGATGGGACTGTCTGCCTTCACCACAAACACCGTGTGATAACGTGGACGCGCCACGCCCACCACCGGCTTCACATCGAAGCGCTTGCGCATCGCCAGGTATTCGGACGGACCCGTCAGCACCAGATCCACCTGCTTGAACTGCAACGCGGTCACCGCCGCGGTCCGGTCGCTCACCGGGAAAAACTCCATGCCGATGCCCATCAACCGTTCCATCTCACGTGTAAAAGGCCCGAAGGAGCGGTTGAGCTCCTCCATCCCCTCGATGCCGGTGTCGGCCAGGCGCAAGACCGCCGGCCTGCCTTCCGCGACGTCCGCCATGGGTTGCGAACAAGCCGTCATCAACCCGGCCAGTATCGCCGGCGGCAGCAGGAGGAGGACACCGGTTCGTCGCAGGAAAGTAACCATGGTCCAGCTAACCAGCGTTAAGTAACAACCGCATGACGATTTTGTCACAGATCGGAAACAAAGCCATGGTCAGGCAGCAGACGCCCCCCCCCGGCCGGGCGATTCCAGTCTTCAGCTTGCAGTCGGCGGCGTTGGGGTAATGGTTTTCCAACTTCGCCGTCACCGGCCCCCCTTTACACCCTCTGTCATGAAACCTCATCGTCACCACCTCATCCTCACGGCCATCCTCGGCCTTTTCCTCGTCACCGTCTCAGCCCATCCCGCCGGGGAGCCAGGTGACCATGGGGACCCGGTCGAGGATCTTCGAATCCTCTTCACCAAAATCCAGAGCAAGCTGCAGGAAGGTGTTCAAACCGAAGCCGAAATCGCCCCCGAGATCGCTGAGTTCGACGCCCTGCTGACCAAATACGCCGGTCATAAAACCGACGAGGTCGCCCAGATCCTCTACATGAAGATGGCCCTCTACATGCAGGTCTTTCAGAACGAGGAGAAGGGTCTCGAGCTTCTACGTCAGCTCAAAGCCGATTTCCCCGGATCCTCCCAGGCCGGCACCGCCGACCAGATCATTGCCACCATCGAACGGAACGCCGCCAGCAAGGCCGTCCATCAAGCCCTCATCGGCAAACCCGCCCCGGCACTCACCCTCGAATGGTCCAGTGACGAAGGCATCAGCTCCCTCGCCGCCCTCAAGGGAAAGGTCGTCGTTCTCGATTTCTGGGCCACCTGGTGCGGTCCCTGTCTCACTTCCTTCCCTGATGTCGCCGAAATGGTCTCCCATTACCAGGGCTATGATGTCGAGGTCATCGGCGTGACCAGCATCCAGGGCCAGGTCCACAATCTTGAGGCACAGCCCATCAACGTCCGCGGCGACCCGGCCAGGGAAATGAGCCTGATGCCCGCCTTCATGAAGGCGCACAACATCACCTGGACGGTCGTCTTTACCAAGGAAGCCGTCTTCAACGAGGCCTACGGCATCCGCGGCATCCCGTATATGGCCATCATCGCCCCCGATGGCACCGTGCGCCATGCCGGTCTGCATCCAGCCATGCCCCACGCCCAAAAGGTCGCGATGATCGATGCCCTCCTCAAGGAGTTCAACCTGAAGACTCCCGAGGCCTGACCGGCCGACGCCGGCAGCGCCGGCGTCGGAGTGACGGGTGGCAGGTGCGAGTGGCAAGGGAGGACGGCACGGTCCCCGTAGGAGCGGCTTTACGCCGCGATCCTAATATGTAGGTGGCGTGCTCGGGCACCACGTTGCGTGCAAGCACGCAACGTACGTTTCGGCAAATTGACACTCGCACCCGTCACTCCTCACTCCTCACTCACGGCGCCGCCAGGCGCCGCGCACGAGCACGACGAAGATGATGAAGAGGACGACGAGAACCGGCCCGTAAGCCGTGTGCTGCGCGAGGCTTTCCTGCAAGCCGCTGAGCAGCAGGGCCCACACCACGATCGCCAGATAAGTGCCGCTCAGGACGACGCAAAGATTCACCCACGGACGCAGCCCGAGGAAGAAACCGATCACCGCACCCACCACGGGCCCGGTCATCCAGAACGGCAGCCACACAAAGACAAAGAGCCCCAACAATCCATAACGTGCGATGGTGCCCTGATGTGCTTCCGCCGCCCGACGGGTGCGGGTCATGAATTTTTGCAGAAACCGGGGAGTCACCAACTCACGCCAGCTCAACACGAACAGAGGATAGACGAGCAGGACGAGTATGGTCTCGATCAGCATGTTGGACGGCATCACGATCGCGTGACCGTAACCGGCCGCGTAGCCGATCGACATGCCTGCCGCCCGGCCGAAGATCACGTTGCTCACGGTCATGCCCAGCAGGGGCTGCGCATGCTGAGGCCACCACACCAAGCCGAGGCTCAAACCCAACAGCCACAGGAAGGCCAGGCCCGACCCGAGCAACAACGCGTAACCTTCGAAACTGCGCAGCCATGAAGTTGAACGGACCGGTTTCAGGCCGGCCCCGGGTTTCGTCGGGATGCTGGAATCAGTATTTTCCATGAGGGCGTCGCAAAAGCACGCAGCAGCCTGCACTTCTGAACAACCCGGGCCGCGAATGCCAGACACGAAGAGCCTCGCGCCCTCCAACAACCGTCAGCCCTTGCCCTTCGAGGCATGTGCCTTTCCGTGTTCACTGGGTGCGCACCCCACCCGACCGCGACGATGAAGGAATTTTTACCTCTCAAGGACCACCGCCCACTCCGGGCCCTGACCGTTATCTCACTCTCCCTGTTTGTGATTCTGTTAAGCATGGTCACCTGGCTGACGTGGCTCGGCTGGCCGCGGCCGGACTTCGTGACACAACGACGGACGCAGCTCGCCTCTGTTGAGCAAGGCATCCCGATCCACCCGTCCCCGGAGTACCTGACCAAATCCGTGCGAGTCACCGGAGGCAGTGGCATCGTTGTCGATTTTCGTGTCCTGCGACCTTCCGATGTGAAATCCGGCCCGCTCCCGCTGGTTGTTTTGTTAGGTGGTCATCGCACCGGCCGGGATGCGATCGAACTGGTGGGCAACCCGGGTCCGATGATCGTGGTCGCACTCGATTACCCCTACTCCGGCCCCGAACGGATCCGCGGCATCCGCGCGGCGCTCTCCGCGATTCCGATGATCCGGGAAAGTCTGCTCGACACCCCACCCGCCGTTTCCCTCGTTTTGGACTGGCTCATCCAACAACCCTGGGTCGATCCGGACCGGGTGGAATTAGCCGGAATAAGCCTGGGCACCCCCTTCGCCACGGTCGCCGGAGCTTCCGAACGGCGATTTCGCCGGGTCTGGCTCATCCACGGGGGGGCGGACAACCGCCTGTGGCTTATTGACAATCTTCAGGCACGCATTCCCTCACGACTGTTGCGCGAGGCTGGCGGCTCCTTGCTATGGTGGATCGGCCATGGAGCGAGCATGCGCAGTGAGGAATGGATCGCCCGCATCGCCCCGCGGCCGGTGGTCATCATCGGCGCCACCGAAGATGACAGCCTGCCTCCTTCCACGATTCGCGCCCTGTACTCCGCCGCCGGTCAACCCAAGCGCCTTGAGTGGACCGAAGGTGGCCACGTCAACCCACGCCGCCCCGAAACCATCCTCCCTCTCATCGACCTCATCCGCACGGGAATTAGCAGCAGCCAAGAACCGGACTCCATCAGCGCAAAACCGTTCCAAACCTTGCCCAGACGGAGTGCTGAAGCCGGGCTAATCCCTAATAGACCCTGAGAAACACTCATCACATCAGCTGTGATTGATCGCATGTCCTTCCGGGGCCTCCGTTGCTCGATCATTGGATCGGATCAGTGTTCATCAGTGTGAATCAGTGGTTAACTCGGCTCGGGTTCCGTCAAAGGAGACCCGCATACCTCGTTGCCTGACATGCCCACCCGCGCTTTGCCTTTCAACCGGTACCCGCCATGTTCCAGTCATGACTTCTCCCGCTTCGCCCGTTGATCCCCGCGTGCGCATCGGCCACGTGCATCTCAAGGTGGCCGATCTGGAACGCGCACTCGCCTTCTACCACGGCGTACTGGGCTTCGACATCACCCAACGCTATGGCACCCAGGCTGTGTTTCTCGCCGCCGGTGGTTACCATCATCACATTGGCCTCAACACATGGGAGAGCGCCGGCGGCTCGCCGCCACCCCCAGGCTCGACCGGATTGTTTCACACCGCGATCCTCTACCCCACCCGCGCGCTGCTGGCTGACGCCCTCCGGCGCGTGCAGCGCGCCGGCATTCCGCTCGACGGCGCCTCCGATCATGGAGTGAGCGAAGCGTTGTATTTGCGCGATCCGGACCAGAACGGCGTGGAACTGTACTGGGACCGTCCCGAGTCCGACTGGCCACGCACGCCCGACGGCGGCCTGGCAATGACCACCGAACCACTCGACCTCGACGCCCTGCTGGCCACGACTTCATAGCCGGTTTCAGGTCTCAGGTTTCCCGTTTCCAGTCTCCAGTCTCCCGTCTTTTGCCTCCCGTTCCGGTCCCCGGTCTCGCTCCCCGAACCACGTCATGAAGGCGTCGGCCGCAGCGGCCGAGTTCAGCACGGGAATGCCGCCAAGGCTGCTGATCCGGTCTGAGTCCGCCTGCTCGAAAACCCGCACGATCACGGGGACGTCACGCAACTGCCGCAGCACCGCCTCGGCATCGCGCACGCGGCGCGTGGCCACGAGCACCAGCTTCGCATCCGCCG
>JBGTGS010000248.1:0-1904 GCA_041746615.1 Opitutaceae bacterium | reverse complement strand
GTTGGCGACCGGCAGGGCCTCGATCTCGCCCAGGCGAAACTCGACCTGGGTGTAGCCGCCCTTCTTGGCGTTGGCCCGAGCCTTGGCCACCATCTCGGAGGTCATGTCGACCCCGATGACCCGGCCGGTCGGGCCGACGGCCCGCGCCGCGAGAAAAGCGTCGAAGCCCGCACCCGCGCCGAGGTCGAGTACGGTCTGACCCGGTTTCAGGGAGGCCAAGGCCACGGGATTGCCGCAGCCCAGGCCGAGGTTGGCACCATCCGGCACCGCCTTTAGGTCGCTGTCGGTGTAGCCGAGGGTGCGTGCCTGGTCGCCGGAGCCACCACACCCGGAAGCCGGGGCTGGGCCGGACTCGCAACAGCCGTCCCCGGCCGGGGAATTTTCTTTGGTATCAGAATCACCGCGGGCGATGGAGCCGTAACGACGGCGGACCTCCTCGCGGAGCGTTTCAGGGTCTGGCAAGGTTTGAGTGTTCATACACCATTACAGACGGAGCTGCTCCCAAAAGGACGCAGGAAATCCAAGACAACGACATCAACGAGGCCTGGCTGGCCGCCCTAGCCATCGAGCACCGCGCCACGCTCGTCAGCACCGATGCCGGCTTCGCCCGCTTCCCTGAGCTCGGTTGGTTGAATCCAACGGCCTGACTCCCGATCAGTCGCCGCGCCTCGCGCGGCTTTAGCAGCCCGTTGGCCCAGGCACTCCCTTTGCCGCAAAATCGCTCCCCCCTTTCCCTCGAGGCAAGAATCACATGACCGACGGGCTGCTGGGCGGAAACCAATGGGCCGTCCGGTTGGCCACCTTGACCAAGGCGAGCATCACCGGAACCTCGACCAAAACACCGACGATCGTAACCAGCACCACAGGTGATGAAGCACCGAACAGGGTGATGGCCACGGCGACGGACAACTCGAAGAAATTGGACGCACCAATCAACCCTGCCGGCGCGGCGACATCATGACACAGCCGAAGTTTTTTACCGGCCCAATAGGCGATGAAGAAAATCAACACAGTCTGGATGATCAGTGGCACGGCGATCAGCAGGATGTGCAGGGGATTGCCGAGGATCACATCCCCCTGGAAGGAGAAAATGAGCACGAGCGTAAGCAGCAGTCCCGCGATGGTTGTGTTGTTGAACTTGGGGATGAAGGTCTGATGGAAGTAGTCGGCCCCCTTGTGCTTGATGACGGCGCGACGCGTCAGAATCCCTCCGATCAGGGGAATGACCACAAAGAGCACCACCGAGATAAATAACGTGTCCCACGGAATGCTCACGCCGCCGATACCGAGCAAAAACACAACGATGGGCACGAACGCCACGAGGATGATGAGGTCGTTGGTGGCTACTTGCACCACGGTGTAGGCGGGGTTGCCGCGGGTCAGGTGACTCCAGACGAAGACCATGGCGGTGCAGGGGGCCGCACCGAGCAGCACCGCGCCCGCGAGGTAGTCCTTGGCCAGCTCGGGCGGGATCAACGCTTTGAAAATCACATGGAAAAACAGGGCGGCGATGCCAAACATGGTGAATGGCTTGATCAGCCAGTTCACCACCCAGGTGAGGTAGAGCCCCTTGGGATCCCGGCGCACATTTTTGAGGCTGGTGAAATCCACCTTCATCATCATCGGGTAGATCATCAGCCAGATCAGCACCGCGATGGGGATGGAGACCCGGGCGTATTCGAATCGGCTGAGGAACTCCGGAATGGCCGGCAGGAATTTGCCGATCATCACGCCCCCGACCATGCAAAGCGCCACCCACACAGTGAGGTTCTTCTCGAAAAAACTGATGCCTGCGGTCTCGTTTGGCTTCACGCCTGTCACTATATTCCCATCTCGGAATACAGTGCAATGCCTGTGGCCGCGGTCGCTGACCGCGGAGATCGTCGGTGGGCTAACCGCGGTCA
>JBGTGS010000247.1:0-5454 GCA_041746615.1 Opitutaceae bacterium | reverse complement strand
CGCCGAGCGGGGCTGGCATGGCGCGCCAGAGTCGCAGCCAGCGGGCCAGCATCGGCACGTTGTGAAACGAGGGGTAGCCGCCGAAGAGTTCATCGCCACCGAGACCGGACAGTGCGACGGTGACGCCGCCGTCCCGGGCGGCCTGGCTGGCGTACCAGGTGTTGATGCCGTCGCCGGTCGGATGATCGAGGCCGGCGATGATGGTCTCGATCTCATCGGCGACGCGACGTCCGGTGAGGAGGGTCGTGTGGTGTTCGGTGCCGAGGTGGCGCGCGTTGGCCTCGGCCTCGGTCGTCTCGGAATAACCGGGAGTGTCGAAACCGATGGAAAAGGTTTTGAGGCGCGAGCCGCCGACCTTGGTCATGAGGGCGACGATGGCGGTCGAGTCGAGTCCCCCCGAGAGGAACGCTCCGACCGGCACATCGGCGGCAAGGTGGGCGCGGATGGTGTCCTCGAGCTGGACGCGAAGGGCACCGTTGAATTCTGCGCGGGAGCGGCAGGGTTTGGGGTTGCCGGCGGCGGGTTCCTTGAGGGCGCGATAATTCCGGCGGGTCAGTTGACCGCTGCGCCAGACGGCACACTCACCGGGTTCAAGACTGGTGATGCCGCGGTAGAGGCTTTGCGGGGCGGGCACCGCGAGCCAGGAAAGGTAGGAGCGCACGGCCCCCGGGTCGATATCTGCGGGCACCTCACCGGAAGCGAGCAGGGCGTTGAGCTCCGAGGCAAAGAGCAGGGTGCCCTTCGTGGTCAGGTGAAGGTAGAGCGGCTTGATCCCAAAAGGATCGCGGGCGAGGAACAGGCTTTGCTCACGGTCATCCCAGATCGCGAAGGCAAACATGCCGCGCAACCGATCGAGGACGCCTTCGCTCCATTCGGCGTAGCCATGCAACAGGACCTCCGTGTCGCAGTGGGTGGTGAAGGAGTGACCGCGGGATGTCAGCTCGTTGCGAAGGTCGCGGAAGTTGTAGATGGCACCGTTGAATACGATCGTGAATCGCCCGTCGGGCGTGCGCATGGGTTGGTGTCCGTTGGCGGGATCGAAGATGGCCAGCCGTCGCATGCCGATGACCCCCGGGCCGGTGCGGGCGAGGTCGCCGTCATCCGGCCCGCGGTGAAGCATGGCTGCATTCATGCGTGCGACCACGGCTTCGACGGCTTCAGGGGGCCGGTCGGTTCCGATTAAACCGGCTATGCCGCACATGAGGGGTGATGGAGATTCGCGATGGGAAAGGGTCTTTTACGTCGTGATATGGGTCCATTCTCTATCGTAGGAGCGGCTTTATGCCGCGATTTTGGGTGGGGATCGCGGCGTAAAGCCGCTCCTACAGGTTGGAAGGGGGATGGCTTCGCCCCGTCGCTTCTGGGGTAAGCGCTGAGTTGGGGAATGCTGGTGGTGGTGCCCATAAGGGCCTATTTGGCTGGGGTGTATACCCTAGCTGGTTGGAAGCCTGACGTAGAGGGGCCAATCAGGGCAATCCTGTTGATGGTAAGGAGTTTTACGCACAAATTGACCCGGCGATTTCCTTGGCTTTTTCGGGACTGGTGAGCAGCTCTATCAGCTTGAGTCCAAATTCGAGGGCGGTGCCCGCTCCCCGGGAGGTGATCAGGTGTCCGTCCACCACCACCTTTTCGTTGGCGATCAAGTCCGGCATTTCATTGGCCACGGAGAAGTGGGCGGTGTAACGCCGTCCGGTGAGCACGCCGGCATCATGGAGCACGGTGGGAGCGGCGCAGATTGCCGCCAGCCAGCCCGGTCCAGCGTGCTGGGCGAGCACCCGGGTGCGGACACCCGGTTCGGTCCGGAGGTGTTTGACGCCCGGTCCTCCGGGCAGGAGGAGGAGATCGAAGGGTTGATCCGCGGGGATTTCCGCAAGTGTGGTGTCGGCGTGCAGGGTGATGCCAGTGCGACCGGTCACATGCATGGTGGGGCCGAGCGCCGCCGTGGTCACCTCGAAGTCCGCCAGTCGGAGCAAATCAATGGGCGTGACCGCCTCGATCTCCTCAAAACCATCCGGTAATATCACAAGGACCGTGGGCATGGGATAGGGTTAACCATTAATGGACACGAATGGACACAAATTTTTGAGAACAAATTCCGTCGCCTTGCTCGTTTTCCGACGGCACTGATTCATTTCTGTATCATGGATTCCTTATCGGGCAGACGCTTGGTGGTTTTGGGGGCCGGCTACGTCGGCTCCGAGGTGGCGCGGGTCGGACTCGCCCGGGGACTTGCCGTGACGGCGTTGACGCGCAATCCGGACAAGGCGGCGGCCCTGGCCGACGCCGGGATTACGACGGTGGTGGCGGATCTCTCGTCATCCACCTGGCATGATCGGGTGCCGGCCGACGCGGAGTTTGTGGTCAATTGTGTGAGTTCCGGCGGTGGCGGTCCTCAAGGTTATAGTCGGAGCTATGTCGAGGGGATGAAGTCGATTTTGAATTGGGCCCGGCGTGCGTCACAGGTTGGCACGTTGGTGTACACGAGCAGCACTTCGGTTTATCCTCAGGACGGCGGTGTGCGTGTCACTGAGATGGATTCGACGGAGGAGGCGATGGGGACGGCGCGGGTGTTGTTGGAGGCCGAGGCGTTGGCCCGGTCCTGGCCGGGCCGGGCTTTTGTGCTGCGCCTCGCCGGCATTTACGGACCGGGAAGGCATTACCTTCTCAATCAGTTGCGCGAAGGAGCCGGAGCCTTGTCCGGCCGGGGCGAACATCATCTCAACCTCATCCACCTGGACGATATCGTGGAGGCGATCGTTGCTGCGCTGTCCGCTCCGCCCGGGGTGGACGGCGGGATTTTCAATGTGGCCGACGATGGAGCTGCGCCGAAGGCGGTGATCGCGGGCTGGCTGGCCATGCGGCTGGGTCTGCCGGCACCGGCTTTCAGTGGTGTCCCCGCCGTCGGTCGGCGCGCCCTCACGCCCGACCGGGTGATTGCCAACGATCACATCAAGACCGTCCTCGGCTGGCACCCGCGTTTCCCGACCTTCCGGGAAGGCTATGAGCCGATCCTTAAGGAATAGGCCAGAACAGGTTTTTGTGGCCATTCGCCGAAATTGCCCCACGTTGGCTGACCCGGATTTAATCCAACCCGATTCCCCCACTTAAACCCAATCCACATATGGCCGGCGTAGGAAAACTGCTCAAACAAGCCCAGAAAATGCAGCGCTCGATTGAGACGCTCCAAGCCCAGCTGGAGGCCAAGGAATTCGAGGTCACCAGCGGCGGCGGTGCGGTGAAGCTCAAGGTCAACGGCGCCGGCAAGTTCCTCTCGCTCGAACTCGATCCCGAGTTTCTCAAGGACGACCCCAAGCTCGTCGGCGACACCCTTCTCGTTGCGATCCAGGACGCGGCCAAGCAGGCCAAGGAATACAACGATGCCGAAATGCAGAAGGTCACCTCGGCCTTCCAAATGCCCGGCATGATGTGAGTGTGGATTTCTGAGTGCGGAGTGTGGAATGATTCCAGACCCGCCAAGGGTCACAGAGAGCACGGAGCGCAGACACAGAGTTCACCGAGGTAGGACTTCGGACAAATCCATCTGTCCCTTTCAAGCTACGTAAATCCGCATGAGACTCATTCCAAACCTTGTGGCCTCCCTCCACCTCTGTGTCGGAGCTCTGTGCACTCTGTGGCCAATGCCTTGGTTTTCGTGTCTTCTTTAAAATCCACGATCCGAATTCCGAATTCCGCACTCCCATGACCCCCGCCTTCGACCGGCTCCGCCAGCAGCTCAAGCAGCTGCCCGGCCTGGGTTATCGTTCCGCCGAGCGTATCGCCCTGCATCTGCTGGTGGAAAAACCCGCGCAACTGCCCGCGCTGGTGGGTGCGCTGGAGGAGGCGTCCCGGAGCGTGCGCCGCTGCACGCGTTGCGGCAACCTGGCCGAAGCGGAGCTTTGCGCGATCTGTACCGACGAGCGTCGGGATGCCGGACTCGTCTGCGTGGTTGAGCACGTGCCCGACTTGGTGGCGATGGAACGATCCGGTGCCTACCGCGGGGTTTACCATGTTCTCCACGGCAAACTATCCCCGATCAATGGCGTGGGGCCCGACGACCTGAATCTCAAGACCCTGCTCGAACGCCTGGCGGCCGGGGGAGTGCGCGAGCTGATCCTGGCGCTCTCCAACGACGTCGAGGGCGAGGCAACGTGTCATTACCTGACCCAGCATCTGCCGGCGGGGACATCCATTCCGGTCACCCGCATCGGCTTCGGCCTGCCCAGCGGTGGTGGCGTGCTCTACGCCGACTCCGTCACGCTGAAAAGCGCGTTGGAGAGCCGGCGTACGTATTCATAGTCAGGTTTCATGGTTTGAACTGTAGGAGCGGCTTTACGCCGCGATTCGTTCCGTAGGCGGCTTTACGCCGCGATGTATGGGCGAGGGTCATGGGGACCGGAATCGCGGCGTAAAACCGCTCCTACGGTTCCCGAATCTGACATCAAAGGCTCCATCAGTGCGGGCCTTTAGGGTTTTCGGAAAAACCCGCTCAGGCGCGGGTCCGGCGCGAGCCGCCGATGCGCGCGATGTGACGGCCCGGGCCGGCCTGTCGGTTGCTCAGGCGGGCGAGCGTTCGCTCCGTGGTCAGCTGGGTCCGGGCGATCACCCGTTCACTGTTTTGGGCGATAAATGCCTTCAGGTCCATGGAGACACCGTCGAAGCGGGTGTCCTCCACGATATATGCCGGGAGGGTTACGACGTCCAGGTTGGCGGTGCTGTCATTGGCCCGGACGGCAGAGCCGGAGGCGAGGAGGGCGAGGGTGAGGATGAAGGTTTTCATGGTGTGGTTGGTTGCAGGGGATGACGGGCCACACCCGGGGCAGTTACCGGTGTCACAGAAATATGGATTCATTTTGGTTGTAACCTTGGGCCGGTAGGCAACGTCGCGCGGCCCGCGATTCTGTCCCTGTAGCAGGAACGGCTTTACGCCGCGATGGCTTGCGGATGGTGTTCATCGCGGCGTAAAGCCGCTCCTGGTGCGTCCATGAAACCATGAACTCAGGAAGTGAAAGTCTAACCCGTACCGGAGGCAGAGACCGGTACGCAGCGGAAGGCAACTGCGTCGCGGCAACGCGGGGTGGGGAGCAGCCGGAAGCGGAAGGTTGGTCCGAAACGAGAGTGAACTCGATACGGCATGCGCAACGGGCGAGCCTGCTAGGTAAAGGCGAAGCCTGCCGCGGAAGCGGCGAGTCTGTGACGGTCCGGGGACTGCCAATACTGGACACAGGCCGGTGCGGGTGTGGGTGGAGTCGGAACGACCGGAAGGGAGCATGGGATAAGTGGAGAGACCGGGGCGGCAGGCTGAGCCGCGCCGGAGTCAGAGGGTCCATAGTAGCGCTGAAGCCGGGTAACGCCGGGGGAGCGAAGGGACCCAGGAAGGTGAACGCGTGACGGAAACACCCAAGGAAACCGAACCTGCCCGAGTTCCCGCCAGGGATAAACCGGCAGGAGAAGCAC
>JBGTGS010000246.1:0-6966 GCA_041746615.1 Opitutaceae bacterium | reverse complement strand
CGGGGCCGGCCAGATCCGCCGGTCCGGCGGCATCATCACCTTCACTCAACCCTGCCCGACCTGCGGGGGCGCAGGTACACGCGTGGAGAAGGTCTGCACCGCCTGTCGAGGCGAGGGCCGCGTGCCCAAGGCAACCAAGATCAACGTGCGCATTCCCGCAGGGGTGGACAGCGGCTCCCGCTTGCGCTCGGCCGGCAACGGTGAAGCCGGGGTGGCTGGCGGTGCCAACGGTGATCTCTACATCGTGCTCACTGTGCGCGAGCACGAAATCTTCGAGCGCCAGGGCCAGGATCTGTTCTGTGAGATCCCCATCAAGTTCACCCTGGCAACTCTTGGCGGCACCATCGAGGTACCCACGCTCTTCGGCAAGGCATCGCTCAAGATCCCCACGGGCACCCAGAGCGGCACCACCTTTCGCCTGCGCGGAAAGGGGATGCCCTCCCTCCGCGGCGGCGCCCAAGGTGACCAGCTCGTACGCGTCCATGTCGAGGTCCCCCAGAAGTTGACCACCGAACAGCGCAAGCTTCTTGAGGACTTCGCCCGGGTGAGCGGGGACGCAGACGAGCCGGTGGCGAAGAGCTTCTTCGACAAAGCCAAGAAGTTCTTCTGAGCCCCGCAGCAGGCCCCTTGGTCCGGATTACGCGGACTCGGCCTTGGCCTTATGATAGGCGGCCTGTACGCGGTCCCACGCGGCCATGGTTTCGCGCTTGGCCTGTTCCCAGGTGTCCGCGGACGCACGACCCAGGGCTGACAGCTTTTCATCAAACGTGGCGCGGGCATTGCGGAGCTCATCCATGGCCGCCCGTCGGCTGGCACTCGCCTGGGCCTCTGCGTAGTCGGCTCGCAATTCACTTACCTCCGCATCGAGACGGGCGGCCATGGCGTTTGCGCTGCTGGAGAACTCTTCACGTCTCTCGTAGGTATAATCCTTGATGTTATCCCAAGCACCGGAGACTGCGGTTTTGGTGTCCTGCATAACCTTGTCGGCGTCTTCCCGCAGGGTAGTGCGATCGGGCTCGGAGCAGGCGGACAGGACAAGCACGGACAGGCCAAGTAAGCTGGTCAGGGTAAGTGAACGGAGGAAGTTTTGGTGGGTGGGTGTATTCATGGGATGAAAGTGAGACATAATATGGCGATGGTTTAACGGTGGAATAAGGGCGTGAATCGACAGTCACCGGCTCCGGGTGGCAGGATTTCGGGGGAGACGTGTCAGTAGGGAGGACTTCATCAAGGTGGAGATTCAACCCGTGGGGCTGGCACGTGAGGCAGGGGAAACGCTTGTTGGCTCAGGAATGAAGACAGCGAAGGGGTGCTTGGGTTCCTTGCGACCCGGTGACACAAACCCCACAAACCGGATTGCCAAAACCTGACGGGCTGGTGGCATGGGTCGTAATGCGTCTTGTCATTCTCGGCTCCGGCCGCGGTTCCAACGCCGCCGCCATCCTCCGGGCCCAGCGCGAGGGCCGGCTGGGTCGTGCAGAGGTGGTGCAGATCTTCTCCGACCGTTCTGATGCGGGCATTCTGGACCTTGGCGCTCAGTTTGGGGTGCCGGCGGATTACTTGGATCCTGCTCCCTACAAGACCAAGCTCGATGGTGCGGCTGAGGAGGGCTATATCGCGGCCGTCACCGCCTGTCGCCCAGACCTGATCGTGCTCGCGGGTTTCATGCGTGTGCTCAAGCCGCGGTTCCTCGAGGCTTTTGCCGGACGCATCATCAACCTGCACCCGAGCTTGCTTCCCAGTTTCCCCGGGCTTGATGCCATTGGCCAAGCCTGGCGGCGCGGGGTCAAGATCACCGGTTGCACCGTCCACCAGGTGACCCTGGAGGTGGATGGGGGGCCGATCATCGATCAGGCAGCCGTGCGGGTCCATCCTGAAGACACGCTGGAGACGCTCGCTGCCAAGGTGCACGAGGTTGAGCACACCCTGCTTCCGGATGTCATTGCCCGGCTCGCCGGTTGACCAGCGCATCCTGCGAGATTCGCATTGCCGGACCAGGGTGCGGGCGGGAAGGTCGCGCCATGGCCTTGTATGAAATCAAGATTGAGATTGCACCGGCTTCAGTGGACGCGGTTGACGACGTCCTGCTCGAGCTTGGCGAGCAGGGTTGGTCGTTGTTGCAGGACATGATCGCGAAGCGGGCATGGATTGTTGGGATTTTCCCCGCCGAATCGGAGGCCCGGTCGCGCTGGGTTGAGCTTCGCCCCCTTCTGCCATCGCCACCCGCAGATGAACCGGAATTCCGACTGTTGCCCGATGAGGACTGGCAAAACAGCTACAAGGCGCATTTCAAGGCTTGGCGCTCGGGTCGCCTCCATTGGGTGCCGGTATGGGAGCGCGACATCCATGTGCAGGTGGAGGGTGATGCGGTGATCTGGCTGGATCCAGGTATGGCCTTTGGCACGGGCAATCATGAGACCACGCGGCTGTGTTGCGAACGGCTTGTCACCTTCGCAGCAGAGCATGGTTCGGCCGGCCGGGTGATCGATGCGGGCTGCGGCTCGGGCATCCTGGCGCTCTCGGCGGCCCGCCTGGGCTTCGCCGGCGTGTCAGGTTTTGACTATGATCCAGAAGCGATCCGGGTGTCGCGGGCGAATGCGATGATCAATGAACTCGACGACGTGGTGGATTTTTTCACTGGCGATTTGGTGGGAGGACTCGCTGGTCGCACGGCCGATCTCGTCTTGGCGAACATCCAGGCCGATGTGCTCATGCGATTTGCCAGGGAGTTGACGGGAGCGGTGGAGCCCGGCGGCTGGCTCGTGCTCAGTGGCATCCTCGCCCGCGAACTTGAACAGGTGCGGGACGCCTTTGCCGCCACTGTGCCCGCATGGACTGTCGACACCCGGGTAATGGGTGAGTGGAGTGACATGCGGCTCATCCATCCGGACTGATGGAGGCAGGATTTTGTGCCGGTCATTAATGCGACTGAAAGCCGATGGGGCGCGATTGCCTGACCGACTCTCCGTGATGGCTGGCTTGGCCCAACGGCTCTGCCAGATGGATAGAACCCGGGATCCGGATCAAAAGCCTTCTTGGGCAGGAATAACCCCGACGACCTTGATCTCGATCGGCCCCACTTCCCCCTTCAGACCAAGGTTTTGTTGGTAGATGTCGGAAATTTCCTCGGTGAGATACCCCTGAATGGCATCGAGTTTGGCATCCGGACGCACTTTGAGCCGGATGACCGTATGGAGGTGGCCCCTGTGGTGGGTCACCACGACCCGGGCGGAGGCGACTCCACCCAGTTGCTCGCAGCAGGTCTCGACCAGGCGATGCAGGGCATGACGGGAAATCTGCAGGCGGCCTTTCTGGTCGGACGCCAGAGTCAGCACAGTTGGCTGACGCAGAAAGAGGAGAATCACCAGCAGAGCCAGCCCGAACCAAAGGACGAAGGACTGGAACGGTGACGTGAGAAGATATTCGGTGACCGACGACACGGGGGGCGGTTCAGTCGGTGGCGGGAATTTCGGGCCAGATCTCATCGCCCTTCACGGGCTGATCCGTGCTGGATGCCGGCAGGCGCACGCCCTCGATGATGGCGTCGACCCGGGAGACATTTTTGCCGGTCATGGCCATGACCTGGGTGCGTACCGCCACCTGAACCTCATAGGCGGTGCGGCCGATTTCTGAGCCATAAAGCACGACGATTCTGACCTCGATGCTGTAATTATCGTCCTGATCCTCGGTGACCCTGACGCCTCGATGATCGGATTCACGTTTGGTGAACAACTCGCTGATGCCATCGACGATGCCGCCACCCACATCCGCCACTCCTTTGACCTGCATGGCGGCCAAGCGCACAATGCTGGCGATCACGGCATGGTTGATCTTGATGTCTCCCAACTCGGGTTGGTCGTCGAACCGTGTGGGCGGATTGAACTCGGGCGGTTGCATGGCGATACTTATACCTAGCGATGTCAGCGGGTGGGTTGCAAGGCTTGGAGATGGAAAACTCCCGCAGGTGGATGCCCAACGCGAGGTGGTCAAAAGCATGAGGAGTGGTTGCCCACAACTCATTTCCAGTGGAGTCCCTTCTGTCCCCTCTGTCGCTTTCGTCCTTTTTATACCTCAGGTGAACAAATCCGATGGTGTGCGGTTCATGAACTCCTCCATGTAGGCGGTGGTGGCTTTGCCCTCGATGAACACCGGGTCGCTCATGATGGCCTTGTGCAGAGGGATCGTTGTCTTGATTCCCCGGATGAGGTACTCGCTCAACGCACGGTAGGAACGCTCGATGGCGATCTTGCGGGTCGAGCCGAAGCAGATCAGCTTGCCGATCATCGAGTCGTAGTGCGACGGAATGGTATACCCGCTGTAGGCATGGCTGTCCACCCGCACCCCGTGACCGCCTGGGGCGTAGTAAAGCCCGATGGTGCCGGGAGACGGGGTGAAGTTGCGGGCGGGGTCCTCGGCATTGATGCGGCACTCAATCGCATGCTTGGTGAAGGTGATGTCACCCTGGTCGAAATTAAGCTTCTCGCCGTTGGCTATGCGGATCTGTTCCTTGATCAGATCGATCCCGGTGACCTCCTCGGTGACCGGATGCTCGACCTGGATGCGGGTGTTCATCTCGATGAAGAAGAAATTGCCCTTGGCATCGACGAGGAACTCGATGGTGCCCGCATTTTCATAAGCGGCCGCCTCCGCGGCCTTGATCGCGGCCTTGCCCATGGTCTTGCGCAGGGACGGTGTGAGAAACGGGGAGGGGGACTCCTCGATGAGCTTCTGATGACGGCGTTGCACGGAGCAATCGCGCTCCCCCAGGTGCAATACCTTGCCGTGGCTGTCTGCGAGGATCTGAAATTCGATGTGCCGGGGCTTTTCGATATAACGTTCAATATAAACCGCTCCGTTTCCGAAGGCTTTTTCGGCTTCGTTGCGGGCCACATGGTACTCCTTGGCGAAGGAAATATCGTTGTGGGCGATGCGCATACCACGTCCGCCCCCGCCGGCGACAGCCTTGATGATCACCGGGTAGCCGACCTTGCGGGCGACCTTGACGGCCTCGCTTTCAGATTCAACGGGACCATCTGATCCGGGCACGATGGGGACACCCGCCTTCCTGACGGTATCCTTGGCGATCGCTTTATCACCCATCATTTTGATGGACTTTGACTTGGGCCCGATAAATTTGATGTTACAGGATTCGCATTGTTCGGCAAACTTGGCGTTTTCGGATAAAAATCCATAGCCAGGATGGATGGCATCCACATCGGCAATTTCGGCGGCGCTGATGATGCGATCGGCCCGGAGGTAACTGTCGGCGCTCTTCGGGCCTCCGATGCAGATGGCCTCATCGGCGAGCTGAACATGCAGGGATTGGACATCCGCTTCGGAATAGACCGCGAGGGTCTTGATGCCGAGTTCCCGGCAGGCCCGGACGATGCGGAGGGCTATTTCACCGCGGTTCGCGATGAGGATCTTTTGGATCATAAAAACGTATAAACCACTAATTTGCGCCAATCAGCACCTGATCCAATGGTTTGGATCGGCGGGAAATTGGCCAATTAGTGGTTTGGAAATTTAAAGTTAGGCCTGCTTGAGTTTGAAGAGGCGCTGGCCGTATTCGACCGGTTGTCCGTTTTCGACGAGAGGCTCAATGATGGTTCCCTTGGTCTCTGCCTGAATTTCATTCATGATCTTCATGGCCTCGATGAGGCAGACGACGGTGGTCTCTACGACCTTTGCTCCGGGCTCGACGTACGGTTTGCTCTCGGGCGAGCTGGCGCGGTAGAAAGTGCCCACCATTGGGGACTTGATATAAGTAACACCGGGTTCTTCTTCCGTACCTGTCGGTGCGATGGGCGCCGCGGCCGGGGTGGCGGGGTTTGGACTGGCTGGCGGTTGATCCGAAGTCCCGCTGAAAGGAGGGTTCGAGCCCCGGTTGCTGGAGGAGATCACGGGCAGCCCATTTGAGCCGCGGCGGATCTTCAACTTGAAGCCCTCCTCCTCGAGGGCAAACTCGGCCAGATCCGAGCGCTTCATGAGATCGATGATCTGTTTGATTTGTTTGAGGTCCAAACGTTATCCTTGGTTGAGTTGGGGAACGTCTGTTAGTGACGTTTCCGAGGGTCTCGTTCAAAAGAAGTGGGCACTGAACTGCAACCTTTGAATTTCGGCTGATTTTTGCAAAAAGCGGGAAAAATCAGCAAAAAACCGGGAAAACTACCGAAATTTGGCTCAAAATCGCCTTAGCCTCAGGACTTCGCCTGGTAAGCGAACCGCCAATTTCAACCGCTGGGCGGGCTTTTTAACGGCCAAAAAAGGGGGGGCGGGTCGCTTCTTCGACCTCATTTAAAGAGGGAATCAGGGGCCGTGTTTATGGAGCTGTGGCGTCGGGGTCGATGACTTGGCAAAGCCCTCTGGGCAGGTTGAGCACGTGATCCGGCTTTGCTTGGTGTCCGAAAATGACCTTCACGAAGCCTGTGGCTCTTGGTGTGACCCAAGGGTGTTCTGCCTACATACCCGTAGTCCATCCATCGGGTGAGAGCTTACTGCGGGCGGATGTTGATCCACTGTCCGGCACCAGGGGACACCGGACGACTTCAGGTGTAATATAAAGTTGGATACAAACAGTCGGCAGCCTGAATGCCTGGGGTCGGTGGAGGCGCGGCAATCCGTAGCGAGGGGCTGTTTATTTGGGTTAATTAATTATGCTATTGATTGATTAACAATAGGAAGAGTCATTGTGACAAAAAAGATTCAGAAAGATCTTGATCAGAAAACGGTGGTTCCCATTGTCCGCACTCCCATCGATTCCGGGGGCGGTAACAAACCTGGAGGCAGTGGGGTTCATTGAAGGCAGATTGTAGAAAATTCGGCGGGTGGATTTGGGAATTTTAAGAATTTTCCAGAAACCCCTTGACGGTTGATCTTCAAAATGTCTTTTTGGACATCTTTCCCTTTAATGGGAAGCAGCTCTTTGAAACTTACTTTGTACGATTGATTGGGACCCCCAATCAA
>JBGTGS010000245.1:0-9808 GCA_041746615.1 Opitutaceae bacterium | reverse complement strand
CGAGTTCGGTGGCGGCGAGCACGAGGACGGGCCGCAGACGCTTGCCTCCGGCCTCCAGGCTGTAGCGCATGGCGGTGTGGAGGCGGGCGGGCCGCTCAGCCGCCGAGGGGACATGGACATTCAGGCCGGCCTGCACACGGGCGACGGCGGCGTTTAATTTGGTTGTGAAGTCCATGGTTGCGTCGATACGTTCGTGATGAATTTCCATCGCCGCAATGCCCACCCTCGAACTCGTTTGCAAACGCCTTTTCGCCGACTCCTCCTGGTTCGTGAAATGTGTGATCGGTGCGCTGCTTTTGGTGGTGCCGATCGCACACTTCTTCGCTTTCGGCTACCTGTATGAGCTGGTGTTGCGCGCCCGGCGAAGCGGGCACGTGGAACTCCCCGAGTGGGACGACTGGCGGCGGTATTTTGTCAACGGCGTGCCGGCCTTCATCATTTTCATGGTGCTCGGGGCCCTGCCGATTTTGGTGGCCTGGGTCCTGACCTGGCCGCTCAGGCTCCTGGCCTATGGAGCTTTCGTTTATCTGCCACTGGTGCCGGCGGTGATGCTCGCGGGTCCGCTTACGGCTGCCGGGATCTACCAGTATCAACGGAGGGAGGAATATCTGGACGCCTTTCGGATCTATGTCCTGGCAGCCATGTTGCGGTCGAGCCGGGCCCGGTTCTGGCTGCCGACCTTTGCCTTCATCGGGTTCCTGGCGGCGGGGTATCCGTTGATGACCTTCACCGTTTTTGTCGGCTTCGCGGCGAGCTGGACCTATTACGCCACCTATTATCGATTTGTGGAAGAGTCTCGCAAAACCGGCGTCCGCGTATAGCCGTAGGGCCACGTAATCATCCATGCCTACTTACGACTTCGTCTGCACGAAATGCGGTTCTAATTTTGAGGCCTTCCAGTCGATGAAGGATGCCCCCCTGACCACCTGTCTTCGCTGTGGCAAGAAGGGTGGGGTCAAGCGTCAGATTGGGGGAGGAGCCGGTCTCATCTTTAAGGGAACCGGATTTTACATCACCGATTACAAGAGCAAACCCGCCCCCGGCGGAGATGCAGCCCATCCTCCCGTTCCCACGGAAACCAAACCGGCCGCAGCGCCTGCAACGCCCCCTGCGCCTGCAACTTCGCCAGCACCTGCGGCCAAAACCTAGGTCATCCATGTCCACCAAATCGAAAATTGAGCGTGAGTTGTATGGTCCCAGCCTGATCGAGGTCACGCTGGGCGCAGCCATCAGCATTGTGTTGGGCGGGCTGCTGGCAGCGGGCTACCTGCTTTTCAAACCCGTGCAGACCGTGCGTGTGTTACCCCCCGAGGAAGAGCAGATTCGCGGGCAGGTGTACCATGTCGAGGGCAGCCGGGATGCCGCCCGTGGTCGCCAATGGATGCGCAAACGTCAGTTGCTGACCGAAGGCCAGCCCGCCGAGATCACACTCGTCGAGGAGGAGTTGAGCGCATGGGTATCCGAAGGGGCACGACCGGCAACGGAGGAGGGCCAGGGTCCGGGTCTGGTTGCGGCGGACCGCATTGCTTTCCGCATACGCGAGGGGATCATGCAGATCGGCATCACCGGCAGCCTGAACGCCTTTGGCTACAGCCAACCCATGGTCTTTCAGGCCAAGGGTGACTTTGAATGGCGCAACGACCGTTTTGTCTTCGTGCCGGAAGAATTCCACGTGGGTTCACTGCCGATCCACAACCTTCCCTTGGTGGGTGGTTTCCTGACTGCACGGATCATGGCAACGCAGGCCATGCCCGAGGATGTCGTTGCTGCCTGGGACCGGTTGGCGGCGGTTGAGATTGAGGACAATGTCCTCAAACTGACGGTGCAGTGATGGGGGAGAAATCCCAAACGCCAAACGTCCAAACTCCAAAAAAAGTACAGGATCAAGAATTCCTTCAAGCCCGGCATGCCGTTTTGGGCCGGAGTTTTGGGCGTTGGAAATTCTTTGTTGTTTGGACGTTTGGAGTCTAAGATTTCTTTGTATCAGAGCGACCCAAGCAGGGACTTCATGTTCACGTGCTCGAGGATCATCCGTTTGATCACCGGAAATTTGTCCGTGTCCTGTGGCTGCGTTTTCACGGTCATGCCGTGGATCTTTGACGTTACGGTGTAACTTTCCTCGTCGGTGGCGATGACGGGCAGGTTGGTTTGACCAAGAGCGGCAAACAGGGAGTCGCCCAGTCTGATGCCGTTGGTGAGGACGAGTCCGGCGATGGAGCTGCCGTTTTGGCGGGTGTGTTCAATGGCCGCCATGACGATGTCGTCGCGGTCGCCCGGAGTGATGATGAGGGTGTCGGGCTGAAGATAATCGACGATACCCCGGGCGGTCATGGCGCCGACGACCACCCGGTTGACGCGCTGTTTGGCCCCACGCTGGGGGGCATTGAGCCAGCGGGCATCGAACTCCTGGGCGATCTGGGCCAGGTTGGGGGCGGTGAGCATTTTTTGGACCGGCAGCACGCCGAGCAGGGGGACGCCGAGACGATCGAGGGCGAGTCCGGCATACTCGGTGATGACCGGAATTTTGTCGGGATCGACTTTGTTGAGGATCGCACCGACCACCTCGACCCCCTGCCGGTCGAAGAGCGCTTTGTTGAGGGCGATCTCATCCGCGGGCCGGCCGATGCCCCCGGTGCAAATCAAAATGACCTTGGCGCGGAGCAAGCTGGCAACCCGGGCATTGGAAAGCTCGAAGACGGAGCCGACCCCGGCATGACCAGTCCCTTCGATCAGGGTGAAATCCTTTTCCCACGACACCCGGTCAAAGGCTCGACAGATCCGGTCCTCGAGCGGTGGCAGCAGTCCCTCGGGATTCCTGAGAAAGCGGCGGGTGAAGGTGCCGTCCACCGTGACTGGACTCATGCTTTCAATGGGCACATGCACATCGTAAATGGTGTCGAGCAGGTAGGAGTCCTCATCCACCCGGTGTCCGTCAATCTCAACGAAGCGCTGGCCGATGGGCTTGATGAAGCCGATGCGCGGATAGAGCGACTGCAAGGCGGCGTAGAGGCCGAGGCAGGTGGTGGTCTTGCCATCGTTCATCCGGGTGGCGGCGACGAACAGGCGCTTGATGACCTGATTGGTGGGCGCCTGCAGGAGGGGCAGGGCGGGGAGTTCGAAGGGATTCCGGGTGCCGGCAGCTGACGATGGCAGAGGAGTATCCATGGCGGCAGGGCGGGGAAAATCAGGCGGCTCCGTAGAGCAGCCGGCTGTCGATGGCCTGGCAACCGACGACGGCGGCGGCACCGAAAACGTCATGGGCGCTTGAGCCGCGGCTGATCTCCGCCGCCGGTTTGCTGAGCCCGGTGAGGATCTGGCCGAAGGTGTTGGCCCCGGCGAGGAGTTGCACCAATTTGAAGGCGATGTTTCCGCTGTTCAGGTCGGGAAAGACGAGTACGTTGGCGCGGCCGGCGACGGGGCCGGTGATCCCCTTGCTGGCGGCCACAACGGCGTCCAAGGCGGCGTCCACCTGGATCTCACCCTCGATGTCCATCTCCAAACCGGCGGCGGCCGCCTTGGCCCGGGCTAGAGCGGTGGCGGTGCGGACCTTGACGAGGGCAGGTTGGGCGGAGGTGCTGCGCGATGCGTAGCTCAACATGGCCACGCGTGGAACCTCGTTGGTGAGATGCCGGGCGATCATGGCGGTCGAGACGGCGATGTCGCAGAGCTGCCCGGCCGTGGGTTCGGGGATGACGCCGCAGTCGGCCAGGAAGAGTGAACCGTCACTGCCGACTTTCTTTTCGTCGAAATCGAGAATCATCAGTGAGGAAGCGGTCTGCACATGCTGCAGCCGGGGGATGATCTGAAACAGCGGTCGCAGGGCGCTTGAGGCGGTGCCGGTGGCACCGGCCACGACCGCGTCGGCATGGCCGTTGGCCAGCATCATGGTGGCGAAATAATTGTTGTTCGCCATGACCTCCCGTGCCTCGCCCGCTTTCACGCCCTTGTCGCGTCGCAGCTGTTCAAGCTGTGCGCAGAAACCGTCGAAATCCTCGCTGCGTTCCGGCTCGATGATCCGCATGCCCTGGAGATTGACGTCGAGGCGGGCGGCGGCCGCCTTGATGGCTGCCCGCTCACCGAGCAGGATCGGGGCGCCCATGCGTCGGGCGACCCACAGGCGGGCGGCTTGGAGAATGCGAGGGTCGGCCCCTTCGGGAAAAACAATGCGCTTGGGGTGGCGCTGGAGTTTCTCGGTGAGCTTTGGGATGAGGGACATGCGAGCGGGGAGGCTGCGGATCGGGGCAGGCATCGTCAATGCCGAGCGCCGCTAATAACTTGTAAGCGGCCGGCCGGCTGGCGAGAAACACAGCCGTGTCCAAAAGCCTGCAGAACATCAGCATTGTGGCTGCCGCGACCCTGGCCTCCCGCGTGCTCGGGTTGGGGCGGGACATCCTGCTCAGCGCGGTCTTTGGCACGACCGCCCTGGCTTCTGCCTTTGTGACGGCCTTCACGCTGCCCAATCTCTTCCGACGCCTGCTGGGCGAAGGGGCGTTGACCGCCGCGTTCGTACCGACGCTCAACGAGGAACTGAACCGTCGCGAGCGGCAGGGGGCCTTTGTTCTCGTGAGCCAGGTGTCCAGCTGGCTGCTGCTGGTGACGGGCGCGGTCGTGTTGCTATCGATGTGGGGATTGTCCCAGGCGGAGTTCTGGGCGGAGCGGGCCCGCGGGTGGGGTGCCGGTGCGGAGACAGCGGAGCGCTGGGCGGTGGGGGCGCGACTGGCGGTGGTGTTGTTTCCCTACCTGGTGTTCGTTTGTCTTGCGGCGGCGTTCAGCGCGGCCTTGCAGACCCTCAATCGCTTCGTCGAGCCGGCGCTTTCACCCATCTGGCTCAACCTCGCGATGATCTCCATGCTGGGTGGATCCGTCTGGCTCGGCTGGGCCGACAGCGATGACGGGCGGATGCAGTGGCTGTGCGCGGGGGTGTTGATCGGCGGTTTCCTTCAGATGGCGGTACCGGCGGTGACCCTGATGCGCGAAGGCTGGCGGCCGGCGTTCGATCTGCAGCTGAGCCCGCAGGTTCGCGCCATCATGCGCCTGATGGGGCCGACCGTGCTGGGATCGGCGGTCTACCTGATCAACATGGCGGTATCGCGCTTCATCGGCCTGTCGCTCAATGATTCAGCCGCCGCCATTCTCAACCTGGCCACACGTTTGATGGAGCTGCCCATTGGCGTCATCGCCGTGGCGGTTTCAACCGTGGTATTTCCGCTCATCTCCCGATACGCAGCCCAGGGGGACTGGGGCAACCTCGCGCAGGCCTACCGCAAGGGCATGCGGCTCATTCTGGTGCTCAACCTGCCCGCGGCCGTGGGCCTGGTGGTTCTGGCGGAGCCGGTCATCCGCCTGCTCTTTGAGCGCGGGGCCTTCCGTCCGGAGGACACCGGCCTCATGATACCCGTGTTGGCGGTGGCGGCACTGGGGCTGCCGTTCTTTGCCTTCGTCAACCTGGTGCTGCGCGCGTTTTATGCCCACAAGGACACAGTGACTCCGGTGCGCGCCGCCATCCTGAGTTTCGTGGTCAATCTCGTGCTGAGTCTGGCCCTCATGCAGGTGCTGTCCACGACCGGACTGGCCCTGGCGGGAACCCTGGCGGTGGTCGTTCAAGCCTGGTACCTTCAGACCCGGCTCGCGCGGACGCGTCCGGCCCTGGCCTTTTCACACCTGCTCCCGACCGTGTTGCGGGTGGTGGTGGCCTCCCTCGTGATGGGCGGACTGGTGGCGGCCGGCTGGCGGCTGATCAAACAGGCGCTGGGGGCGGGCATGGTTACGGATCTGGTGGCTCTGGGTGTGTTGATCCCGGCCGGAGTCGCGGTGTATGCCGGGCTGCTCTGGGTGATGAAAACCGAGGGACGCGAGGATTTCGCAGCGGTGCTGGCCCGGTTTCGCGCGAAAGGAAGTGCGCGCTGAGCGCCCCCCGTACCATGAGCCGCTTCCTGCGCACCCACTGGTTTGTGCTCGCCCTGCCGCTGGCCGTGGGGCTCGCGTGGATCGTGCCTGCGGCGGGAGCCTCGGGCGGCTGGCTGCGCTCGGAGATCACCACGAAGCTTGCGGTGGTTCTGATCTTTTTGTTTCAGGGACTCACGTTGGCTACCCCGGCCCTGCTCCAAGGGGCCCGGCAGTGGCGGCTGCATCTGTTGGTGCAAGCGTTCACGTTTCTGCTCTTTCCGCTGATGGGCATGGCGCTGGATGCGATGGCCGGCGCCCACCTGAGTTCCGATCTTCGGCTGGGTTTCCTTTTTCTGTGCGTCCTGCCTTCGACCATTTCGAGCTCGGTGGTGCTCACCTCCATGGCCGGGGGCAACACGGCCGGCGCGATTTTCAATGCCGTGCTGTCGAACCTGCTGGGGATTGTCATCACGCCCCTGTGGGTGGCGTGGCTCATGAAAGCCGGAGGTCAGGCTATGCCGCTCGGCCCGGTGATCCGCGAGATCGTCCTCCTCCTCCTGCTGCCGTTTGTCGTGGGCCAGCTGGCGCGCCTCCGGTTGCACGCTTGGGCGAATGCCAACCGCGGCCGGATGAACGTCGTCAGCAGCGGACTGATTCTTTTCATCGTCTTTGCCGCGTTCTGTAATTCCGTCGAGTCTCAGGTCTGGGTGCTTCACGGAATCGGTACGACGGGAGTCGCCCTCGCCGGTGCTGCGGTGATCCTGGCGTTGGCTATGGGAGCGGTTGGTGTGCTGTCACGACTCTTGGGATTGAATCGACCCGATCGGATCGCGGCGGCTTTCTGTGCACCCCAGAAGACCCTGGCCGCCGGGGTGCCCCTGGCGCAGATCATCTTTGGTCTGCACCCGGGCCTGGGCCTGATTCTGCTGCCGGTCATGCTGTATCACCCCTTGCAGCTGCTGGTCTGCGGAATGCTTGCCGCCCGCTGGGGGCGGCAGTCGGAGTCCGAAGGTGCGCCGGTTAAATCGCGGTGACACCCGGACATGGCTTTGACTTGGCCCGGGGTGTCGGCAGGTTGGGCAACTGATGACATCACGTCGCGATTTCGTAAAATCAGCCGGTCTGTACACCGCCGGGTTTCTTGGGCTCAGGGAATTGGTCAGCCGTCCGTTGTTTGCGGAGGCACCAGGAACCCTTGCGGCGGGATACGGACCGTTGGTGGACGATCCCGCTGGGATTCTGAAATTGCCCTCAGGCTTTCGCTACACGCAATTTTCGAGCACGGGCGAGGAGATGGATGACGGCCTCCTCGTGCCTGGCCGGCATGATGGCATGGCGGCATTCCCCGGTCCTGATGGGCGCACCTTGCTGGTGCGCAATCATGAGTTGGAGAGCGAATGGTTCACCGAAAGTCCGTTCGGACCGAACCAAGAGCGGATCGGTCGCATCGATGCCTCCCGAATCTATGATCGCGGGCGGGGCATTGCGCCCAACCTCGGCGGTACGACCACACTCGTTTTTGACACCCGCACCCAGCGTCTTGAGCGCCAGTTTCTCAGCCTGGCCGGCACGGTGCGCAACTGTGCGGGCGGGGTCACACCCTGGGGCACCTGGGTGACCTGCGAGGAGGTCAACCAAGAGCCTGAGCCGAATGCGGAACAGCCGCACGGTTACAATTTCGAGGTGACGCCCTCGGTCACGCCGGGGCTGGTCGAACCGGTGGCCCTCAAGGCCATGGGGAGATTCCGTCATGAGGCGGTGGCAGTCGATCCGGCCTCGGGCTGTGTTTACCAGACCGAGGATGTCGGCGACGGCCTCCTCTACCGCTTCGTGCCCACGCAGCCCGGCCATTTGGCGGCGGGCGGGCGTCTGGAGGCGCTGGTGGTGAAGGACCGCTTCACGGCGGACACGCGCAACTGGGGGTCCGCGGACTTTCCCGTTGGTCTGGCTTTGCCGGTGGAATGGATCGAAGTGGACGAAGTCGACAACCCCGGCAGCGACCTGCGCAAGCGCGGGGCAGCGGCGGGTGCCGCCCTGTTTGCGCGCGGTGAGGGGGCTTGGTGGGGCAATGATTCCGCCTACTTTGCCATGACCAACGGCGGGCAAAGCAGGTTGGGCCAGGTTTTTCGGTATCGACCGAGTCCCTACGAAGGCACGGCGCGTGAAAGGGATCGTCCCGGAACCATCGAGCTTTTCTCTGAACCGAACGACAACGAGCTGCTCAGCAATTGTGACAATCTTGTGGTGGCACCCTGGGGCGACCTGATCCTATGCGAGGACACCAGCGCGGTCTGTCGCCTGATCGGGGTGACACCGCAGGGGGGGTATCATGTGATCGCCTCGGCGACCCAACCCGGCCGGGAGCTGGCCGGAGTCTGCTTCTCGCCCGATGGCACCACACTTTTTGTCAACGTGCAGAACCCCGGGTTCACACTGGCCATCACCGGTCCCTGGGACCGCCGGGGCGGTGCCTGAGGGCACTCACAGTATCCACAGTCCAATCACGCCCAGGACCAGCAGCAGGGCCACCATGCCGAGGGCCTTCCTTTCCATGCGGGTGAGGCGGAAGAGCATGGCGATTACAGGCCGAGCGGACTCAGCCGGCTGACGACCTCGTTCATGAGCGGATCAGGGCCGATCTCGTCCCAGGGGCGGTTGCTGGAGATGCGCACGAACAGCTGGTTGCCCTGGCTGCGCACGCCGTAGCGGAGAATGAGACTGAGCAATTCGCGCGGGGACAGCGCGTCGAGCTGATCGATCGGACGGCCGTCATAGAGATGCCAGTACCACACGTGCTGCGGATACCCGTTGCTCTCGAACAGACGGTGCTCGGCCTCATCCAGCACGTGGCTGGCCGTGGCCAGGCGCGTGCGGGCCTCGGGCAAGGCCACGGGTTCCCAGCCGGCACCGGGCCAGCAGGCGTCGGGGGTGTGCGATGCCACCAGGCTGACCGGCACCTGGCCCGCAGGCCAATAGGCGAGGTAGATGGTCATCTGCACGACTCCGTCCGGTCCGGGCCGGCGGAACGTCCGTTGGGCGAGGTGCTCGGTCTGGAGCGTGGTGGCAAAGCGATACATGTCGTCGCTGCGGATTTCCCATCCCGGGAAGGCGGTGGGCAGAATGGCCTCGAGGTCGGGGGCGGGACCCGCGGCCACCGCGGCGGGCCGGGCATAGAGCATCAGAAAGCCCATGAGCAGGAGCGTGAGGCTGTTGCCTGCGAGCAGGATCCAGGTGGCTGGCGGGGAGGGGGCATTGGTGGGAGCCGGGGTGGGTGCTGGCACCGGGTATGTCCCGCGGCCCAGCAGCCAGGCCAGCGCACCCAGCACGACCGCCGTTGCAGCCAGGATGGCGAAACCGCTGAGATCGTGCCAGGCCCCGCTGATGTCAGTGCCGGCATTGGCCAGCAGCGTGAGGCCGAGCGAGCGGAAGAAATTCATCACGATGGCCAGCGGGGCGGCCAGTCCGATGATCAGGATCCGGGCCCAGGTGCGTTGCACCAGCGTGGCGGAGAAAAAGACCCCGGCAAAGATGCAGGCCAGAAGGCTGCGGACACCGCTGCAGGCCTCCTCCACGCCGACGGAGGTGGTGCTGAGCTCGATGATGTTTCCGGTTTGGGTTGCGGGGATGCCGAGCCAGTGGAGGGACGTTAGCACCCAATCGGTCACGGACAGTTGCAGGGAAAGCGTCAGTCGCGAATAGGTGCCGGGTGGGATCGGCGTGACCAGAATCCAGAGCAGGACTGCGGCCACGGCGCTCCAGGCAAGGGGGATGAGGCGCACACGGGCATCGGCGCAGACGAGCAGGGCGGCCAGCAGCAGCGCGACCAGACCGAGGCTGAGGAGAAATCCGACGAGCGGGTTGGACCATTCCAGCGCGACCGAGTAGATGCCGCCGAGGAGGATCAGGCCGATGCCGCCGATCA
>JBGTGS010000244.1:0-21530 GCA_041746615.1 Opitutaceae bacterium | reverse complement strand
ACGACCTTCGCCACCGGCCTGAGGGCTGCGGTCGCGGGATCCACCGCCTGGGCCGGCCTGGGCATCCGAGGCTCCGGTGGGATTCCGTCCGCGACCACCGCGACGACGGCGCCGCTGACGGTCGTCATCATCCCGTTTGCCCCCGCCTGCCGGCTGATGATTGCGGGCGGGTGTTTCTTTGGCTTCTCCGGCTCCGCCGAAGAGACTCTTCAGCCATCCGATCAGGCCGCCTGACTTTTCGGGGGTTTTCCCGGCTTTGACAGGGACGGGCTTGGGGGCGGGGCTGTGTGCTGCCTTGGGTTCGGCGCTGCGTGGTTCACGGCGGGTCCCTCCTTCCTTGATCTCGCTGGCAGTGCGGAGTTCGCGGCGTTCAGGTTTGAAGATTGGACGGTTTTCACGCTTCACCTCGCCACGAGGTCCGTTGAAGGAGGAGGATTCCCAGCTTTGGGCCGGCCGTTTGGTGTCGGCGGGTGGGAGGATGTTGAGTTCGGCCTTTTCCTCGGGGGCAGGGGGAACGCCTTCGGGATGGGAGAAGGTGGGCTCAGTAACGGACTTGGGCTTATGCACAGGCGGAGTGGCCGCGGGTGGAGGCGGGGCTTCCTTGACCACAGCTGCGGGCTCGGGTGTGGGTTCCTCTCGTGGCGCGGCAACTGCCTTGGCGGGCTGGGCGGGTGTGACAGGCTCGGAGTCCGCGGAGGGTGATGCCCCAACTGGCGCGAACGGGTTTTTATATTCTGTTTCGACCGTGATGACCTGGATGGACGACGGTTTGTAAGTGCCTTGGGAGGCGGTGCTGGCGGGAGCTGCGGCGGGCTGGCTGGCGCGCTTGCCACGGGCAAGACCTGAGCCACGGCTGTTCCCAAAGGAGGCCGGGGGAGGACTGAGGGTTTCCGCGGAAGCCTTGGAGCTGGCGGACAGGTCGGCGGGGGCCTCAGCCGGAGCTGTGGGGCTATCGCCTGACTTGGATGTATCTGACATGACGTGTGTTATGTTTGGGTTTAAACGCGCTCACCGATTGACAGGAGCCGCGTGAAGGCTGCCTTCGGCGGAACGCGACATGCGCTCGACGCGGGCAACAATGCCCCAAAATCTCCCAAAGTCCCCTATGGGGCAACGTTAAATTTCAGGTCGTAATGGGGTCTATAGTCCCCTGCCATTAGGAGCAGAAGCGGTAACTGCTCATCCACGCTCCTGAACACTGACCAATCGTCAGGACGAGAATGAGGAACGGTTACGAGAACGAGAACGATTTTGTACCTCACGCCGGAACGAAGTCCGGCCGTTCCTAACGGGAGACGACGTAGGCGGCCTTGACATCGACGGCGGTGTGACCGCCCTCGATGACGCGAGTGCGAAGGTTGAGTTTGGCTTTACCGTAGCGTGCGAGGGAGGACTTGAATTCCTCAATGACGGCCTTCGCCGGCCGCTCGCAAATGGCACGCAGATCACCGAGCACGGGGCGGCGGTAGGCGGCACGACTCTCCTTTACGACAATGCTCCACTCGACCCGTTCGTCTGCCTTTTCGTTGCGCATCAATTCCCAGACGACTCCGTAACCGGCCAGCGTGGCCAGGGAAACGAGACTGCCTCCGAAGGCGGTGTTCAGCGAATTCTTGTTCTGTTCCTTGGGTGCCGTCAGCACGAGGGATTGGTCATCGCTCACTTCCACGCCTACCCCCATTGCCTTGGCGAGCGGGATGGCCTCATGCATAAAAAGTTCAAGTGCTGGAACCTTGACGGACTTCATTTCGAGCAACGTTGGAGACTTTTAATGCGTTCGTCAAAGACGACCGGTGGTTGGACAGAAAGACAGGCTGCAGGAGGGCAGAGGCCTTGTCCCCCTCTTGGAGTCCAGTGGTGAGCTGGAAACTCCTTTGGTCTGATTCTCTTTAGCATCGGGATCAGATATAAATCAAACCCATGGGATGCAAAGCATTGAATAATAGATGATAAGAAGATGATTGCGAAATGAGGTCCACGTCAAACATCAACATAATAAGCACTTAGGAATCCCGGGCTTGCAATGAAATATCTCCCGGATAGTTTAAATGGATAAATTGATAGGATTAATCGAACCCTGCCGGAAGTGAAATCATTGGGCTCTCCTTTTAGGATCCTAACCGTCATTCTCGTGATGGTGGTGCCAGCATTGATGCAGGGTCAGGTTTGGGATGGTGGAGCCGGCACGGGGGCGTGGGGTACGGCGGCAAACTGGAATCCCAACAGTGTGCCCGGAAACGCGGCCTCTCTGATTTTCAATGGGGCCGCAGCGAACGGTCAGCACTCCGTTTCTCTCCAAAGCAACCGCCGGGCGGCCGGGATCACCTTCAGCAATGCCGTCGGTGCAAATGGTTTCACCTTCAGCGGCAACACACTCTCCATCGATGCGGGCGGTATCACCAATAACGATGCCGACACCCAGACCTTCAATTCAGCCATTACAGTCAGGACGGCTCACACCTGGAACGCGGCGTCCGGTGCGCTCGTTTTCGATAATGTGACGCATTCCCAGAACCTGACCCTGAGCGGAGCCCATGCGATCACCGTTGGCGGCACCTTCACCCAATCCTCGAACCGGACACTCACCAATAACAACAGCAGTGGGGCGGTCTCGATCAACAATATCACCTTTGGCAGCACGCTTACAGTTGCAGGAACCGGCGCGACCGCGGTTTCGGGGACCATCACCATGACCGGCAACCGGACGTTGACCAACAACAGTACGGGTGGGCTGACGATCAGCGGCCTCATTCAGCGCAATAGTTCCAACCGCAGTCTGACCTTGGGTGGCACGGGTGACACCGTCATCACGGGCGTGATCGGGAATCTGGGTGCCGGCACGGTCACCAAGAGTGGGACCGGGACACTCACGCTCCTTGGCGCGAACACCTATGTCGGTAATACCAGCATCACGGGAGCGGGCAGCACCCTGATCGCTGCCCATGATTCTGCGCTGGGTGCCGGGGCAGGCATCACCACCGTGGGGAGCGGCGCGACTCTTGCTCTGCAGGGAGGCATCAACCTGGCCTCCGAGGACATCAGGATTTCGGGAACCGGTGTCGGCTCGAATGGGGCCATCCAGAATCTTTCGGGCAACAATACTCTGGGCGGCCCGATCATTCTGAATGCAGCTTCCCAAATCGGCAGCTTGTCCGGCGAACTCACTATCAGCGGCACCATCAACCGTAATTCAGGCAACCGGGCGCTGACCTTTGTCGGTGGCGGCGACACCCGGGTAACGGGCGTGATTGGTAACCTCGGCACCGGAACGGTGACCAAGGAGGGGTCGGGCACCCTGACTCTGGCGGGTAGCAACACCTATACGGGGCAGACCAACGTGAACGCCGGGACTCTGGTCTTTGGGGCAGCGAACGTGCTGAATTCCTCGAACCTTGTTGTCACCGCGAGCGGAGCCATCGTGGACCTGAACGGATTCAACCAGACGCTCGGCGGGGTGAGTGGCACGGGGACGCTGATCATGGATGGGGCGAACCTGACCCTGACCGGCAGCAGCACGTTCTCGGGGGTCTTTACGGGAGCGGGCACGGTGATCATCAACGCCGGGGCAAGCCTGACCCTGGGGGCGGACTTCAACAACAACAGCCTGGATATCGTGCTCAACGGGGGGACGTTGTTTCTGGGCGACCGCACGAGCACCTTCGGCAGCCTGACCGTGCAGAGCAACTCGATCCTGGACTTTGGGGGTGGCTCCTCGATCGTCGGCTTCACCACCGGTGTGACGGCGAACGCTCAGCTGCTGGTGCAGAACTGGGTGAACACGGTGGACTTCTTTTACTCAACCCTCAGTCCGGGTACCCAGGGAGCATCGCCGCTGGACAACATCGTTTTCACCGGATTCGGGGGCAACGACACGAAATGGCTCTCCTACACGGATGGGCCGGGAAACAATTATCAGATCACGCCCGTGCCCGAGCCCTCGGTTTACGGTGCGGGCCTGATGGCCGTCGCACTCGGAGTGCTGGCCTGTCGTCGGCGTCGGCGGGGCTGAGTAAAATCAGCCGCGCACACCGCTGGCAAGCAGGGTTTCGAAGCAAGGTTCAAGGGGCTCCTTCGCCACGGTGGTGACCTCCACCTGCTTCAAACCGGCTTTCTTGAGAAAGCCATGCAGGGAGCTTTCCTTGAAGCCGAGCCAGACATCAGCGTAAAGTTCGTGGGCTTTCTCGAAGGTGTGGTCCTTAAGATCCAGGACCAGCAACTGGCCACCCGGGCGGAGAATTCTCACGGCCTCGTTGACCGCAGTTTGCGGGTGTTGGGCGTGGTGCAGGGCCTGGCTGAGGATGGCGAGATCCACCGATTGGTCGGGCAGGGGCACGGCCTCAATGTCGCCGAGTTTGTAGACCAGATTAGACAGGCCGTTTTTCCGAGCGAGCTCGCTGCCGACCTCCACCATGCGAGGGGAGTTGTCGATGCACCAGACCTTCTCCGCCCTGCGGGCGAGGAGTTGGGAGACCATGCCTTCGCCGGCACCGAGATCGGCGATGATGATCCGTGGCACGAGGCGGAGGGCGAGATGGCCGATGACCTCCCAGGAGCGTCCGGGGCAGTAGTTTTTGCCCAGTTTACCGGCAATGAGATTAAAATATTGCTCCTGATGCGCGCGCCGCTTGGCCAGGCTGCGGTCCAGGTTGTCGCGATCCTCGGCCAGCTCGGGCAGTTCGGCCACGGAGTCGCAAGCGGCGCGGAGGAGGGAGAGGGTGCGGGCCGGCAGGGCGGAGCGGAGGGAATAAAAAGCCTTCTTCCCCTCGCGGCGGTCGGTGACGAGATCAGCCTGGCGAAGTTGGGCAAGTTGGGATGAGATTCTCGACTGGGCCATGCCCAGGATGTCCTCCAGTTCGCCGACAGAGAGCTCCTCGCGCATCAGCAGAGCGAGCAGTCGCAAGCGGGTCGGGTCGGAGAGGGTTTTCAGGGTGTCCCAGGAGGCGTTCACGGGCCGCCACGCTGGGGAAAGGTCCGGCGGCGGGCAAGCTCGGTGAGGCGCGCACAAAAAAGCCGCCGGTTTAAACCGGCGGCCGAAGAAGGGGGGCATTCAGGGCTCAGTCTGCGTAACGGGCGATGCTGACCACCTCGTAGGTCTCCTCGGAGGAGCCGATCTTGACCGTGACCTTGTCGCCGGTCTTCTTGCCCAGCAAAGCTTGGCCGAGCGGGGTTTTGTAGGCGATGATATGGTTGTCGGGATCGCTGTCCCAGGCCCCAAGAATCTTGTAGGTGATGGTTTTGCTGTCGTTGACATTGCGAACCGCAACAATGCTGCCGACGCTGATCTGGGCCATGCCGGCCTCCTTGAAGTCGGTGATGCGGGCCCGGCCGAGATCCTTTTCGAGGATGGTCTTCTGGGCCATGAGAACCTGCTGGTCCTGCTTGGCCATCTTGTATTCGGAGTTTTCCTTGAGATCGCCGTGTTCACGGGCGGTGGCGATGGCCTTGGAGTTTTCCGGGATTTTCTTGGAAACGATGGTTTCGTACTCGTCACGCTTGCGCTCGTAACTGTCGCGGGAGACAAGGAGCTGCTCCTCCTTGCTGTCGGCATCGCTGGCGACGAGTGACTGGATGTTGGGGAAGATCTTGATGAAACGGGCGAGCAGCGACTTCTTGGTCAGTTCCTCGAAGCCCTGGTTAAGCATGAGGGTGTTGGCGAGGTCGCGGGCGGTCTCCGGATCGGCGGTGGAGAGCAGGTCGGCGATGAGGTCCGTGTCCTCGCTCAGAATGTCGGCGAGGGGGATGCGACGCGCGCTGGCGGCCTGGAGGGCCTCATAGTCGATGGCAAAGAAGATCGCGCTGAGCAGGCGGGGGGTGATGAGCTCGTTGAGCAGCTTGGCAAATTTCTTGGAGTGGCGGTTTTTGACCACCCAAAGGAGGACGGGGGCGCGTAGGTTTTGCTCGACCTGCCAGCGCTTGAGCGTCGAGGCGAGGTCGTCGGCATAACCGTTTTCCACGAGGAAATTGATGCACTCGGTGGTGAATTTTCCCTGGGAGGTCTTCAGGAGGGTGAAGACGAGGTCGCGGCACTCGATGGGGTAGGTTTCCTTGATGAGATCGAGAAACCGGCCCTGGAACTGCACCGGGATCTTTTCGGAGATGGCGACGAGGTCGCGGGAATTGCCGATGAGCGTCGATTGGGCGGGCTCCAGGGTGGATACCTCCACGTCGGCGAGCCGGGCGAGGTCGTCGCGCACAGCGGCCCCGTAAAGCCGCTCCGAGGCGTCCAGCTGGTTGCTGTCCTTCACCGCGTCGGTCACGCCATCGAGGATGGTTTTGAGATCGGTCTTGATGTTCTTTTTGTCGGTGGCGCTGACGAGCTTCTCGGCCAGGGCGATGCGGCGACGGGCGGAACGGGTGCCGGTGAAGGCCTCGGTGATCTCGTCCTCGGTGGAGACGGGGGTTTCACGCAGGACGTAACACTCGGTCTTTTTGGCGGGGACGGCGATGCGCGGATCCTTGGCGATGGCCTTCTTGGTGGTGGACCACCATTTCTTGAATTTGTCCTCGCCGACCACCTGGGCCAGGGTCAGCTCGAGGTCGATGGCGGTGGTGGCCTTGTTGTCGTAGGATAGGAGGGCCTCGACCACGAGGTCGGCGGGGTTGTTTTCGATCAGATCGGCGATCTTGGCGGCCTCGGTCTGCTTGCGAACGAGGATATGATTGGCGGGGAGCACCTCCATGGTGGTGATGCAAAATGCCGGATCCATCGGATGTCCCTCCTTGCTGGCGAAGTCGATGATCAGCTTTCCGGCCGCCTCGTCGTAGCTTTTGATCTGGCCGAAGCCCCAGCTGCGGTGGACGCAGTAGGCGCCGGGTTCCATGGCCTCAAGCCTGGCTTTGGCCGCCTTGAGGGACGGGTTCTTGGCAATGAGCGCTGATACGGCTTCCGAATTCATAAAGATGGGTTTTTTACGTCTGAACCGACAAGTTGAGTGGACGCATCCGGGTATTGTCAACCGTAGGGGTTCCCCGTACTTCCGGCCGGATGCCAGCGACCGGTTGGAACTTGGCAAATGCCAGGACCGGTCTGAAGGTGGCCGGATGTCCCTGAAGCCTGCATCTGCTCCTCCCTCCCAAGCCTGGTCCACGGCGGCCCGTCTGTTGGTGCGCTGGCTGGAGCAGCATGAGCGCGTGGATGCGTTGCTGGAAAGCCTGCCTGCAACCCTGCCGCGCATGGACAGGTCAAGGATCCAGAGTCTGCTTTTTGGTACGGTGCGTCATTGGGGGCGGATCGAGGCCCATCTAACCCCCTTGTTGGCGAAGCCGCCGCGGGCCCGGGTGCGGGCGGTGTTGTTGCTGGCCGGGTGTGAGTTGATCGAAGGCGGGCCCGAGGGCCATGTGGCCCGGGTGGTTCATCATGCAGTGGAGCAGACCAAGACCCTGGCGAGCCCGTCCGAGTCCCGGCTGGTCAATGCGGTGGTGCGCAAGCTGGCCGCCGCGCTGGCGGCGGAGGTCGAGCCGGGTCCGGATGCGTCGGTGACGGAACTGGCACGATGGTATTCCCATCCCCGCTGGATGGTGGAGCGGTGGTGGGGGGCGTTTGGAGGGGTGGCGACGCGTGCACTGCTGGTTTGGAACCAGCAACCGGCCCCGATGCACGCGCGCTGGCGGGCGGACCGCAAGCCCACGCCTGCAGAGCTGACCTGGCTCGAACCGACGGAGTGGGAGGGTTTTTATGGAATCAAACCCGGCCACTGGGCGGAAGTATCGCCCCTGTTGGGTGACGGTACGCTCTACGTCCAGGATCCGTCCACGCGTCTGGCGGTTGGTCTGCTGGCTCCGCGGGCCGGCGAGTCGGTGCTGGATGTCTGTGCGGCACCCGGGGGCAAGAGCCTGGCGATCGCCGACAGGATGGGAACCGGCAAGGTGGTGGCCTGTGACCTGCCCGGGCCGCGTATTGACCGGCTCAAGACCAACCTGGCGCTGGCTCCGGCCGGGGTGGAGGTGTCAATCGTGCAGACGGATTTAACCCAGGATGTCGCCGATGTATTCAAGGAGCACAATCTGCCCGACGAGTATTCCGCTGTGCTCATCGATGTTCCCTGTTCCAACACCGGGGTGATGCGTCATCGGGTTGACGTGAAGTGGCGCCTGCAAGCGGGGGATTTCGACAAACATTCCCGGCAGCAGCTGGTCCTGCTGACGGCGGCCGCGCGCTTTGTCGCGGTTCGCGGCCGTCTGGTTTACAGCACCTGCAGCCTGGATGCGGTGGAGAACGAACGGGTGGTTGAAGCGTTCTGTCGAAAGTCTGCGGGCCGGTTCAGGTTGGCGGAACACTGCACCCGTCTCCCGTGGGTTAGCGGCCACGATGGCGCGGCCGCCTTCCTGATCGAGCGCATGGAATAGCGCAAAGCGCTTCGCCTTTTTGCTTACGGCACCAGGTCGAACACCGCGATGATCGCGGTTGTTTCCGTCCGTCCGTTCAGAAAGGAAAATTCAATTTCCGTGGAGTTGCGCAGGAGGGTTTCGTAGCGGACGAGATTCCATTTCTCAACGAGTTCGCCGTTGATGCGGGTGATCAGATCGCCCCGCTGGATGCCGATGGCGTCCGCTGATGATCCGGGAACGACTCCGGCCACGCGCCAGTAGGCGGGGCTGCGGTTGAAGCTCAGGCCGGCGCTCCGTTTGGGAGGCATGATGATGGGCGCGGTGGATTCGCGATGGAAGGTGACGTTGCCGCGGGCCGGATTGAAGGTGATGGCGAAATGGCGCAGGACGCCCCCGCCCAGAGAGGAGAGCTGGTCGGTGAGATCCACCACCGGTCGCGGCAGTGCATAGGTGCCAATGCGCAGGGTTTCCTCAAGCCGGCCCACTTCCTGAAGGCGATCTCCGGTGAGGGTGGAGACGGCGGCGCCAGGTCGGGGGCCGGCGGCGAATTGTGGCGAGAACCCGATTGGGTTGAAGTTGAACGATCCGTCGCTGCCGGAGTCGATCAGGGTCAGCAGGGTGCGATCTCCCAACTGGACCGGGATGAGCGGCACCTTGGTGGTTGGATTGAAGGTGAAGGTGGATCCCGGGGTGAGCGAGGGTTCACCGGCCGGTGAGATCAGGAGGCGGGTTCTCGGAAAATCCAAGGTGAAGACCGTGTCATGAAAGAGGGGGAAGCCGAGAACCCCGTCTATTTTCATACCGAGATGGGCGGAGAGGTCAGCGCAATCGTAGAGCAGGGCCTGTACGTTGTCGAACCGGGCATCACCAAGATTGAAGCGCCGAAGCGTGATGCTGGGCAGGACGGTGACTTCCCCGCTGGCGCTGCGCACGCGGATCTGCGGGGCTTGGGGGGCATCGGGGATCGAGGCGAATTGACTGGCGAAATCGGGGGAGAGCAGGGTGACGGAGGAGCCCGTATCGACGATAAAGCGCCAGGTGCGGTTGCGCGGGCCGGGCGCGGAGATGACCAGATGATTTCCGATCATCTCGCCCGGCAGCGTGATGAGATGGGAGGAAAGCCGGGTGCGTTCGGGTTTAGGTCCCGCGGGGCGCGTGGTGCAACCCGCCAATAGGAGGAGGGCGAGAAGAACGGTGCCAAGCGCATGCAAACGGGCCGGATGGGGGTTTCGGCGGCCGGGGGCGTGGAATGCGCGTGCAAGGTTCATTTCTCCGGCTGGGGCAGGCGCAGACTGAGGAGCGCGGCGGCGACGGCGAGCACGGCGGCGATGCTGTACAGGGTGCTGGCGCCAAGAGTCCAATAAACCACCCCGGCGGTGATCGGGGCAATGGCGCGGGCCAGTGAACCGAGAGAGCGAAAGATGCCCAGGATCCGGCCCTGTTCCTCGGCGCCGGCGTAGAGGGAGATGAGTCCGGTGGTTGACGGGTTGACCAGCCCCGCGCCCATGGCGAGGATGCCGACTCCCACATAGAGCAGTTCGGGATTTGGGGTGAAGCCGACCATAAGCAGGCCCACGGTGGAGCTGATCAGACCGGCGATCAGCACCTGTGTCTCCGGCATCCGAACAAGCAGTCGCCGGACAATGAATCCCTGGGTGATGATCGAACACACGCCCAGAAAGCCCAGCAGCAGTCCGTTCTCCCATGCCGTGTATCCAAAGCGCTCGGCGCTGACGAAGACGAGGGACACCTCCATGGCAACAAAGGCCAGGGCGAAGACGAAGGCCACCAGATTGACGTGACGCACCGCGACATTGGAGAGTCCGAGGATGGCGCTGATGGGGTTGCGCAGCCGGGCTTCGGTGGCCCGGCCCCGTGATTCGGCGGGCAGGGTTTCCTTGAAGCGTGCCCGGATCCAAAGGAGATTGATCAGGCTGAGGATGAAGGCCGTCAGGGCCGGCATGGAGAACGGGTTGACGCCCCAGGCGGCCAGGCCCGGATGGAGATCCAGCAGATTGATGCGGACGGTGAACGCGCCGATGAGCGGGCCCGTGACGAGACCGAGTCCGAAGGCCGCGCCGACCAACCCCATGGCCTTGGAACGTTCCGTGCGACTGGTCACATCGGCAACGGCGGCGGTCGCCACTGAGAGGTTGCCGCCGAAGGCACCTGCGAGCATCCGGGCGGCCAGGAAGATCCAGAAGGAACCGCTCAGCATCCAGATCAGATAACTGGCGGCCGTGCCGGCGACGGTGAGGAGGAGCACTTCGCGCCGGCCGCGCCGGTCTGACAGGCTGCCCCAGAAGGGGGCAAAAATGAACTGCAGGATGGCGAACAGGGAACTGATGATCCCACCAAAGAGAACCTCGGGGAGATGGGTCTCGTTGCCCAGAACGCGGGCGGCGGCGGAGATGTGCTCAAGGAGCCACCCAAGGAGTCCCCCGGTGCCATCGGTTTCCAAGTAATGGCGCAGCAGATCGGGCCCGAGCGGAAAGATGATCGAGAACCCGATCAGGTCGATGTAGAGCGTCAGGAAAATGACCCCCAGGGAAAGAGGGCGCTTGGGCGAAGGGACGGAAGATGGCACGGAAAGGGCGGACGATATGCTTCCCACGGTTCAGGCCAAGGCGCAAACGCGGGGTTTTGACCAAAGTCCGCGCCAGCAGCCTGTCGGACTTTGCTTCAATCCCCGCAGTTTTATTTATTCGCCGCAAAATCGTCAGCCCGGTTTCCCCGACGCGAAAATCTCAAGTCCGACGGCCTGCCAGGCAACAGTATCACACCGGCCGGCTGCGTCCGGTGGCCGGATCAGAACCGATAAGGCAGAGGGTATTTCGCGGTGAGGGTGGCGACACGGGTCTTGGCGTTGGCGATGGCGTCGGCTTCCTTCCCGGTGCCAATGGCCTTCAGGACAAGATCAATGGCACCGGCGATGCCGGCCATGTCGTCCTCGACGAAACCGCGGGTGGTGACGGCCGGGGTGCCGAGGCGGATGCCCGAGGCCTGGAAGGGCGATCGGGTCTCGAAAGGCACGGTGTTCTTGTTGCAGGTGATATGGGCAAGATCGAGGGTCTCCTGGGCTTTCTTGGCGGTGAGTTCGGGCAGGTTGCTGCGCAGGTCGACGAGGAAGAGGTGGTTGTCGGTGCCGTCGGAGACGATCTTGTAGCCGAGGCCGGCCATGGCGGCGGCGAGGGCCCGGCTGTTTTTCACGATCTGTTCGCTGTAGGCCTTGAACTCCGGCTTCCGGCATTCATTGAAGCAGACCGCCTTGGCGGCGATCACGTGCATGAGCGGTCCGCCCTGACCGCCGGGGAACACGGCGGAGTCGATGACCTTGGCATGGGTGGAGCGGCAGAGAATGAGCCCCCCGCGCGGCCCCCGCAGGGTCTTGTGCGTCGTGGTGGTGACGAAGTCGGCGTGGGGAACGGGTGAGGGGTGCACGCCCGCGGCCACCAGCCCGGCGATGTGCGCGATGTCAGCGAAGAGCAGGGCGCCGACTTCGCGGGCGATTTCCCCCATGCGTGCGAAATCGATGACACGGGAGTAGGCGCTGGCCCCGACCGTGATCATTTTCGGCCGTTCGCGACGGGCGGTGGCGGCGAGCTCGTCGTAGTCGATGAGGCCGTTGTCCTCGCGGACGCCGTATTGGCAGAAATTATACAACTTGCCCGAGAAGTTGGCGGGGTTGCCATGGGTGAGGTGACCGCCGTGGGCGAGGTTCATGCCGAGAACCTTGTCCCCGTGGGTGAGCACGGAGGTGTAGACGGAGAAGTTGGCCTGCGACCCGGAGTGCGGCTGGACATTGGCGTGTTCCGCGCCGAAGAGCTGCTTCGCGCGCTCGATCGCCATGGTCTCGACCTTGTCCACCTGCTCACAGCCGCCGTACCATCGCTTGCCCGGATAGCCCTCGGCGTACTTGTTGGTCAGCACGCTGCCCTGGGCCTCCATCACCGCCGGGCAGGTGAAATTCTCGGACGCGATGAGCTCAATGTGGCTCTGCTGGCGGGCGAGCTCGGCGGTGATGGCCGAGTGAATTTCAGGATCAAGAGTCTGGAGCGGAGTGGTATTGAGCATGGGATGGAGGCGGGTGGAAACACCCGGTCGAGAGCGGAAAGTCTAAAGCGATCAGCCGCAACCCGAAATCCGTCCGACCCAGCACTAAGGATCTAAATTCTGGCCCCCGCACCTCGTTGGAAGACTCCCGGCATCGTTGGAGGGGAATCTCGGGCTGGACGCGTGGTCGGGGGTCCTGTTTGGCATCATGCCTCTCATCACACCGAAGCCCTTGGCTTTCGATGTCGGGATGTCTTACGGAAACGGCTTTTTACAAATACAACTGGGTTGTAATTGCAATTTTTAACAATTCATAACTACCATCCATAAATATATTTGCCAAATATCTAATGAATTAAAGCGATGACTGGCACCATGCCTGCTGGTACATGAAATTCATGAAATTCCACACCTTTCTGACAGTACTCCCAGCATCACTCGGTTTGGGCATTGCATCGGCTCTGGCCGGCCCGATTGACCTTACCACGTGGCAGCAGGAAGGTCCTTTGTCGAATGGCCGTTGGACGGTCTCCGGGGATGGCACCAGTGTGGTGCAGTCGATCAATGGCAATCCGACATTTTTCGTGAGTCCCGATTATTTCCTCAACAACAGTTTCGAGGGGGAATTCCGGGTTCAGACGACTTCGGATGACGATTACATCGGCTTTGTTCTCTTCACCGGCACGGTGAATGATCCGTTCTACTTGTTTGATTGGAAACAGGCCAACCAGAGCGGTTCCACGCGAGGGTTTTATTTCTCGGAGGTCACCGGTGGGGCCGGGGCAATTCCCTTTGGCAACCATCACCTGAGCAGCACGGGCTACACCGTCATCGATACCAACCTGGGAATCGGCTGGGCTGACCATACGACCTATGGTTTCTCGCTGGATTACACCGCGACGAACATCACCATTGGAATCTCCGGAGGGGTGTTTGGAGGCGGCACGACCATCTTCGACATCGACGGGATTTATGAGGAGGCCCGCTTCGGTTTCTACAACTTTTCGCAGGCCAATGTGCTCTATCAGGGGTTTACTGAGGAAATCATCATCGTTCCCAGTGTTCCAGAGGCGAACTCCACGTTGATGCTTACCATGGCAGGCATCCTCGGGCTGCTGGCCATGCGGGCGACATTCCGCCGGGTCTGAACGGCGGCGTTGCCTACGATCACGCAGATCCTGCGGGAGGGGGAACCCGCCCCCTGCCTGCGTGGATTGACCGCTTACTTTGTGCGGGTGGAGATCAAGTCCTGGATATGCGCAACCAGGGAGGGGATGGCTTCGACCATCTCGTCGCGGCACGCCTCATAGTGTTTGAGGGGGCCGCCGTAGGGATCGGGAATTTCCTTGTCGGCCTGTCGGGGCATGAACTCCCGGAAAAGGAAGACGTTCCTGGGCGGGGGATCGAACATGAGGTTGATCATCGCCCGGTGGCTTTCGGTCATTACATAGATGGCGAGAGCTTCGGTAACGAGATCGGGGGTAAGCCGCTGGCTCGTGTGCCCGGCGATGTCCAGGCCGACCTTTTGCATCGTCTCGACGGAATTGGCGGAGACCTTTTCGCCGTCCCGGGCCGCCACGCCGGCGGACAGGATCCGCAGGGATTTCAGCGGATCGGGCTGCGCGCGCAATGCATGCTCGAGCAAAGCCGACGCCATCGGGCTGCGGCAGATGTTGGCGGTGCAAACGGTGAGTATCAGGCCGGGTTCACTCATGTGCTTTCTGGCAGGGGATCGCGTTTCCGGGGAAAGGCAACCCTCTGGACGCAGGAGAAAACGGAGGAAGAGAAATCCCAAACGCCAATGCTCAACGCCAAATAAATTTCAGAATCGAAATGCCCAAATTTCGCTGAGGTGAACTATCTGATGACCGGCCGGCATTCACAGGCGGCCGAGGGCCTTGAGGCCGTGATGGAGATGGACGGCGCGCTGCAGGACGGGGTCCACCAAGGGAGCGGTGACGTTTCCCGGGCGGGGATTCTCTTCGTTCTGGGGCACGCCATTGCCGCCGTTGGCACGGTTGCGCAGGAGGGCGGCCTCGTCGCGGCGCGGCTTCGGAATGTCCGGCCGGACCAGCAGGTCGAGCGGGGTGCCTTCACTGTGGGCGGCATAGGCGCGACGGTCGTCCTCCAGGGAAACGGATATTTCGATGTCGGGCACGGGTCTGGTGGTGGCCGGCCCGAGGGTGATCACGGAACCATCGCGTGATGACAGCAGCGTAAGGATTGTCGCGGCCGTATCCGGACTCACGAGTACGAAGCGCACGGGACCGGATTCCGCGATGAATGGCCGGAGCCGCCCGGCATCCGCCGGGGTGGCGGCGTTCGTCCGGCGCAGATCGAGGGTGTAGGAGCCGTCGATTTTTGGAAGGGTGTCGGTGGAGGCATCCTCCACCCGCAGATAGGCGAGGCCTTCGCCGAGATCCATGATCTCCGCTGCCGGGATGGGGCCGGCACAGGCGAAACAGACAAGGAACAGCCGAAGGCGCATGGGAAGGCGGGTTATTTCCGGTTCAACTGACGGGCACCGATATCGCGGCGGTAGTGTTTGCCGGCGAATTCGATCCGATCACAAGCCGCATACGCGCGGTCGGCAGCTTCGCGGAGGGTGGGGGCGAGGGCCGTCACCCCGAGTACGCGACCGCCATGGGTGACGATCTGACCGGTGGAGTTGCGGGCGGTGCCGGCATGGATGACGGTCGTTTGTGGGGGCAGGTCAGCCGGGAAAATGATGACATCGCCTTTGGGATAGGCGTCGGGGTAGCCCGGGGCGGAGATGACGACGCAGATGGCATGGTCAGGCTTGATGGCCAGGGAAAAACCGGCGAGCCGGCCGTGGGCGGCCGACCAAAGGAGGCTGAGAAGATCGGTTTCCAGACGGGGGAGGACGACCTGGGTCTCGGGGTCCCCGAAACGGGTGTTGTATTCGAGCACACTGGGGCCGTCGGCCGTGAGCATGATGCCGATGAAAAGGGTGCCGCGAAAGTCGATGCCCTCGCTGGCGATGGCCTCCACGGAAGGTTTCACGATCTCGCGCTCAATGCGGGTGAGCAGATCCGGCGTGACGACTTCGGCGGGCGAGTACGTGCCCATGCCGCCGGTGTTGGGGCCGGTGTCCCCTTCCCCGATGCGCTTGTGGTCCTGTGAGGTGGGCAGGATGACGTAGTCGCGTCCGGATACCACGACAAGGATCGAGGTTTCCTCGCCGGTCAGGCAGTCCTCGATGAGGATTTTGGATTTTGGATTCTCGATTTTCGATTGTGCTGGAATGGCCAGGAGCGTGCGGACAGCGACTTCGGCTTCAGCGTGGTTGCCGGCGACGATGACACCCTTGCCGGCCGCCAGGCCGTCAGCCTTCACGACGATGGGCGCAGGCCGGGCGCGGATATAGGCAATGGCATCTTCCTGCTTGTCGAAGAACGCGGCCGGAGCGGTGGGGATGCCATATTTGAGGAGAATTTGCTTGGTGAGAATCTTTGATGCTTCCAGGCGGGCGCCATCGGCCTTGGGGCCATACACGGGGATGCCGGTGGCGATCAGGCGGTCGGCGAGTCCGAGGCAGAGTGGAACTTCGGGGCCGACGACGACGAATTCCACGCGCTCGCGTTGCGCAAGCGCAACGAGGCCGTCGATATCATCGGCGGCGACGGGAAAGCAGGTGGCATCAGCGGCGATCCCGGCGTTGCCGGGGGCGCAGAGCACGCGTGGATGGGCGGGTGAGGCGAGCAGGGAACGCACGAGGGCGTGCTCGCGACCACCGGCGCCGACGACGAGCACGGAGGATGGGAGAGGAGGGATGGAATCGGAGGACAAGGGTCCGTTTCTAGCCCATGACAATGATGGGCGTCGAGCCCAGCCTTGGGACGCCGGCGGATTACAGCACCTGCAATTTTTTGCGGTAGAAGGCGACGACCTCGTCGGGATCGTCGGTGAAGAGGATGTAGTCCTCCATCCAGGCCGGGGCGCGGTGAGTGCGGATCATTTCGCGGACCTGGTTGCGCAGATCGCCCCAGAAGCGCGCGTTGAAAAAGACGTAGGGCACGCGCGGGCGGATGCCCAGCTTGAGGTTGCAGAGTTCGATGCCGATTTCCTCGAGGGTGCCGACGCCGCCGACGTTGAAGATGCAAAAGTCCGCGGCCTCGAACCATTTTTGGCGGAAGTGCCGGGAGTTTTCCTGGAAGGTGTTGAAGAAATCCACGCCGAGTTCAGGCGGCTGGGCCTCGAGTTCGAGGAAGCAGGCGCCGGTTAGGGCGCCCTTGCCGCGGGCCTGGTCGGTGGCGAGACGCATGACGCCGCCGCCTCCGCCCGTGAGGACACCAAGATTGGAGCCCATGAAGGTCATCAGCTTGTCGACCAGGCTGGAGATCCGCTTGGTGTCGGCCTCGTCGAGGCCCACCGCGGAGCCGTAGAAGGCGAGGATGGTGGCCTCCTGAAACTTGCGGGCGGTCTCCTCGCGCACAAAGAAGCCATGGTCGCGCTTGTAGGTGTGCAGGTAGAGGTCGTTGGTCACTTCGTCATACCAATACACCTGCATGCCGATGGAGTGGAAGGTGTCGAGCCGGGCGTGAGCGTTGCTCGAGAGGAAGTACCCATGGGTCCGGGAGGCGCGGCGGAAGATGATGCGCTTGAGCTTCACGTCGCCGAGTCGGGTGATGAGTTCCATGTGCTCCAGCAGATCCGGGAAGAAATCAACAATCAGGGTGTCGGCATCGGCGGGGGCCGCGTCCAGGGCCTGGATGAGGGTGCGGCTGCCCAGCGGGCAGGCTTCGGCCTCGAGCAGTTTGCGCAGGTCATCGTCACCGGCCCGGACGACGATGGTGCGGTTCTCCAGGGTGGAACTCTGCCCGCGGACGGTGATCCGGGCCCGGGGGTGGGCCTCGCCGGTGTCGCGCGCGGGATTGTCGTCCAGACAACGAAAGACGTCCTGGGCGGTGCCCAGCAGGCGCTGGCGCTTCTTCGTCAGGGTGCGGGCCTCGGGATCGGCATAGGGCGGGGCTCGGAACACCTCGACGGAGACCATGGGGTTCACCACGGGATGCCCGCCGGTATTGTAGATCTCCAGCATGATGTTCGTGCCGAAGGTCTTGATCGGATCCAGCAGAATGGCGCTGGTGTGGAGGCCGAAGTTGCCTTCGCCGGGGTTGAGCACGACGTAGTGCTCCTTGAGATACATGGAGCAGCTGGTCAGGATGCCGGTCTGCGGGGGGATGGTGAGGGTGTCGGCATCGTGGCGGACCTGGACCTTGTCGATGAAGGCGCGGCCGGCATAGCCGCTGACGATGTGCTCAAAGTTCAGGCGCTGCAGCCGGGGGTTCAGCGAGTAGCTGACGGGATGGGGGGTGAAGAAAACGCGGCCCTGGCTGTCGATGGAGATCGTGTTGGGCAGCTTGAGCAGGTTGTCCTGCACGGCGGCCCAGATTTCCGTGCTGGAGAGCTTGGCGCCGGCCGGGGCGAAAAAGAGCCGTCCCGCGGGCGTGCCCGGGCGGAGGAGCTTTTTCCAATAGGAGGCATTGGGAAAGCTGGAATCGTAGATGAAGGCCTCGACTTCGAGCACCAGGCGGTTGCCATCCACGGTGGGCGGACCCTGCAGGATCATCTCGATGCCGATGCGGGCGAGGGAGCTGCGTTCGGTGAAGCGCAGCTCCGGCAGGTGGGTCTTGAGGAAGCTGAACTCGGCGGGGTTGCGGGGCCAGAAGGCGAGGGTCAGGGCGACGGTTTTCTCCCCCTTGGTGGGTCGGATGGTGAGGATCTGGCCGTCCTGGCTCGTCCAAAATTGGTCGGATTTCATGCTGGGATGACCAGTCAACCGCCGTCGTCGCCCGACTCAAGCGGATAGGTTCGGGGTTGCGTTTGAAGGGTGACGGGATCACTGGTGTCACTTTTAAGGAAACAAATCCGCTTCGTTCGTTTCCGTACTCCCTATCCACGTATGAAAGCCACCATCCTGCCCGCGATTGCGCTGTTTACCCTCGTCGCCGCTCTTCCGCTGTCCGCCCAAGAGCCGGTGCCCACCCCTCCCAACCCCGCCACGGGTTCTGAAACTGCCTTCACCGAAGCGCAGTTGCTGGAGACCTTTGGCTGGTACGTCGGCCGCCAGGTCGGCATCAGCGAGCTCGAGTTCGGGCCGGAGCAGGTTGAGGCCCTGATCCGGGGCATTCGCCAGGCCGCGACCGGCGCAGAGGCACCCCATGACCTCGAGGTGATGGGCCCCCAGCTGGACGTTTACATGTCTGCCAAGCAGGCGCAGTACATGGAAAAGATGCGTCAGCAGTCCGTGGCGGAGTCGGCAGCTTTTATGGCAGCGGCCCGGGCCCGGCCGGGTGTGCAGGTGCTGCCCAGCGGCCTTGTTTATGAAGTGATCGAACCCGGCACGGGTGATTATCCACAGCCCACGGATACGGTGAGGGTAAACTATACGGGCACCTTGGCCGATGGCACGGTGTTCGACAGTTCCATCGAGCGCGGCAGGCCCGCGGAATTCACCCTCGATCAGGTCATTGATGGCTGGAAAGAAGGCATTCAGAGGATCAACAAGGGTGGCAAGCTGAGGCTCTTCATGCCGGCCGAACTGGCTTACGGCGACGAGCCGCCTCCGGGCGGTCCGATTCCGCCGGCGGCGGCACTCGGTTTCGAAGTCGAACTCCTCGACATCATTGCCTCTGCACCCGTTGAGGAATTCGCTTCCCCTATTATTCCCGAGGCTCCCTCCGTTCCGACTCCGCCAGCTGCACCGGTTGTGCCAGCCCAATGACCGGACGATCTCATTGGCGCGAACCCGGCTTGGAGCTTCGTGGTCAAAAAGGCGTCCAGAGGTCAAGCCGGACGCCTTGGAATCTTTAACGGATGGTCGATGGCTGATTGCGTCAGGCTGTTGGGACAGCCTTTTGCTGGCTCCGGCGTCTGCGCAGGATGCTGATCGCCATGAGTGTGGCGACACCCGCCAAACCGTAGGTTGAGGGCTCCGGTATCGGAGTGAAGGTATCCGGTATCGTACTGAAGGCGAGGCCCGCCACACTATTGAAGCCGAAATCCCAGACATCCGGATCGAGCATAGAGGCGGTTCCGGTCGAGCGATTTATCATGTAAAGACGGTCGTCGATTGAGGCATAAAGCTCGGCGTTTGATGCGGCCGCCAAGGCTCCAAAGGGGCTGTTCATGGGAATGCCCAGCAAGCCGATGTTCGTGAGCACTGCTGTATCCTGATCGACGATGTACAGCTTCGGCGCTGCTTCCTGGCCGATCGCGTAGAGCGTGTTCCCGATGAACGCCATGCCATCCAGGACGACAGCGGTCGTGCCGATCCGTACAGACGTGCCTGCATCCAAATCGAAGCGGAACAGATCATTGGCGATCCCGAAGTCGGGCGTGAGCGCGGACGCTAGAAAACCCGTCCCGTCCGATCGAAACGCAAGGTCACCTTCGCCCAGCAGATCACCCACGCCGATGTCGATCGAGCTGGTGAGCATTCCTGTGGACCGGTTGATGCCACGAATGCGGTCGCTGTTTGAGTCGAATGTGTACAGTTGATTGCCCCGAAAAGCCAGGCCGTAGGGCGCAACGGATTCGCTCAGGGGTGCGACCAGGGACCCGGCTCCCGTCGTGGGATTGATCAGCAACAGTTGATTGTCGAAAAACGACAGGCCGTAGAGACTTGAAGTTTGAGCCACCGCCGAGCTGGTGGCGAGCAGAGCGAGGAGGCAGAGGGCGCTCCGGCGGAGAACAAGATTTGACGTGTTCATTGTGTATTGATTTGAAGGTTACTTGATCGCCCCGTTCATGCCTGCCGGGTAAAAGCCGCCGTTGGGTGCATCCACCCCCAGGTAAACAATGTTCAGGACCTGACGGGGGGTACGGCTGAAGACGATGGCATTGGCATCGGTCGGCACCAGATTGGCTTTGCCGTCCAGGACCAATCCTTGATCACGATCATCCGGACCATCCACCAAATCTCGGAGATCGGAGATTTTCCGCGCGGCAACGCGCGCCTCTCTGCCGAGGGAGTAAAGTATATTGCGTACCACGCCCGCGTGGTACGCCTCAACGGCGAGAATTCCTGCGGCTGCCTCCAGATAGGTTTTGTTGGAGATAAGTGGCGAGGCGCCCTTATAGGCCGTCACACCGACGTCCTCGAAGATGAAGGCACCAAGAAGAAAGTTGATCTCATTGGCAAAGGGGTCGAAGCCCTCTCCCAAGCCGGCAACGGCGGCCGCGTCCATGAAGCTGTGCCGAAGATCTATTGCTGGTCGGGCCACCGGTTGCACTCCCGCGGACGCGAGGGCGAAGCGCAGGAATTTAACATGTGCGCGTTCGTCCGCCGCAATTTCTGCGGCATATTGCTGGAACGCCGGGGTGGTGAACGGCACCTGCGGGTTCGCCTTGATGGTGACCTCACCCGGCGTTCCAGCGCCGTTCACGCCGATTCCGAACGTTTCGATTCCCCGTCCACTCACCGCATAGGAATAGTATTCTGCCTCAAGATACTCAAGATTGAGGGCAAAGTTTAGGACAGCGGCGTCTTGACCCGGGCCGCTGGCTGCGTGGGCCTCGCGGCTGAAGAGACTAAGCGCACCTGCCCCGATTGTTCCGAGACCAAGTGTCTTTAGAACTGAACGGCGGCTTAGCCGCTGGCTTACAGGAGGTGTGGACGATAGGGTATTCGTATTCATTTTTTTTTGAGTTTTATGGATTATGCGGCTGGTAGGGAGCACCAGCATGCCGGGAGGAGGATCCTGCCTGCGTGAGAAATTATCATTTTCCCTCTTTGCGATCAATCATGCCACGGATGATCGGACCATAGGGTGCTTTTCTCAGTGCCTTTTTCCGGGTAAGCGTCCTTCAGGTGATTCGGAAATTTGTGTCTCAGGTTTTTCGGAAGGTTGATGTTTTTGTAGAGTCGAGGCATCGAGTTGGATTCAGCCGTTGAGCGGGTGAGTGCGACGAATGGTCCTTGGTGATTTGTCACCTAACTTAAACCGGGTGAAAGGGTGGACGGCCGGCCGTTCCTGCTCCACGTACGGGGTTGTTGCCCATGAAGATCGCTTTGGTGACCGAGACATATCCGCCCTAGGTCAATGGCGTCGCCATGACGTTGAGCCGGCTGGTGGGGGGCATGCGCGATGGATTACAGCGGCTGACGGTGATCTCGCGCGGCG
>JBGTGS010000243.1:0-2710 GCA_041746615.1 Opitutaceae bacterium | reverse complement strand
ATGCCCGCAATGACCGAAAACCCGATCCGACGCCGCGCTACGCGCGGCTTTAGCAGCCCGTCGCCCCCGGCACTCCCTTCACCGCAAAATCGGCCACCCATTTCCCCCAAGGCTAAAATCGCAAGTCCGACGGGCTGCTAGCCTAACGGCTACACTTCATTTTAAACTGCTCTAGTCCGGGGGACAGGTTGTATGTCGGGGGAAGATGCCGGATATTAAGCCAAGCGAACCGGAAGAGCGCTTCGCTCACGGCGCGACGGCCGTCCTTCCGACATCCGCCGGTTTCACGTTGGATAGGAGGAACACATAATCCTGATAGTCGCCGTTGCTCGCCTCCTCGAAGCAGACGAGGTAGGTGTGCGGAATCAGCTGGCCGACACGATCGCGGGCTGGAAAGACCCTCACCGCATGAGCAACATGCCTGGGCTCAAGCCGCGCGTTCAAGGCATCCTCCGTATAAGCGAGATGCGAGGGACTGGCCGTGAACAAACCGAAAGTTCCCGCAGGCGGAACGAAGCGGGTTGTTCCACTCACGAGGGAGGGATAAAGCATGTTGTGCTCGGGACGTTCCGGGGTGGCCAGGGCCAGGGTTCCAACCACCCGCAGGTCGGGACGCTCGTTTTCTCCGTCAACATAGTACCCGAAGGGCAGGAGATAGTCGGGGGAGTACCGGGCCACGGGCGTCATCACGACCTCTCCCGGACCGGCGACTTGGAAGCGTCCCGCCTGAATTTCGGAGCCCATGGGATCAGGGCGTACATTGCCCGCCAAAGTGTCCCAGCCGATGTCCACCGCATGGCCAAGCACATCCAACACGTCACGTAGAGGTGGCTCGCGCTTACCCTCGAGCCCGGGGTGGCTGAGCCCGTGCAGACTGATGGCATGCAAGACCGCCCCTGACTCGTCCACGATCTCGCACACAGCGGTGAGAGCGCCATTCTGTTCGGGCCCGGTGCGGAGAAAGAAGGAAAGTGCCTGCGCACCGCTGGGGGGAATTGCGAACTCAGTTGGTCCGACCAGTCGGAAGGCGCGGGCGTGCCCACCGGTGAGACGGGCGGTGAGACGGCCGGTGGGCCCGGTGCCGGGATTAACCAGGGTGATCGCCTTGGGTCCGACCAGGTGCGCCGCCGCTCCTGAGAATACCAGCTCGGCACCATCCGCTTCGAAAGGCACCGGCGGCAGTTCGGTCACCTCAAAACGGCGAAATTCGAGACGCCCGCCTTCTCCCTGGATGCCCACATGACCTCGCCGGTTGGCCAGCCCGATCGCGCGCGCGACTTCCACGCCATTGAGCCGGGTTACCAGCACCCCGCCCCGACCGGTGATCTCAAGGACATTCCACTCACCGGTCGGTCGATAGGCCCCGCGGATGGCCTCCCGGTCAAAGGAAGCCTCACCCAGGCGGCCACCATAGGCGATCACCGACGCCAGCGGGGCCGCGCCCTCGACGTCATCCCGGCACTGAACCTGGTATCCATCATTTGGGTATCCATTTTCATCGTCCCGGCTGGTGGCTCCCGTTCGGACAAATATTCCGCTGTTGGCCCCGGGGTCAAGAAAGCGCACCTCGACCGTGAGTGTGAAGTCGGTGAAGGTCTCATCGGACCGCAGCCAGCCGGAACCACGATCCAGGACAATCAGTCCGTCCCGAACGGAGAAACGCCCGCCGTTCTGAATACTCCATCCTTGGAGCGTGTTCTGATCAAAAAGCGGGCGGGCATCGGCGGTTCCTCCAAGCAGGAGCGTGCAGATCAACAAGCGGGAGAGAGCGGACATGGGTGGGAAGCGGGTTTGGGATTTAAGGAAGCAGAGTTCAGCGGGTCGGCGCCCAACCGGCGGTCAATCCCACGGGTTCAATACCTAGTGCGGGAAATCTACTGGTGTAAAGCCACCTGTCAGGCAGGGATATCAACTCGGAATGCCCCTGGGATATTTCGCACTCCAGGAATTGCCGTAAGCACACCCATGCAATCATGATGTCCCTATGCCCCCCCCAATCACTGGTCTGCATCTTATGGTTATTCTTGGGGCTCGCCCTCAACGCCTGTGATTCCCGTTCGAAACCAATCCGTGCACTGTTGATCACCGCTAGCAATCTTGCGAGAACCTCCGACCCCTGCCGTGGTTCGACTATTCGCTGATATAAATATCAGCACCCCCCTGATCAAAATCATCGAACCCCCCGGCCACCCACCGGTCTTAGGGTGCACATGACCCGACGACGGACTGCCATTCTGGTTTTCGACGAGGTTGACGTGCTCGACTTCACCGGGCCCTTTGCCGCCTTCACGACCGCCGATGAGTTGAACGGAGGCAGCGCCTTCGATCCCTTCACCATCGCCGAGACCCCGGGGTCCGTGCGCGCCCGCGGCGGCCTCAAGATCGTGCCCCATTTCACCCTCGAAAGCGCACCACAACCGCAGGTTCTCGTGATTCCCGGCGGTCCCGGTCTGCGCCCCCTGCTCAACCGAGCCTCCCTGATCGAATGGGTGCGCACCCGTGCACGCCGGGCGGAATGTATCCTCTCCATTGGGGCGGGTGCCCTCATCCTTGCACGCGCCGGCCTGCTTGACAGCCTGCGGGTGACCGCCGACCCCGGCAGCTTGGAGCTCCTGCGCGACCTGGCCCCGGGCGCGACGGTGGATCCCGGTCCACGCTTTCACGATCAGGGCACGATCATCACCACCGCCGGCGGGACCGCCGGCATCGA
>JBGTGS010000242.1:0-5728 GCA_041746615.1 Opitutaceae bacterium | reverse complement strand
GTCCACCAGTCCCAGCTTGTGGGCGACGGCGGCGGCGGCGCTCGAGCTGCTGCCGGAGGCGAGGGTGTAGCCGGCCCCGCGCTCCCAGATTTCGATGCGGATGTTGGCACGGTCGATCACCTGAAGGAACTGCACGTTGGTCTTGCGCGGGAAATTCGCGTGGGTCTCCAGCTCCGGCCCAAACTCGCGGGCGAGTGACTCGGAGATTCCGGGCAGCGGAATTACGCAGTGGGGGTTGCCGATCGTGGCCGCGCAATAAGTGAAGGTGCGGTCGCGAAGGGTGATGGATTCGTTGATCACCTCTCGAACGGGACCTGCCACCGGGATTTTCGCACTGTCGAAACTCACCCGGCCCATGGCGACGGTGATAAGCCGGCCCTCTTCCTTGATGACCGACTGCACCTGGCCGCCGGGTGTCTCGATGGTGAAAACGGGGTTTTTCACCAAACCCTGGTCCCACAGAAAACGGGAAAAGATGCGGAGCCCGTTGCCCGACTTTTCCGCCTCGGAGCCGTCGGGATTGAAGATCCGCAGGCCGAACTCGCTTTGTTCCGAGGGGAGCGGGCCCCAGAGGATGCCGTCGGACCCGACCCCAAAGTTGCGGTGACAGATCACCCGGATCTGATCCGTGGAGGGAACTGCCAGGTCCGGGAAATCAGCCGGGTTGAGCACGATGTAGTCGTTGCCGAGAGCGTGGTATTTGTGGAAGCGCATGCGTGGATGAAAACGGAGCCAAGCGGATTTCCTGTCGTCACGGAAGCGCGGAATATCGCGCGGGTCATCCGCCGAGGAACAGGAAGGCCTCGCGCAGGGCGGCCTTGCCGCCGGTATCGAGGTTGCGTCCGTGGCCGACCAGCACGCGGTCAAAGTCCGCGGCCAGCACCCGGTCGATCGAAGCGCGGAAGGCCTGGTGATCCTTGATGGTCGAGCGGAACAGGCGGGACGGACCGAAGCGGTCCAGGCAGTCGTTGAGCCTTAAAAGCGTGCGTGATAACAGCGGCAGGTCGGAGCCGAGATTGAAGGCCAGATCCGCGATAATCAGGGTGCGGCTGGGTTGGTGGAGACAGACCACCTCGTTGACCCGGGGGATCCCTTGGATGGCGTGGTGATCAATCAATCCCGCCCAGGCCGGATCGGGCTGTTCGCCGAGGACGTCGGTGAACGCGAGGTCGGGCCGATCCTGTTGCAGCCCCGGCGCTCCGTGAAATCGGGCCTGCGGATACGCACTGAACCAGCTTTCCAGAAACGTATCATGCATGCGGTTGGGCGCGATGATGTGGGCGACGGGACCGATGGCGGCCAGCGAGTCCGCGAGCGCCGGTGTCCATGCGACCGGTGAGTGAACCCACAGGCTGCCATCTGCGAGGTGGACCACGGTCATGCGGTGTCCGAGCGGCATGCCGAGGACCACCAGGGGTTCGTTCCGTTCCCAGAGGCCCTTGGCAACCGCTTTGAGCATGACGGCGGACATACCCATGCGTGCGGGGGCTCAGGCGGCCCCGGCCTGGGCCTGATAACCAAAGAGGCCCCGCGTCTTGATGGCCACGGCCACCGGGGCCGGGACCATTTCCTCCCAGGTGGGATCACCGGTGGTGATGCGTTGGAGCACATCCCGCGAGAAAATGTTCAGGATGGCCGGGTTGTAGCCCACGATGCAGTCGATATATTGGTTTTCGAGCAGATGGGCGTAGAGATTGCGGAGGTGTTTGCTCACCTGAAGGTTTTTCGCGGTGATGAGCACCTGGTCGGACAAGGAACCGGCGGAATTTGCAGCGGCTTCCGATGAGGTCTGACCGTCCTCAAGGTGGCGGTCGTAAGCGGCGCGCTGGATGGGGTAGATGTAGAGCTTGACCGCGTTGCGGAACAGCCGGCCGAAGGACTCGAGAATGCCGCCCTCGAGGTTGTCGTAGTAGCGCTCGTTGAAGACTTCGAGGAGGTTGTTGATACCCATGGCCACGCCGATCATCTCCTTGGTGTAACGGCGAAAGTAAGTGGTCAGCCGGTAAAATTCCGGGTAGTTCGATATCAGCACCGTGAAGCCGATGTCGGAGAGCAGATCGACCCGGGAGAGGAAGTCCTGGGCGTCCAGCTCACCCGAGGCGAGCAGGTTGTTCATGGTGATCTCCATGAGCACCACCAGTTCCTTGCCCTTGACCGGGGGCTCCTGCATGAACTGGGCGCAGGCGCAGTTCAGCATGTCGACATTCACGTTGGTGACCGGCCGGAAGCTGCCGCGCTCGACCATGATCGCCTTGCGATAAAGCACCTCGGAGGGCTGCAGCACCTCGCCAGCCCGGCCGAACATGATGGCGTGGGTCAGGCCCAGCTCGACCAGCTGCAGCGCCATCAACCGGTTGTCCACGCCCTGGAATGCTGGGCCGGTGAATTTGATCATGTCGATCTCGATGCGATCCCGGCTGATGTTGTCCGCCAGGGACTGCACCAGTTTGCGTGGATCGTTGAGATAGTGATAGGCACCGTAGATGAGGTTGACCCCGATGATGCCAAGGGCGTGCTGCTGGAGGAGGTTCTCCTTGTCCCACATTCGTACATGGATGATGATTTCACTCGGATCAGCCAGGGGTTCGGTCTGAAAGCGAATCCCCATCCAGCCGTGGGCATCGCTGGTGCCGGCGCTGAAACTCTTGGTGGTGACGGTGTCGGCAAAGACAAAGAACGTGCTGCGATCGCCGCGCTTCTCACTCAGCCGTTCGTTAAGGAGGGCGTACTCATGATCGAGCATGGTGCTGAGTCGCTCCTGCGAAACATAGCGGGGCGCCTTGCCATAGATCGAGTCGCTGAAGGTCATGTCGTAAGCCGACATGGATTTGGCGATGGTGCCGGCGGCACCTCCGGCCTGGAAAAACATGCGCGCCACCTCCTGCCCGGCCCCGATCTCGGCAAAGGTGCCGTATTGCTGCTCGTTCAGATTGATCGTCAGCGCCTTGCGGTTCGTGGTGAGCAGGTTGTTTTCTTCGCTCATGGATGAGGGAGGATGTCACCCTGTGCCCCGGGTGCAAACTTTCAAAGGCAAAGGCGGCGGCGCGGGTGACATTCCGGCGACGAGGGCCTTTCGGGGGGCTGTTTCTTTGGACTGGCTGATGGGCGGGCACCGCCTAGGGTGTCTGCATGAAGAATTTTCTTACCTCGATGCTGGGTGCGTTTGCGGCGCTCCTGCTATTCACCTTCGGGGCAACCTTCATCTTCATCGGTTTTCTTGGGGTCATCGCCGCCCTCGGGAACAAGCCGGTGCCGATCGAGGATGGGGCTTATCTGGTCTTCGATCTTTCGGTGAACATCACCGATGCACCGGTGCAGCTGGACGGGGCCATGATCATCCAGGCCATCACCGGGGGAGGGGAGCCGGCTTCGCTGCAGTTACTGGAGGTCACGCGGGCGCTGGAGGCCGCCGCCTCCGACCCTCGCATCGCGGGACTGCTTTTGGTGGGTGAGATGACGCCCTCGGGTTTCGGGTCGGGATTCGCGACCCTCAAAGAGGTCCGCAAAGCCATCGTTGCCTTCAAGGCCGCCGGCAAGCCCGTGCAGGCCTACCTGGAACAGGCGACCACCCGCGAATATTATCTCGCCACGGCGGCGGACGATCTGGTGCTGGATCCCTATGGACTCATCGCCATGCCCGGTCTGGCCAGCGAGCCGGTCTTTTTTGCCGGCGCCTTCGAGAAGTTTGGCATCGGCATCCAGGTGACACGCGTCGGCAAATACAAGTCGGCGGTCGAGCCCTTCACCCGGACCGACCTGAGTTCGGAGAACCGTGAGCAGTACGAGCAGCTGCTGGGAGATTTATGGACGGATATTGTGGCTGATGTGGCTGCAGGGCGTGGAATGGAACCGGCCCAGATCCAGGCCATCGTCGATGCCGAGGGCATCATGCGGGCCGAAACCGCTGTGGCGTCGAATTTGGTGACCCGCGCGGCCTACCGCGACGAGATCATTGCGGAGCTGAAGGAGCGTGCGGATGTGGGAGATTCCGAGGAAACTTTTCCGCAGATCGGCATGGGTGACTATATCCGGCTGACCTCGAAATCCGGGAAGGGCGCTTCCGGTGGACATGTGGCGGTGGTGTATGCCGAGGGTGAGATTGTCGACGGCGAGGGGCTGGGCGGTGACGTGGGCGGGGTCAGCTTCGCCCGTCGTATTCGGCAGCTCCGCCAGGATGATGACGTCAAGGCCATCGTGCTGCGTGTCAACAGCCCCGGCGGCTCCGCCTCGGCCTCAGAGCACATCCAGCGCGAGCTCCGTCTCGCCCGGGAAAGCAAGCCGGTGATCGTCTCGATGGGTTCCTACGCCGCGTCCGGCGGGTATTGGATTTCCGCCTACGGCAACCGCATCTTTGCGGAGCCCTCCACGGTCACCGGGTCCATCGGGGTGTTTGGGGTGCTCTTCGACATTCAGAGACTCGCCAACGAAACCCTTGGGATCACTTTTGACAGCGTTAAGACCGGGCATTTTGCGGATGCCTTCACCATCTCACGGCCGAAAACCCCCGAGGAGATGGCCGTCATCCAGCGCATGGTCGATTGGATCTACGATGAATTTGTGGGCAAGGTGGCTGATGCCCGCGGGCTGCAACGCGCGGTGGTGGAGGAAATCGCCCAGGGCCGGGTCTGGTCGGGTGTGGAAGCCCTGAATCTGGGACTGGTCGATGAGCTCGGGGGTCTGGAGGATGCCCTCGCCCATGCGGCGGCCGAGGCCGGGTTGGGTGAGGACTACCGGCTGGTCGAGTATCCGCGTAAGAAGGATTTTAGTGAAGCGCTGAGCGACCTGCTGGGCCGTTTCAGAACTGCGGTGAAACCCGCGCGCGGGGGTCTTGAGAGTCGCATGATGGAAACTATCCGGGCCCAGTTTGCGTTGCTGGAGAGCTTCAATGATCCCAAGGGTGTGTACGCCCGCCTGCCCGTGGATCTGCGCATCCGCTGATTTTTTAAACATGGAAACCACCCTCGACCGGGACACTCCCGCCACCCTCATTCCTGCCGGCGATTCCGCCACCCTGCCTGCCGGCACCGCCGTCTACATCGTGCAGACCCTGGGCGGTAACGTCACTGTGCGCACCGATTGCGGACTCTACCGCATCGACCGCGAGCACACCGGGGCGATCGCCGGTCATGTGCCGGAGGCGGAGACCGCCGGAGAGAAGATCAGCGGCGACTTCAGCGAGGAGACGGTGTGGGCTGCGCTCAAGACCTGCTTCGATCCGGAGATACCGGTGAACATCGTCGACCTCGGACTCATCTACGATCTGGTGGTGGAGCCGGCTCCGGGCGGCGGGCATGCCGTCGAGGTTAAGATGACCCTGACAGCCCCGGGTTGCGGCATGGGCCCGGTCATCGCCGAGGATGCCCGGAGCAAGATCGCCACCCTGCCCACCGTCGAGTCGGCGAAGGTTCACGTGGTGTGGGATCCTCAATGGACCCCGCAGATGATTTCCCCCGAGGGCCGGAAGAAACTCGGGCTGGAGTAGCCAGAGAAAAGAAAACCTTTGGGTCATAGAGCACACCGAGCTCCGAACGCAGCGATCACTGCGTGAAATCTTCCGATCGAAATCCCGCACCCATCGGGCCAGAGCAGTTTAGAAGGAAGTGTAGCCGTTAGCCCGACTTCCGCTACTGGGGAGTTGCGCTGGTGTAACTCGTTGATTCAGGGCTCAAGCTGCCCAAAGGTCGGGACTACACCGCTTTTGAGGGAGCCGGGTAGCGAATCTTGGGCG
>JBGTGS010000241.1:0-5538 GCA_041746615.1 Opitutaceae bacterium | reverse complement strand
GGCGCGGGCCCTGGCGGCGCGCACCATTGATGTCAGCGAATTTCTGATACGATTGGAAGAACGGGCGCCCGCGGGTCGTTTCGAGCGGCCGGTGCGCATCGCGTATCACGATGCCTGTCATCTGGCCAATGCCCAGGGGGTTCGCGCGGCGCCGCGCCGGCTGTTGGGTGAGATCGGCAACGTCGAGGTGCGCGAACTGGCCGATGCGCATTTGTGTTGTGGCAGTGCGGGCACCTACAATCTCGACCAGCCGGAGATCGCGTCGTCGCTCGGACGCCAGAAGGCGGCCGCCATCCTGGCGACGGGGGCGGAGATGGTCACTTCCGGCAACATCGGATGTTTGATGCAGTTGCAGACCCATCTGGCGGCGTCGCCTTCACCGGTCCGGGTGCTCCACACGATGCAGGTGTTGCACGCGGCGGTGGACGGGCGGTTGCCCTGAAGGAGGGTGGATGACGGAGCCCTGCTGTCGGCCGTCATCCCGAGGTTCTCCCGGATCATGAATTTTTCGATCGACACGGTCTGCCCATGAGTGATCCCGGCCGGCACCATGCGGAGGTTTCCGAGCGCGCGTCGCAGGCGGGAGGGCTCGTTCTGCGTGGAATGTTGCTCAATCTATTGCTGGCCGTCCTGAAATTCGCGGGCGGCATTTTCGGCAACACCTACGCGCTCATTGCGGACGGGATGGAGTCGCTGGTGGACATCCTTTCATCCGCGCTGGTGTGGGCGGGATTCCGGATCGCGGCGGAGCCGCCGGACGCGAACCACCCCTACGGCCATGGCAAGGCGGAGCCGCTCGCGGCCCTGGCGGTGGCCCTCTTCATCTTTGGTGCGGCCGGTTGGATCGCGGTGCACGCGGTGCGTGAGATCATCACCCCGCAGGAGGCCCCCCACTGGGGCACGTTGCCGCTGCTCGCGTTCATCGTGGTGGTGAAGTATGGGTTCTCCCGGCACCTGCTGGGTGCGGGTGAGCGGGCGGGCAGCACCGCGCTGGGCGCGGAGGCCTGGCACCACTATTCCGATGCGGTCACCTCGGCGGCCGTGTTCGTCGGCATCACCATCGCTGTATTCGGCGGGGAAGGGTACGAGGCCGCGGACGACTGGGCGGCCCTGCTCGCCTGCGCGGTGATCGTCCTCAACGGGGTGCGCATCTTCAAACGGGCGCTCGGGGATGTGATGGATCTGGCCGTGCCTGAAGCCTTCGAGGCGGAGGTGCGTGCCGTGGCCCTGGGAGTGACGGGGGTGCGGGGCATCGACAAGTGCCGGGTTCGCAAGAGCGGGCTGAGCCACCTGGTGGACATCCATGTGGAAGTGAACCCGGATCTGAGTGTGCGCGTAGGGCATGACATCGCGGGAGCGGTGAAGCATGCGTTGTTGGGCTCGAACCTACGCATCACGGATGTGTTGGTACACATCGAGCCGGCGGACTGAGTCTGTCGCGGCTGGATTGCTGTAGGAGCGGCTTTACGCCGCGATGCGCCGCCTCACGGCGGCGAGTGACAAGGGCATAGGGGCAAGGGACAAGTTGGAAATCGCGGCATAAAGCCTCTCCTACTACAGGAGGAAGCCATGGGAGGAGCAGGTGTTTGGAGAGGTCTTGGCAAATGTCCCGGGGGTTTTTGCGCGCAGAACCCAAATGACCTTTGCGGTTTACTCCCTGCGGGTGAGGGCAATGCTGTATGCATGCCAGTCATGAAGCCGCGCAATCCCGCCGTTCCCCTCAGCGAAAACAAGAACCTGCTCAAGTGGGTGGAAAAGATGGTGGCCCTCTGCAAGCCGGCCTCGGTCCACTGGGTCGACGGCACCCAGGAGGAAAACGACGCGCTTTGCGCGCTGATGGTGGCCGGCGGCACCTTCATCAAGCTCAACGAAAAGCTCTGGCCCGGCTGTTACTACGCGCGATCCGATGCCAGCGACGTCGCCCGGGTGGAGGACCGCACCTTCATCTGTTCGCTGTCGAAGGACAACGCGGGGCCGACCAACAACTGGATGGAACCCTTCCAGATGCGGAAGAAGCTCAAGGGCCTGTTCTCCGGCTGCATGGCCGGGCGGACGATGTACGTGCTGCCCTTCAGCATGGGGCCGATCGGCTCGCCGATTTCTCAGCTCGGCGTCGAGATCACCGACTCACCCTACGTGGTTGTGAACATGCGCATCATGGCGCGCATCGGGTTGCCGGTTTTCAAGGAAATCGACAAGAACGAGAAGCGGGTGGTGCCCTGCATGCACACGGTCGGCGCGCCGCTTGCGCCCGACCAGAAGGACGTGCCCTGGCCCTGCAACCAGGAGAAGTACATCGTGCATTTCCCGGAGACCCGCGAGATCTGGAGCTACGGCTCCGGTTACGGCGGCAACGCCTTGCTGGGCAAGAAGTGCTTCGCCCTGCGCATCGCCTCGAACATGGCGCGCGACGAGGGCTGGATGGCCGAGCACATGCTCATTCTGGGCGTCAAGGACCCGCAGGGGGTGAAGACCTATGTTGCGGCCGCCTTCCCCAGCGCCTGCGGCAAGACCAACTTCTCGATGCTCATTCCGCCCGCGCATTTTCAGAAGCAGGGCTGGAAGATCACCACGGTTGGCGACGACATTGCGTGGATCAAACCCGACGCGAAGGGCCGCCTGCACGCGATCAACCCCGAGGCGGGATTCTTCGGGGTCGCACCGGGCACCTCCGTGCAGACCAATCCCAATGCCATGGCGGCGCTGGCGAAGAACACCATCTTCACCAACGTCGCTCTCACGCCCGACGGCGGGGTCTGGTGGGAAGGCATGACCGCCAAGCCACCGGCGGAGTGCACCGACTGGCAGGGCCGGAAGTGGACGCCGGCCATCGCCAAGAAGACCGGGGCGAAGGCCGCCCATCCCAACGCCCGCTTCACCGCGCCGGCCTCGCAGTGTCCGTCCATTGATCCGGAGTGGGAGAACCCGGAGGGGGTTCCGATCAACGCCATCATCTTCGGCGGCCGGCGGGCGACCACCATGCCGCTGGTTTACCAGACCTTCAATTGGAGCGCCGGGGTGTACACGGGTGCGACCATGGGCTCGGAGATGACCGCCGCCGCCGCGGGCACCATCGGCAAGGTGCGGCGCGATCCCTTCGCGATGCTGCCCTTCTGCGGGTATCACATGGGGGACTACTTCCGCCACTGGATCAAGATGCAGCGCAACCTCAGCGAGACCCCCCGCGTGTTCAGCGTGAACTGGTTCCGCAAGGACAAGGACGGCCGGTTCATCTGGCCGGGCTTTTCGGAGAACATGCGCGTGCTGAAGTGGATCGTGGATCGCTCCCGGGGCCGGACCCTGGGTCGCGAGACCCCGATCGGCTGGATGCCCCGCTACGACGACCTCGACTGGGAGAAACTGGATTTTTCCCGCGAGAGCTTCGAGGAGCTCCAGGCCTTCGACCGCGCGGCCTGGCGCTCCGAAGTCATCGGCCACGAGGAGCTCTTCCTCGACCTGCACGACCACCTGCCAAAGGAACTCGTGTACGAGCGCGAGCTGCTCATCTGCAGGATGTAGGGTCTAAATCGTTCTCGTTCTTGTAATCGTTATCATTCTCAGGCCCGATCAAAGCTCGGTTCCGGCTCGGAATCGGTCGGAGTTGAGAACGATAACGATTACGAGAACGAGAACGACCTGGGATCAGTGCGATAGATTCCGGGTAAGAGTAGAGGCACCGATTGCCGGAAGGTAGATTGCGCGCTCGCGCGCAACTCGAATGCCCACGGCCAACGCGCCAAATCGTGGCGTGCAAGCCCGCCACCTACGGGTAACGCCGCCGGCCGCCGAACGTTGATTGCGCACTCGTTGCGCAACGCGGACAACGGGAGATGCAACGTGGCGCGCACGCGCGCCACCCGCATCTACTAGCCGGCGGCGGTTGCTTGCGGACATGCCGGAGTAGGTGCAAGGTGGGGTTTGCCCATGCGATTGTTGGCCATCCTTCCCCTTCTCGCGGCGGGTGCGTTCGCGCAGCCGCAGCCGGAGCCGACCGGAGCGCCGCCGGTTCTGGACGCGGCGCTGCAGAAGCTCATCGCCGACGATGACCGTTGGGCCTCGACCCGGACCATGCGCGTTTATGACAAGGATGGCCGGCTCGAGCGCACCGATGTGGAGCGATACAATCCTTCACTGCCTCCCGACGACCAGTGGCGTCTGGTGCTGCGCAACGGGACTCCGCCCTCGGCGGGTGAAGTGCGATCCTGGCAACGGCAGCGTGAGCGGGAGATGCGCCGCCGCGGTCGTCCGCTGGGGGCGATATTGGATTTCCCCCGGGCCACCGTGGCCGATGAGACGGCGGCCGACGTGATCTTCACGGTGCCCATTTTACCCGGTGCCAGCCGCCGCCTGCCGGCGGAAAAGTTCTACGTCCTGATGCAGGTCTCCAAGGAACGCGGGGAACTCGTGCGCTTCGCGCTGCGCACGACCGAAGCCTTCCGGGTGGTCGGGGTGGCCCGGGTGGATAACGTCGAGGCGGATGCCCATTTCGGGGTGATCGACCCGCAGTATGTGGCGCAGCCCGTCAAGGTGACGGCGGCCGGGGCGGGGAGGGTGGTGTGGCTCTTCCGGGTCGGTGGCCGGGCCGAAATCAGTTGGTCCGATTTTCAGCGGGTCCAGCCGTACAGCGACCGCTACAACGTCACCATCGGCGAACTCAAGGCCTTGGATTTCTAGGTAAGGGAGTTTGTGGTTAGTAGTTTGTAGTTGGCAGTTAGTGATTGGTGGTTGGAAGTTGGAAGTTCGATGTTGGGAGTTCGATGTTGGATGTGTGCAACTTCTGCACTGGCCCGGGTGTTTTGCGCATGAACGATGATCCACCAGTGCAAACCGATCCCCCGGGGGCGATGATTCCGCCCGATTTCACCACGTTCATGCGCAACTATCAGAACATGGTCTACAGCACGGCGGTGCGTATTCTCAACAACCCGTCGCAGGCCGAGGACATTTCACAGGAGGTCTTCCTCAAGGCCTACGCCCGCTTCGATGACCTGCGCGCGAGTCCGACGGTGGGCGGCTGGCTCCGGACCGTCGCCACCAACCTTTCCCTTAATCACCTCCAGCGCTACCGCCGTCGCTGGCGCTTCTTTTCCGAGATGGGCCGTCCGGGCGATGACGGCGGCGAGCCGGTACCGGTGGATTTCGCGGCGCCCGACGAGGATTTTCTTGCAGGAATGGATCGCGCCGAGCGCCTGGCCTGGGTTGAGCGGGCTCTCGGCCGGCTGCCCGAACACCAGCGCGTGCCGCTGGTGCTCTTTCATTTCGAGGAGCTGTCATACGATGAGATCGCCCGTCGCCTTGGCGTGTCGCTGGCCAAGGTGAAAACGGACATCCTCCGCGGCCGCGCAGCCCTTGCGCGGCTGCTCCAGCAGGGCGGCACCGCCCACGAAACCTTCAACACCTGACACCATGTCACCGCTCACTCCCGAAGACCTTGAACAGCGGATCCACCGGACCCTGCGCGACCTGCCACCTCATCCGGCACCGGACACGCTGGAGGATCGCGTTCTCGCGGCCATCGCCGCCCGGCAGGCCCGGCCC
>JBGTGS010000240.1:0-5953 GCA_041746615.1 Opitutaceae bacterium | reverse complement strand
GCCCCGGGGCTCGCGCTCGGTGACTTGATCAAAGCAGGCCCGAGGCTGAGGCGACGGCTCAGCGTCCGCCGCAAGAAGCGTCCCATGCAACTGACGAAGCTGTGTGGAGTGTTGAAAGCCTGTTAGGTTAATGCTTATGGGAGCATTGTCCCTAATGCGCCCCGGCGCTCTCGGAGAGAACGCCCTACCTTTGCCCCCCCAGCCCGACCTCATAGAAAAGTAGTAGGGGTCGAACGGGATTGCGATGGGCGGATGGATTCCCATGATTTCCGTCATGATCTCCTACACCTATTGGTCTTCCGGACTGACTGTGGCCGCAGGTCTGCTGATCGCCGCTGCACACCCCTTGAGTGATGCGAGAACCGAGAACGAGTCGTCTTCGGCCCTTCGAGGATCACCACAAGCCACTTACACCGACCTGGACCGCAATCCCGATCCGCAGCCGAACGAGATTCGACGGCTCAAGCTTCAGCAGGTTTTGGAAAGGCTGGAGCAGCTGCAGATGGTCGCACCGAAATCGCCCCCGACCAAGCACGACACGGCGAAGAACGCCATCCGCAACATCAAGGCATAACCCCCTGCCGTTCCCTATAAGTCCCATGGGTCCTATAAGACCTAGGGGCCGTATGCGTATTCCACGGCCAAGTCTCCTGCTTACGTGGATGTCGTCGAGCGTTGCAGCCAGACGGCGTAGTCGGCGGCCGGGATCGCCCCGGCGGCCAGAGCCAGGGTGCGTTCGACCACATCTTCACCGGACGCCTGAAAGCGGACGCCGTTGAGTTCGAGGAAAAGGGTGGCGGCCTTGAATCCACTGGTCTTGTTGCCACCCTGAAACGGTCGATCCCGGGCAATCCCATACGCGTAAGCCGTGGCCAGCATGAACAGGGAGGTCTCTCCTTGGGCAAAGAGGTCACGCGGCTGCTTCAACGCGGATTTGAGCAGGCCTTCGTCACGCACACCCGCCAGACCGCCGAAGCGTTCCAGCAATTCCTCCTGGGTCGCGAGAATGACCTCCCGGGTGATCCAATGCGGTTCTTTCATGGGTTCAACTTGCACAAAGATTTCCAACCCGGGTGTGACGTGATCCGGGGAAAATCCTTCACGCGAGAAACATCGATTTCCATGCCATGTAATGCATTGGACGACGGCTGCTTACGCGTCAAACCCGAAACCGCAGGGCAATCTGACGGGGGTGGCGTGCTCGCGCACCACGTTGCGAGACGAGCCCGCCAGTGGCGGGTAAACTCGCAACCTACAATTTCGGCAAACGCCAAGGGCCCTCCGTGTTTTTCGTGGTGAACCCCGGAAAGGTTCGACGGGCTCCCAAGCTAAGTCTTCCGTCCGTTCTCGCACCCATGTCCCGCCTGAACTTCACCGTCGACCGCCAGTCAGCACATTCCAAGGCCCGGGCGGGCCGGTTCCAAACTCTTCACGGCGAGGTGCAAACCCCCGTGTTCATGCCGGTCGGCACCCAGGCCACGGTCAAGGGACAGACGGTCGAGTCCCTCAAGGCCGCAGGCAGCCGCGTGCTCCTCGCCAACACCTACCACCTCCTGCTCCGACCCGGTCCGGATGTTTTCAGGAAATTCGGCGGAATCCATCGCTTCATGAACTGGGACGGTCCCGTGCTGACCGACTCCGGCGGCTTTCAGATTTTCTCCCTTTCGGAGGACCGTGCGATGAACGAGGAAGGCGCACGTTTCAGAAGCTACGTGGATGGGAACACGCACCTGCTCTCGCCCGAGACCAGCATCGAAATGCAGAAGGCCATCGGGAGTGACATCATGATGGTGCTCGATCAGTGCATCCCCTCCACCGCGCCGTTCGAGCAGGCCCGGGCCGCCATGGAGCTCACCCATCGCTGGGCCCAACGTTCGCTCGATGCCCGCGGCGATTCGCCGCAGGCGCTCTTCGGCATCGTCCAGGGCGCGTGCCATCCGGAGCTGCGCAGGCAGAGCGCTGCGTTCCTCTCGACGTTGCCTTTCGACGGCCTCGCCATCGGCGGACTCGCTGTCGGCGAAACCCACGCCGAGCGCTATGCGTTCACCGGATTGGTGACCGACACCCTGCCCGCCCATCTGCCGCGCTACCTCATGGGTGTGGGCACGCCGATCGACATCCTCGAGGCGGTGGCCCGCGGGGTGGACATGTTTGATTGCATCATCCCCTCGCAACTGGCGCAGCGCGGCACCGCATTCACCTCGCATGGCAAGGTCCACTGCCGCCGCTCCGTGTACAAACTCTCCGAGGAACCCCTCGATGCCGCCTGTAATTGCCAGGCTTGCCGCGACTACTCCCGCGCCTATATCCATCACCTGGTGAAGGCGGACGAGACCCTGGGCTTCCATCTGCTCACGATCCACAACCTGACTTTCTACCACCGGTTGATGAGCGAAATGCGCACGAGCATCCTGCGCGACGAGTTCCCGGCGTTCTACGCCGACCAGCGCGTGAAACTCGCCCGATCCGATGACGACAACCCGTGCGTGCACCCCGCCAAGGCCAAGGTCGTGCGACCGCCCCGGCGCGGCGATTATGAGATCGTGAAAAGTCCCCTGGGCTTCTCCAGCATCCGCCAAATCAGCTCGGGTGAAGTCATGCATCCGGGCAACCGGCCCAGCGACGAGGCCGACGCGCTCTATGTCGGGCAATCGAACCTCGCCGACCGCCTGCTCGCCCCAGCGAGGGGTGATGCAAATGCCGGCGATCCGGCGAACCCGCCGGCCGAACTGATCATCTGGGACGTCGGCCTCGGCGCGGCATCCAATGCGATGGCGGCGGTGGCCTGCTTCGAGGATGCGTTGAAGCAGCACGGCGCAGACGCTCTGCGACCGGTCCGCATCGTGAGCTTTGAGTGCGACCTCGACCCGCTGATCCTCGCCACCCAAAAGTCCGCCCGTTTCCCCCATCTTCAACACGCCGCCCCCCACGCCCTGCTGGGCGCAGGCCGATGGTGCCATGCCTCGGACCTGCTGACTTGGGAGTTGGTCCACGGGGATTTCCTTGCGCACTTTGCGGCAACCCCCGCACCCGATCTGATTTTCTATGATCCGTTCTCGTCCAAGACGGACACGGCCCTATGGACTTCTGCGGTCTTCTCCCGGATCCATACCCATTGCAAACCCCGGACAGCGGAGCTCTACACCTACTCGGCCGCAACCGCGGTGCGCGTCGCCCTGCTGACGGCCGGGTTTCACGTAGCGGAAGGTATTGGCACGGGTCCAAAGTCCACAACCACGGTGGCCTTCACCCGCGAGCCGGATCCCGCGCGGGCCTCCCGGCTCCTGGGATCCGCCTGGCTTGCCCGCTGGCGCCGCAGCGATTCGAAATACCCACCTCACCTGGCCGACGCACAGAAGCCCGCCTTCGAGCAGCTCATAGAATCCCACCCCCAGTTCGAACGGATTCACCATTCCCAATAAGTTAAGCCGCTCCGCGGCTTACTCAGTCCAGGGTCTGCCGATAGCGCTTCAGAGCGATGGTCATCACCACGGCCACGAAAATCAGCAGGGGCCAGATGTGGGGCAGGATATCGGCGACCCCGTTCCCCTTGAGCAGAATGCCACGCACGATGCGTAGGAAGTGCGTCAGCGGCAGCACGGACCCGAGATTTTGCGCCCACTCCGGCATGCCCCTGAAGGGAAACATGAACCCGGACAGCAATAGTGACGGCAGGAAGAAGAAGAACGCCATCTGCACGGCCTGCAGCTGGTTCTTCGCCACGGTCGAGAAGGTGATCCCCATCGCCAGGTTCGCCGCGATGAATACCAGCGTCGCCGCCAACAGCAGCGCCACGCTTCCCGTCATGGGCACCGCGAAGATGTACCGGGCCGCGAGGAGGATCAGACCAACCTGCACGTATCCGACCATGATGTAGGGCAGGATCTTCCCGGACATCACCTCGAAGGGACGCACCGGCGTCGCCAGCAGGTTTTCCATGGTGCCACGCTCGCGCTCACGGGTGATTGCGAGGGCCGTGATGATCACCATCGTCATGGTCAACACCACGCCCATCAGCCCGGGCACGACGTTGTACTGGGTGATGCCCTCCGGGTTGTAGTGCCGGTGAATCCGAAACTCGACCGGCGGCGGCGTGCTGCGCAGCACCATCAGCGGTCCGGTGAGGTCGCGGTCGAACACCGAAGGCATGAGCGCGTTCACCGCCGCGATCGCGCTGCCGGTGGCTGCCGGATCGGTGGCATCCGCCTCCAGCAGGATCTGCGGGCGGTCGCCGCGAAGGAGGTCGCGCGTGAAGTTCGCCGGGATGTTGACCACAAACTGCACCTCCCCGCGCTCAATCAACCGGCGCGCCTCCTCCTCCGTGGCCACATCCCGCACGATCCGAAAATACCCGGTGTGCTCCAGTGCCTGAACCAGTGTCCTTGCATACGGACCACCATCGGCATCCCGCACCACCGTGGGCAGGTCACGCGGATCGGAATTGATGGCGAAGCCAAAGAGCATGAGCTGCACCAGCGGAATGCCGACCATCATCGCGAAGGTCGTCCGGTCCCGCCGCATCTGGATGAACTCCTTGAGCACGACCGCCCAGAAACGCCTGAATGAAAATGTCATCATGGCCTTCCGGGATTCATCGAAAGTTGTCCTCGGCCGTGTCCATCAGGCTGATGAAGACATCCTCCAACCCCGCGTTGATCTGCGACCAGCGGTGCCCACCTTCACGCCAGGGTGCGATCGCCGCCGTGAGTTTCTCCTGATCCTTCCCGCTGACATGCAGGGTCGATCCGAAGGCCACCACCTGCTCGATCCCATCAATTCCGCGCAACCGGTTCACGAGCGCGGGCAGGTCAGGCCCGCTCACCGCCCAGGTGGACAGCCGCGCTGCAGCCACGACCTCGGCGACTGTGCCTTGGGCCAGCAATTGACCGTAGGCGAGGTAGGCCAGGCGGTGGCAGCGCTCGGCCTCGTCCATGTAATGCGTGGTGATGAGCACGGTCAGTCCCTCCGCCGCCAAGGTGTGGATTTCCTCCCAAAATTCGCGGCGGGCCTTCGGATCGACGCCGGCGGTGGGCTCGTCGAGCAGAAGCAGTTGCGGGTCGTGGATCAGGCAGGCCGCAAGAGCGAGGCGTTGCTTCCAGCCGCCGGAGAGTTCTCCGGCGAGCTGACGGCTGCGCTCCTGCAGGCCGAGACGTTCGAGGCTTTGCTCAACCGCCGCCTTGCGGCGGGGCACGCCATAGATGCGCGCCACGAAGTCGAGATTCTCGCGGATACTCAGGTCCTCGTAAAAGCTGAAGCGCTGGGTCATGTAGCCCACATGGCGCTTGATCTCCGCCTGGGCGGTGCGCACGTCGTAGCCGAGGCAGGTCCCCTGCCCCGCGTCGGGGGTCAGCAAACCACAAAGCATGCGGATGAAGGTGGTCTTGCCGCTGCCATTGGGACCAAGGAAGCCGTAGATCTCACCGCGACGCACCTGCAGGTCCACGCCATTGACGACCGTGCGGCCATCAAAGGACTTGGTGACGCCGGTGACGTCGATGACGGGATCGGAAGCGTCCACGGCCGGTCACTCCTGAGGCTCAAGGGTCACATCCACCGGCTGGCCCGGATGCAGGCCGGCGGCCACGCCGGGAGGGAAGACCGCCTCGATCATGAAGACGAGTTTCGCGCGGTTGTCGCGGTTGTAGAGAACCGGCGGCGTGAACTCGGGCCGCGGGGAAACATAGGTGACGCGCCCGTTAAGCGCAGCATCCCGCCCGGTGTAAGTAACGCGAACCGCCCGTCCCGGGTGAATCGCGCCGACATCAGCTTCGGGAACAAAGAAGCGGACCTTGATATTTTCAGGGGGGAGGAGGGTGAGCACGGGCGCACCGGCGGAGACGAACTCCCCCTCGCGACGAAGGGTGTCAAAAACCAACGCCGCCTCGGGTGCGACCACGCGCTTTTGCGTAATGGCCCAGTCCGCGCGAGCCAGCGCGGCCTGGGCGGCAGCCAC
>JBGTGS010000239.1:0-5618 GCA_041746615.1 Opitutaceae bacterium | reverse complement strand
GCCCCGGGGCTCGCGCTCGGTGACTTGATCAAAGCAGGCCCGAGGCTGAGGCGACGGCTCAGCGTCCGCCGCAAGAAGCGTCCCATGCAACTGACGAAGCTGTGTGGAGTGTTGAAAGCCTGTTAGGTTAATGCTTATGGGGCAATACGCCCTACCACCACCAGCAACCGGCTACAGTTCAACTTGAATTGCTCTAGCTGTCACCTGTCTCGCCGGATCCTTCCAATTGCGCGTCCATTGTAATGGTGGTGTTGAGGACCTTCGAGACCGGGCAGCCGGCCTTGGCCTTGGCGGCGAGGTCCTGGAAGGTCTCGTTATTGATGCCGGGGATGCGGGCGGTAACATCGAGATGGCTGGCCGTGATGGCGAAACCGCCGTCCTTCGGATCGAGTGAGATCGTCGCGCTGGTGGCGATCTTCTCCGGGGTGAAGCCGGCTTCGCCGAGGATCATGGAAAACGCCATGGAGAAGCAGCCTGCATGGGCTGCCCCGATGAGTTCCTCCGGATTCGTACCCTGTTCTCCCTCGAAGCGAGTCTTGAAAGAGTAGGGCTTGTTGACGAAGGCGCCGGAGCCCGTGCTCATCGTGCCTGAACCTTCCTTGAGTGTCCCCTGCCATTGGGCGGATGCCTTCTGTTTCATGATCGTAATGCGTGTTGGACGTTGCGGATGCGGAAATAAGGAATGCCGGACTTACTCTTTGTGCATGAGCCGCATACTTCAAGATCCGAGCGCGGATTTACCCCATCTCTACGCGGACCTTGGCGAGCTGGGTGGTTGATGACCCCGGCGGATGACTGCGGGCCACGCTGACCCCCACGCCGCGGCCGCTCAACGACCGCTCCAACCGGGTTACACCCCATCGAATCCCGGGGACTTGTCGTATACATTGCCGGCCGGGTGAAATCAAAGCCTGAGCATATAGCAATCGATAACCTCAGAAAATCATACAATGAAACGACAACTTAAAATATTCATCACGGCCTCTGCGGTCTCGGCCTTCGCGTGCTCCGCGCTGGCCCAGGGTTCGCCCACGCCCAGAGCCGAACGGTCCGACAGTGCGCGCCAAGAATCAGCCCAAGAACGACGGGTGGGCGACCAAGAACGACGGGGGGGAGAACGGTTGAATGGCGCAGCGAAAGCCAGCGAACTCATCGGCATGGATGTCAGAAACCATCAGGACGAGAAGCTTGCCACCGTCGACGACCTCGGGGTGGATCTGGAATCGGGCCGCGTCGTCCAGGACATCCTGTCGTACGGAGGATTCATCGGCGTGGGCCGTTCGTTGACGGCCGTGCCTCCGGGGGCCCTGCGTCATGACACCACCGCCAAGGTGCTCCAGCTGAACGCCGACAAGGCAAAGCTGGAAAGTGCCCCCAAGTTCGACGGGGATAAGTGGGCGGAATCGTCCAGCTCCAATCACCTGGCCGCCACCTATCGTCACTATGGCGAGGATTCCGCCTTCAACTTCGTTGGCCAGGGAGAGACCACCCGGGATGGTCAGCGTGGCCAGCGCACCCAGCGTGACCAGCGTGACCAGCGCAATCAGACGGCTGATCAACGCACCATCGGGACGCGTAGCACTGATCAGGCAGGGGATCGGCCCCGTTCAAGCAACGCGCGTCAGGCCATGATACCTTCGGAACGTCTAGCCCACGTACAGCGGGCCAGCAAACTCATCGGCATGACGGTCAGGAACCGGCAGGATGAAAAGCTGGGTGATGTTGAGGATCTCCTCGTCGACATGCCCTCGGGCCGGGTGGTGGCAGTGGTGCTGTCTTCCGGCGGTTTCCTCGGCATGGGCGATGTGCTCAGCGCCGTGCCCCCGTCCGCCCTGAAGTTCAGCGCGGACCGGGACAGCCTTCAGCTTGATGCCACCAAGGAAAAGCTGAGCAACGCACCGCACTTCAAGGCCAATGAATGGCCGGATTTTGCGCAGCCCGCCCATGCCGGTCGGGTTTATCACGCCTATCAGGTCGAGCCGTACTTCGACACCGACGGTGCGGCGGGTGCGGACAACACCCAGCGCAATGTTCGCGACCGGAACGACCAGACCCTCACCCCGTTTGATCAGGGCAACAATCCCGCGGACATAAGGACCACGGCTTCGATCCGCCGGGAAGTCAACGCGGCGGAAAACCTGTCCGTGAATGCCAAGAACGTGAAGATAATCACCAACGATGGTCGGGTGACCTTGCGGGGACCGGTCAACAGCGCCGAAGAGAAGCGGCTTATCGGAGAAATAGCTAACCGCAACGCGAGCGCCGGGAATGTGGACAACCAACTCGAGGTGAAGCGCACCACCGGCGACAACTGATCCAGCCGGGTAATCGGTTTCATCAGCCAGGCAACTCCATCTCCCACCCTCTCCTCTTCCTGGTATGGAGGAGAGGGTGGGCAGGATGGGTTTACGATGTCCGGGGAATCACCGGGATCCAGTGCTAAGAGGGCACTAGAGCATATAAAATAAAGATGTAGCCGTTAAGATTGAGGTTAGGTTGAGGCCATGAAGAAGCCGATATCGTTGGATCTGAGGGAGCGAATTGTAACGGCGTACGACGAGAAGGCCGGGACCCGGGAGGAGATCGCCAAGCGGTTCAAGGTGTCTTTGGGGATGGTAAAGAAGCTTCTGGCGCAGAGGCGGCGCACGGGAGACCTGAGGGCGAGGTGCCGGTATTGCGGCCGCAAGGCCAGGTTGATGCCGGAGCACGGCCGGCGGATCAGGGAGCTGGTGGCGAGGGAACCGGATCTGACACTGGAGGAGATCAAACAGCGGCTGGGATTGAAGCACACGGTGGCCGCGATCCACTGGGTCTTGGCCAAGATGGGGCTGACATATAAAAAAAGACGCTCCATGCGGCCGAGCAGAACCGTCCCGATGTCGCAAAGGCCCGGCGCTCGTGGCGGCGGAGCCAAGGCGGAATCGATCCGGCCCGGCTGGTCTTCATCGACGAGTCGGCGGCCAAGACAAACCTGACGCGCCTGCGCGGCCGGGCGCCCAAGGGCGAACGACTGGTCTGTCACGCACCGCATGGGCACTGGCGGACCACCACGATGATCTCTTCGGTGCGCCTCGACGGGACGAGCGCCTGCATGACCATCGAAGGGGCAACCAACACCGAGGTCTTCTTCGCCTACGTGCGTGAGGTCCTCGTGCCCGTGCTCCGACCAGGTGACATCGTCGTCATGGACAATTTGGGCGCCCACAAAAACGAGAACACTCTCAAGCGGATCCGCCAAGTCGGAGCCGAGGTCCGTTTCCTCCCCGCCTACTCGCCCGATCTCAATCCCATCGAAATGATGTGGAGCAAGGTGAAGGCTCTTTTGCGCAAAGCCGAGGCCCGTAACCACCCCGACCTGCTCAAGGCCATCGCCGCCGCACTCTCCGCAGTCACACCCCAGGATGCCCTCGGTTGGTTTGCCGCTTGCGGCTATAACTTCATTTGAAATGCTCTAGAAACGAGCAGGGTTATCTGTCTGCCTTCTCCTGGATATTCTCGCCGAGGCTTTCCACATCCTCACCAAAGCCCCGGGAAGTCTGACAGGCGCTGGTGGCAAGGGCGATGGCCGCGATGGAGAAGAGCATTAATGCGAGGTGTTTGATCGATGATTTCATAGTCTGGCATCATACATCTCCCGACCTCCGGACGCCATGGGGTCTTACATGTAGACGGTCTGCCGATGGCCAGGCATGATTCACCCTTAGGGGAATTTACGGGAACGAGAACGATTGGGCCGGGGAGAACGGACCGATGTACCGTGCCGCGGTTATTGCAGCGGGGACAGGAGACGGGCCACGCGCACGGCGAGGCGGAAGACGAAGGATCGGGCTGCCAGCTCTTCGCTCGAGGCCAGGCGGGATCCCTCCAGATCCCGGAGGAACATCGCTTCAACCTCCCGGGCAAACGATTCGTCATGCACTTCCATGATGATCTCAAAGTTGAGCCGGAAGGACCGGTTGTCGAAATTGGCGGTGCCGATGCTGCTGGTGTGGCGATCCACCAGCATGACCTTGCGGTGAAGAAATCCGTCGATGTGACGGTACACCTTGACCCCGGCACTCTCGAGGGGGGCGATGTAGGACCACCCCGACCAGCGTACGAGCGTGCTGTCACAATTCTCCGGAAGGATGACACGGACATCCACGCCCCGCATGGCGGCAAGCTGCAGCGCACTCACGATCTGCTCGTCCGGCACAAAGTAAGGGCTGGCGATCCAGACGCGTTCGGTGGCGTTGTTGATGGCATTGAGGAAATACAGCGCGCAGGTCTCCAGTTCGTCCGCCGGTCCGGTGGGCAGGCAAAGTACCGTGAGGTCGGTCCCGTCGGGCGCCGCCTGCGGGGTCCAGTCGAGCTCAAGCAGTTCCCCGTCTGTCCAGAACCAGTCCTCCAGGAACGGCACTTGGATGAGCTGCACGGCCGGACCGGTGATCTTGATCATGGTGTCGTGCCAGGGAGTATAGTCGGAATCCATGCCCAGGTACTCATCGCCCACATTGGCCCCGCCCACCCAGGCATGACGTCCATCCACGATCACGATCTTGCGGTGATTGCGAAAGTTGATCTGGAAGCGCGTCATCAGTCCCGTGAGCTTGTTGAACCCGTTGACCGCGACTCCGGCATCCCGCAGCGCGCTGAGATAGGAGCCCGGCAGTTTATGGCTGCCGATGCCATCATAGATGAAGTGCACCCTGACCCCGCGGTCGGCCGCCGCGATCAGTGCAGCTTGAAATCGCCGGCCCAGGTCGTCGTCCCTCACGATGTAGAACTGCACGAGCACGTAGGTCTCCGCCATGCGGATACCCTCGAGGATCGAATCGAAGATCGCCTCGCCCTGGTGTAGCAGCTCGACCGCATTGCCCGTGGTGGCCGGCAGATTGGAGATGCGCTCCTGCAGCCGGTGAACCCCATCGTCCTTCAACGCAAACCCGCCCGAGTTCACCTGGTCGATGGTCAGGTTGACGAGGGGACTGGTCTCGCTGCGGGTGGCATGGCGTTTGGTTTCGTAGCCGCTGAAGGCCTGATTGCCGATCATCCAGTATAGCGGAACCGCGAAGTAGGGGATGGTGTTTAACGAGACCGCCCAGGCCACCGCACCCTGGGAAGAACGGGGTTGCGATATTGCCTCCACCGAGGTGAGCGCCCCCGCAACATGGGCGAGGGTGATCAACAGCGCGATGAAGCGCTTCTTGCGCATCCGCACATATGCCTTGGAGCGCGCGGCGCGCTCCCGGACAGTTTGGACGCTTTGGCGGATACGGCTGTTCATGATGGAGGGAGGGGCCTGCCGCAGGCGGTTAATTGATCAGTCTAAGGGGGTTTCCGCCAAGTTGCGACGGCAATCTTGGGTGCCGATGATCGGCCTGCGGGCATCCTGGTGCCACGATCACCAGGAGAATTACCCCAAGGACCACCAAGATCCCAAAGTCAGATCCCGTCCTTTGCAGCTAATCACTCTGTGTTCCCTGCGCTCTTTGCGTTTAGCCCGACTTCCGCTACTGGGGAGTTGCGCTGGTGTAACTCGTTGATTCAGGGCTCAAGCTGCCCAAAGGTCGGGACTACACCGCTTTTGAGGGAGCCGGGTAGCGAATCTTGGGCGGGGGCTGCGGGGGCAAGGTCAG
>JBGTGS010000238.1:0-9723 GCA_041746615.1 Opitutaceae bacterium | reverse complement strand
CGCCGAGGCGCGCGGCCACCTCCCTGAGCGGCACGTCGTGATGCCGACCCTTGCCAACAACGTGGTGTGGCGCGCCCTCTACCTGCACCACGGAGAGATCTTCAGTGACCGGATTCGCGTCGGATGGTTTTCCCGCCCGACGGTGGTCGAGGGCTGGTCGCTCCCGCTGCTGGCGGAGGGCGGCCTCACGGGTGCGGAGCGCGACCGCAATGCAGCGGGGCAGCCCTTCCAGCGCTTCGCCTGGTTTTCCGATGGCTGGGTGGCGCGCACCCCGGGTGATCCGACCTTCCTGGCGGACATGCGCTACTCGCTGTCCACGGAGGCCTTTGATCCAATCTGGGGCATCCGCTTTAACGGACCCGACACCCCGGCTACGGTGACGTGGGTGAACCGATCGCGCGAGCGCGAGATCAAGCTGCGCGACCTGTGGCGTGAGATCGTCGGCCGCGATCCACGCTATGGGCCGGTGTTGCCGGAAATATCCCGCCTGGACTAAGGATGGGGCAGTGACCCTGGCCACGCGCAGGGGTCAAATGTCCATTCTGACGCCCGTGACCCTGCCGTTCTCAAAAATGATGATATTCTCGCTGGGTGGGAGGGGTGAGCCGCCGCCGCCCATGATGATGGGAGGCGCACCGACATGAACTCCACCGACACCGCCGCTGCCCACACCAATGCCGATCGAGGGACCGCCCATGCCGCCACTCATGCCCCCGCCGCCGCCGTCATCCCGGCGGATCTTGTAGACCCAGATATCCTGGTAGCCTTGGGCGGTGACGCGGATCTGAACGTCATCTGGTTTCCCCATGGCCATATAAACCATTTCCTCGGTCATGCCTTCAATGACCCGCTCCATGAGTATGGCCTCCTGCACCTCGAGGGGCCACGATTCATATAGGCCGCGGTTCGCATCGATGCGCGAAAACCGGGAAGAGGACGATGATGCACAACCCGCCAGCAGACCGGCGGCAAGGGCCACGGGAAGATACCGGCGGAGTAGGGGGGACATGATCGGACGATATGCACGGATGCCCATAGGTCAAAAGCGCAAAGAAGTATGTTCGAAACACTGCCGCGCCCACATTTCAAATTTGCGAATAAGAGGTCGGAATCAGCATGTGGGAGATGTTCTTGGACATCGTATCGGCGTATTGAGGGTCAGAGCGCATTTTTACCCACTCGGGGTGAACACGAAAGGCATCCCAGTGGAGTTTGTGGGCCTCGGCGTCGGTGGCCGAAGTCATGTAGGTCAGGTGGGGCAGGTTGGGTCCGGTGAGCGCCTCGCCGTAGAACACCGGGGCGAGGTCCACGTCACGCATGACCTGAATCTCGCCGTCATTGAACATGTCTACCTTCTTACGGGCCTTGAGTTCGCTGTAGCTCTCGTACGTGCGCAACTCGAACAAACGCGGTTGGCGGGCACGGGAGTAGGCGGGCAGCTCCATCCGCGGCATGCCGGCAAAGGCCAGCAAGAGCCAGCTGTCCATGCGCTCGAAGGCGGCGGCGCTCCGGGGCACCTGCAGGTAGTCGGCTCCGGCGGCGAGCACTGCGGGGGTGGTATGGATGCCGGTGGTCGCGTTCACGAAGGATTCGGGGGAGGTGAAGGGTATCAGCACCCAGACCACCGGAGCGGCCGGTGAGGGGGTCCCGGTGAAGACGCCCACGGTGGCAACACCCCGCCGGTTCATTTCAGGGATAAACGCTTTTTCCAGATAGCCCTCGAGCGGGGCTGACGACGCCCCGGCGGCGAGGCGGTAGGAGCGCAATTCATAAAATTCCCGACCGGTGTCTGGGCGGGGTTCGGCTGCGGTTGAGGCGGAAGCTCCCATGGCGGTCGCTGCGGTGGCAGTGAGGGTTGTCTTGATGAAGCTTCGACGGGGTATAATATCCATATGATATGATGGTTGGACCCATTCTGTCACGATTGAGTCCGGTGGCGAGCCGTAAGGCGGTCTGCGTTGTCCGGCATTTCGATGGGTTGCACCCCATCCGGGAGAACCTTAGGGTAATGCTACTGTCTCCATCCCTCCGTACCCACCATGTTTTTCCTTCGAAGAATCGGCTACCTGCTCCGGGGCAACGCCACCCCTTTTCAAATCATCAGCGGCTGCCTGCTGGGCACGATGCTGGGATTCATGCCCGACATCATCCATGCTCCCGGGCTGACCGCGGTGCTCGTGCTCATGTTGGTCGTGCTCAATGCCAACCTCGTGCTGGCCGCCCTGGTCGGTCTGGCGGCCAAACTGCTTTCGCTGGCCTTGCTGCCGGTCAGCTTCGCCGTCGGCCGGTTCCTGCTCGACGGGCCCACGGAGGGCATCTTCAAGGCTCTGATCAACGCTCCGGTCTTTGCGCTGTTTGGTTTTGAGTCCTATGTGGCCACGGGTGGACTTCTGGTAGGCGGACTGCTCGGCCTCGTCACCGGAATTATCATCTCCCGGAGCATCCATGCCTTCCGAAGAAAAATGGCCGAGCTCGGACAGAACTCGCCCCGTTACCAGGCATTCATGGCGAAGGGCTGGGCGCGGTTCACCGTTTTCGTCTTTGCCGGTGGGGGCCTGAAGGATCCCGATTACGCGGCCCTGCTTAAGCCGAAAATCGGCAACCCCATCCGCCCGCTCGGGGCTGTTCTCGTGGTGCTCGTCCTCGTGCTCGGGGTGACCTTGCAGCAGTTCTTTTCATCGACCATCATCACCACCGCGCTCCGCAGCGGGCTCGAACGAGCCAATGGCGCGACGGTCGAATTGGAAAGCGCCGATCTTGATCTTGGATCCGGTCGCATGGTGCTCACCGGTCTGGCCGCCGCCGATCCGAATAATCTGGGCACGGACCTTTTTCGCGCGACGCACATCGAAGCTGATGTCAGCGGTGTGAACCTGCTGCGCAAGCGCCTGCAACTCGACCGCGTGGTCGTGACGGAAGCCACCAGCGGCGAGCAACGTCGTGTGCCCGGACGTCGCACGGCCTCGGCTGCGGAGCCCTCCCGCCCGATTCAGTGGCCCGATGCGGGCTCCATCGAGGACTACCTGCGCAATGCCCAGGTCTGGCGCGAGCGGCTCGCCCAGCTGCAGCGGTGGCTCGACAAAATCAGCGGCCCGCCCGCCACCGAAACGGATGATGAAACCCTGGAAGAGCGCTTGCGCCGACAGGCCGCCGCCCAGGGCTATGCCGCGCTGAAGGCGACCCATTTGATCGAGGGTGCGCCGACCCTGTTGATCACAGAGCTGCAGGCAAACGGCGTGAAGGTCAGCCAGCTCCCTGATGAGACGCTCAATATTACGGCGCGTAATCTGTCCACTCAGCCGGGTCTGGCACCCGGGGCGCCGGAAGTGGTCATCACCAGCACCAGCGACCGGCTCGGGTTCCAGGCGGCCTTCAGCGGCTTGAGCGCCGCGGGCGGGGACAATGTCCTGGCCTTTCACTACCGCGAGTTGCCGGTGGACAGCATCATGGGCGACCTGAAGGTTTCGGGCGGAACCCTTCTCACCGGTGGTACTCTCGACCTGGCTGCGACCGGCCGTTATTTCGCCGCGGGTGGGGAGGTCGAACTGCCGTTGAAGGCCACGCTTCACAACACCACGCTCACCGTCGCCGGCCGCGTCGTCCCGGTGTCAAATTTCACGCTGCCCGTCGGGCTGGCGGGTTCGCTGTCCAATCCGAAGATCCAGGTCGACGGGGGTGCCCTCGGTGACCTCGTGCGCCGCGCCGGCACCGACGCCCTCCGCGAACGGGCGACCGAAGAGATCCAAAAAAGCCTCGGCGACAAGGCCGGAGGTCTCCTCAAGGGAATTTTGCCGGGGAAGAAGTAGCTATGGGCATGGAGTTCTCCTGAACGGCGAAAGCCCCAGCGCTCGCCTCGCGCCTTAACAAACTACCAAGAGAGGGAGAATTTCTGGCCGGGAGTCATGTCATTGACCTTGATCTCACCCTGAGCTCCAAACATCAGCGGCTGGCTTACAGTATCCGTCTCAAGCAGCAGCGTCCCAAATGCTCCTTCCTGGGCAACGAGGTTTGACCTGAAACCGCCAGCGATGGTGAGGGCGGCCCTCGTGAGGATGCTGGTCTCGCCGACATGAGCCCCGACAATCATGGGTATGCCTCGGGCGGCCGCCTCCCGGGCAACCTCCAGAGAGCGAATCAAACCGCCCATCTTGGATACTCTCAGATTAATAACTGCTCCAGATCCAAGCTTGTCAGCTTCAGTAAATTGCCGGGTCCCAAGGAAGCTTTCGTCGAGGATTAGTCTAACTCCGGATTGCCTGAAAAGTTCCACCATTCCAGGATAGTCCATGGCGTCGAGCGGCTCCTCGATGGCAAAGGGAAGGGCGTCGAGTTTACCGAGATAATCCAAGACATCCTGAGCATGGGACCAAAGATTGTTGGCATCCATGCGAACCCGCGCGTCACCGACCGACGCCTTGATCAGAGCGATCCGTTCATTATCCCACACGGGATCACCGCTGATCTTGATCTTGAAGTCGCCCATACCCAGAGCGGCATAGCGGGAAATCTGAATCCGGGTCACCTCCCTATCCGCTTCACCCAGCACCGCGGTGTAGGCGAATATTCCCTGGAGTTCGCGCAACCCGAGCAGACTTTCCGGAGTTACCGCCGAATCCTTGGCCAGGGCGTCAAGAAGTGAAAGCTCCAGTGCGCACCACGCCGCCGGATTCGAATCAATCTCTGCTTCATGCTCATTAACCCAGGTCTTCAGGTCCGCATACGAATGGATGCGCAGCATGACCTGTTCCCGGTGCCTGGCGAAGTAGGCTAGGCAACTGCCGATATCTTCCCGGGTGACGTACGGTCGAGGACAGCCCTCCCCAATTCCTTCACAACCACTCTGGGTCACCGTTTTAACAAGTACCGATGCGGTCGATTTTATTTCCGCACTACTGTGCTTGAAACTCGTTCTAAACGGGATTTCCAGGGGCTGTATTTCGAGATTCGTGATGTTCATTCGTTCACATGCTCCCCAATGGCAAAGGTGAACGCCCGTTTGTATTGCAATATGAGCGGTTTGAACTGTCCCTCCCGCTGACCATGCTGAAGGTAATGGTTCCGGTAAGACTCCACCGTGCCGGCTTTGAGCCGATAGACGACGGGAGGCTTCAGACGGTCGCCAGCCCGCTTGGTCGCGTACTCCATGTTCGCCTCCTGCAGGGACTCATCCAGAACCGCGGCCAGCTCTGACATGTTGACTGCGGTAGGCTCTGCCGTCTCAAGGTAAAGCGCGTAGCGGGAAGCCTCTTCGTCAGCCAACATTTGGTAGAATACGGGCACAATCCCCAAGCGCTCCCTTACCCGGCCCATCGAGGTGATCAACTGGCTCTCGTGGAGTTTCTCGCCGGTGATGTTGGTCACGCCCCGGCCTTTTTGGACAAAGAGGATGAGCGGTGTTTCGTTAAGACGGCCCGCAACCCGAACGATGTCATTCATGTCGTAGCGGTACAATCCGGCCGGGGTCGTCACGAAAAGATAGTATTCCTTCCCCTGACACAGCTCGCCGAGGGTAAGGAAATGCCGATCACCGTTCTCCCACGCATCCCGCTCCACAAATTCAAAGAAATTCTCGTGGAGGGTGGGGACCCCGGCCGGGGAATCAGGCTCGATCGCAATGGTCCCTCGCAGCTCGCTGGCCAGATAACCCAGATCGCTGATGAAGGTACGCTCCGGGAACTGGCGACGAATGGCTTCCAGGGAAATGCCACAACTTCCTCCCGTCCAGGTGGTGACCATCCCCAAGCCGGGCCAGAGATCCGCGTAGCGCAACACCGGATGCGCAGTTCGCAACGCGACCAATCGGCTCGACCGCTCCGGGTTCGGTCGCAAGCGCTGCTGGATGGCAGCGGCGGACATCCCATCCAGCTGCTCCAGGTGGCGGCATTGACCGGAGGCGATGTCAGCTACGATATCGTCATAGCGCTGGTTAACGACCTCGATCAGTTTGTGAAACGTGGAGGGATTTGCGCTGCCCAGATAGGTGATGTCGGTTTGCTCGGCCGCCAGCCGGGCGATGACATAATATTTGATCCCATAGTCACCGATTTCGAATACCTCTGGCGGAAGCACATATTTGGAACGGGCCAGCGCGGGCATGGATTTGTAGACATGCCCGGAGGCGCTCCCATAAGGTGTGCCTGTTTCCAAGCGACCCTCAATGGCCGGGCTGACAATGCCCAGAAGCCTGCCGACGAACGCCTCCGGGCAGGTCTGGTACTGGATGCACGCAATGATTTTTTGAGTGCGACGCAGGGACTCGATGGTTTCTGGGAGCACCGGGATGTATTTCTCGCTGCCAGTCGTTCCGCTGGTGCGGTTGTACATGAATGGACGGGAAGCGGTGAGCACGGGCGTCCTCTCCTTTTCCTGCCTCTCTATCAGGGGCCTGAGGACGTCATAATCCTGTACGGGCACCCGTTCCTTGAACTCCTTGTGACTTCGGATGGAAGAGAATCCGTGTTTCCGGCCAAACTCGGTGTCACGATTCCGGATCAGGATAGAGCGCAAGGTTGCTTGCTGGGCCTCGTCGGGCCGACGTGTCACCCGTACAAAACTCCGGTAAAGCGTCGCCCTTATGACCAGCATCCGCGCTCGCAATAACACGTTGACCGCGACAACCCGTAACGGGCGCAGGGGCAGATCCTGCTTGTCGATATCACCGGAAAAGGGCGCCGAGATCTGCGAAACATAGTCGAGCGGGTAGGAACCATTGATAAGTCCAAGTTCATCCACCTGGCGGTCGCGGGGGAAAAAGAAGGTCCCGAATGCAAGATCCCAGAGGATGATGTTGTTACCATAATTGGTGTTCGACTCCTCGATCTTCCGGGAGTGATGCCAACGGTGGAGCTGCGGACCGCTGATGAGGTAGTTGAGCACACCCATGCGCAACTCGATGTTGCAGTGCTGGAAGAAGCCATTCACCGCATAAAATACGAAATAGAGTGCCAGCACCTCGCCGGAGACGCCGACAATGATGAAGGGCAGTGCATCGACGAGGAATTGCAGGGTCTTCTCGATCGGATGGAACCGCCCTACATTCATCCAATAAAGCTTGGGCGGGGAATGGTGCACGGCGTGAAACCGCCACAGGGCGGCAAGCTCGTGTGAGAACCGATGCAACCAGTACCGGAAAAAATCAGCGATGAGTACCATCAGGACGACCTGCAGGCCGATATGCCACTGGTGCGGCCAGATCACCGTGATCGCCAAGTCCCAATGTGAGAGTGCCTGAAGCGCGGTGACGGCGACGAGAAAGCCCAGCGCCTTGGGCAGTACCATTTGTACCGTCACCATGAACAAGGCGTCATTCCACACCTCATCGCTCCGCGCCTGCCACTTGCGCCGGTAGGGCAGGTAGTGCTCGAAAAATGTGACAGCTCCGGCCCCCAGCAGGACGGGTGCGTAGGTGCAGACCAGCAAAGGCAATGCCAGTACCTTCAACAGCCCAAAGAGGCCGATGGCAGCCACCATGGCCATGGGGTAAACCAATCCCGGCCAAATGCGGTATCGGGCTGCACACGACTGCTCCTCAGACATGGCTTGGCATCCGTTATGCGGGCGGGCTGGTGGCATTGGGATGCTGCAAGCCGTACGCATATACCAACCATCAGGCAATCCGGATTCACTCCTGCCAGCTCAGTTCGTCCCGCGCCATTTCCAAACTTGCAGGAGTCCGGCAGGTGATGTCTGGTCCTTGATTCCATGGCCGCTTCCGTCACCGACCTGATTCCCCACCGTCCGCCGTTCCTCTTTGTGGACGAAATCACCGCCGAAACCGCCGAGAGCCTGACCGCCCGGCGAACCTGGCGGGCCGACGAGGATTTCTACAAGGGACATTATCCAGGCGCTCCCATCACCCCGGGCGTGCTCCTGTGTGAGGCGGTGTTTCAGACGGGTGCGCTTTTCATGGCCCGGCAGGCCCAGGCCACCGGAGGCAAGCCGGGGGAGGGTGTGCCCTTGCTCGCCAAGATCTCCGATGTGCGCTTTCGCAACACCGTCTATCCGGGCGACGAGGTATTGATCGAGGTGAAGAAAAAGGACGCCATGGGTGGTTTCACCATGATGGCCGGTGCCATCCGCAAGGCCGATGGAACCCGTGTGCTCACCGTCGAATTCGCAGTGGCCTGGAAGGCCCCCGAGGGTCAACAGCAGGTCCAGCAGTAAGCCGCCATGCCCGATTTCCTCCAGCTCACCGGCAAGACCTTCCTCGTCCTCGGCGTGGCCAACCGCAAGAGCGTGGCCTGGTTCATCGCGCGATCCCTGGAAGAACAGGGTGCCAGGGTGATCTATAGCGTGCGCTCCGAGACGCGCAAAAAATCCCTCGAAACCCTCCTCGCCGGCAAACCCGTCTTCCTGTGTGACGTGGAGGGGGAGGGTGCCGCCGACCGCCTCGCGGCCGCGATCTCCGCAGCCGGACATGCCCCCCTGCACGGGATTGTCCATTCGATCGCCTTCGCCAACTATTCCGAAGGCTTCAAGCCCTTCCATGAAACCAAGCGGGGGGACTTTCTCCAGGCCACGGCCATCTCATCCTTCTCGCTGATCGAGCTCGCGCGGGCCTTCAAGCCGCACCTTGCGGCGAACGCCTCCGTCGTGACCATCGGCATTTCCTCCCTCCTGGTGACGCCCGACAACTACGGCTACATGGGACCGATCAAGGCCGCCCTCGAATCAACGGTGCGATTCCTGGCAAAATCCTTCAGCGCCGATTCCAACGTGCGCTTCAACGCGGTCGGCGCCGGTCCGCTCAAGACGAGCGCCTCGGCCGGCATCCCCGGCTACCTCGAAAGCTACCTCTATGCCGAGAAACTCACTTTTCGTAAGCGCAACCTCTCCACCCAGGAGGTCGCCGACTCCGTGCTGTTCCTGCTCAGCGAACGCAGCAGCGGGATCAACGGATCCACTTTGGTGATCGACGCCGGTCTGGGCCTGAATGCCTTCGATCAAGACATCATCCGGCTCGCAATGAGACCCGAGGCGCCGGCAAAGCCGGCGCAAATCCCAAACTCCAAAATACCAAACACCAAATAAATGGAAGCTCTCGCTGTTTATTTCAACGCTTGTCACCTGGGATCGGTTTGGCGTTTGGACGTTTGGCATTTGGCGTTTTCCCAATGAAATTCGGCCACACCTGCATTGAGTCGCTCGCGGTTGCGCTGCCGGATGAGGTCCTGACCTCCGCGGAGATTGAGGAGCGGCTGCGGCCGCTTTATGAGCGGCTCAAATTGCCCTTCGGCCGCCTCGAACTCATGACGGGCATCCGCGAGCGACGCGTCTGGGCCGAGGGGATCAAGCCATCCGACGCCAGCGCATCCGCCGGACGCGCGGTGCTCGCAAAATCCGGAATCCGGGCCGACCAGGTGGAGCTGTTCATTCACGGTGCCGTCTGCCGTGACATGCTCGAGCCGGCCACCGCGTCCTTCGCCCACCGCAAGATCGGTCTGCCGGCTCGGACGCAGATTTTTGATGTCTCCAACGCCTGTCTCGGCTTCTTGAACGCCCTCACCATCGCCGCCGGCCTGATTGAGTCGGGCCAGATCCGCTGCGCCCTGGTGGTGTCCGGCGAAAATGGCCGTCCGTTGGTCGACCAAACAATCCGGACCCTGCTGGAAAGCCCGCTGGATCGCAACGCGATCAAACCCTACTTCGCCAACCTCACGATCGGCTCGGGGGCGGTGGGCGCCGTGGTCTGCCACCGCGACCTGCTGCCCGCAGGCACCCGGC
>JBGTGS010000237.1:0-8660 GCA_041746615.1 Opitutaceae bacterium | reverse complement strand
GATCCCGCCGCCGGTCCGCGTGCCGCCGCCCTCGCCGCGGATTTTCCGGGGCGGCTGGAGCTCATCGACATGGACTTCGGCCGGCTCGACGAACTCGAAGTGGGTTTTTTCAACGGCATCCTTTTCGACTTCGGTGTCTCTTCCTTCCAGCTCGACGAGGTGGAGAGGGGATTTTCCTTCCGGCAGGATGCACCTGCAGACATGCGGATGGATCCGCGTCAGGGAGTGCCGGCTTCCCGTTGGCTGGAGACCGCGACGGAGGAGATGCTGGTGCGGGCCATTCGTGACTTTGGCGAGGAAACGCATTGGCGCCGGGTGGTTCGAGCTTTGCGGGAAGCGCGTGGTACCGGCGGGTTGGCGCGCACGAGTTCGCTGGCCGAAGTCGTGACCGGGGCCATCCCGGCCCGTGACCGCCGGACCATGAAGATCCATCCCGCGACCCGCGCGTTTCAGGGCATCCGCATTGCGGTGAATGACGAGATCGGGGCCATTGAACGGGCCCTGCCTGCTGCCTTTGCCCGGCTGACGCCCGGTGGCGTGCTCGCCGTCATCAGCTTTCATTCCCTGGAGGACCGCCCGGTAAAGCAGTACTTCCGCCGCCTTTGCGGCCAGGCTGAACATGCCGGCGACCACACCCCGCAGGATCTGCGGGTGAAACTCGCCGAGCCGCTCACGCGAAAGCCCGTCACCGCGGGTGAAAACGAACTTTCCGTCAATCCACGCAGCCGTTCCGCCCGGTTGCGCGCCCTCCGTAAACTCTGAGTCCCATCCCGCCATGAACAAGTCCGACACCCACGCCTTTATCAACCAGCTGCTGGTCTGCACCCTGGTCATGATCTGCTTCAGTGGATCAATCGGCCTGGGCACGGTGTGGCTGCGGCACCAGATCTCGATCACCGCCAATGGGACCAAGCGGATCGAGGCCAGCCTTGCCGAGGTCGAGCGCCGCATCGCCGAAACCACCGCTCTTGTTGCAGTCGAGCAGTCCCCCGAGTCGCTTGAGCGGAAAAACACCGGCATGCGCATCGGCCTGGTGCCCAAGCGCGACACCCACGTGGTGCGGATCGCTGAATCGCCTGAGCTGCGCCTGGCGGAGCGACGCAACCGTGAGATCTTCGCCGAGGAAACCGTCCGCATCAACCCGGTGCGGGTCAGCTACAATTCCAGCCCCGCCCGTTGACCCCCTTCCATGTCGCGCGGCTTCGCCTCAAACTACCGCATCGTCCTGCTGGCCGGCGTTGTCTTCCTGTGCTTCGCCGCAGTGGGAATCCGTCTGGTTGACCTGCATGTGCTCGACCGCGACCGGCTCGTGAGTTTTGTGGACCGGGTCCGCGACACCTTTGTGATTCAGGAGGCCCGTCGCGGTGACATTCTCGATGCGCGGGGTGACATCCTTGCGACCTCCCGATCCCTCATTGTGCTCGGGGTCGATCCGCAGGTCCTCCGTGAGGAAGATGAGTCAAAGTGGCCGGAGCTGGCTCGAATTATCGATTTGCCCCTGTCCGAACTGGAGCGGATTTTCCGCACGCGGACCCGCCTGCGGACGGATCCAACTGGTGTCGAAGACCCCGAGGTCGTGCCGATTCGCTGGGCCAAGCTCAGCGACACCGTGGAGGAGTCCACCTACAACCGCATCCTCGATCTCGGGATCCGCGGTGTCTATGGTCCGCGCACCTATCGCCGGACCTATCCGCACAACTCCCGGGCCGCCCACATCATCGGATTTGTCAATCGTGAGAACACCCCGGCCTCCGGCATCGAGGCCTTCGCCGACTTCTACCTGCGCGGGCAGGATGGCTGGCGCGAATCCGAGCGCGACGGTCTCCGCCGGGAGCTCGCCCAGTTTCGCAGCCGGGAGGTTCCGGCGACGGATGGCTACAGCATCGTGCTTTCGATCGATTCCGCCATCCAGCGGATGGTGGACGAGGAACTCTCCGCGATTGCGGCGAAATTCAACCCGGCCAAGGCCACCATCATCGTGAGCGACGCCCGCAGCGGCTTCATCCTCGGCCTGGGCAATTATCCGACCTTCAATCTCAACGAATTCAACACCGCCCCGCTGGAGGTGCAGCGCAACATCGCCATCACCGATCAGCTCGACCCCGGTTCCACCTTTAAAATCGTTTCGGCTGCCGCCGCGCTGGAGGAGCGACTGGTGACACCCGACACGCGCATCGACTGCACCTCTGAGACGGTGGTTTACAACGGGCGGACGCTCAAGCTCATCCCCGACGACCACCGATGGGCCCAGCCCCTGACCGTGGGCGAGATCATCAGCAAATCCAGCAACCGGGGAGCGGCCCGGCTGGCAATGAAACTCGGCGACCAGCGCTTCTACGATTACGCCCGCGCCTTCGGTTTCGGCGAACCGGCCGGCTTCCCCTTCGGTGGCGAGATTCGTGGCATGCTCAATCCACCCGAGCGGTGGAGCGGGATCGACATCACCCGCATCCCGGCCGGCTACTCCGTGGCCGCCACGCCCCTGCAGATCCACTACGGCATGGGTGTGATCGCCAGCGGCGGCGAACTCATGCGCCCGCAGATCATCCGTGAGATCCGTGATTCGCGCAACGAGACGGTCTACAGCTTTGGCGGTGTTTCCCGCCGGCGCGTCATCTCCCCGGACACCGCCAGAATCATGGCCGCGATGCTCGAGCGGGTGGCGTCATCCGAAGGAACCGCGCTGCGTGCAGCCATCACCGGCTATCAGGTTGCCGGCAAGACCGGCACGGCACAAAAGCTCATCAACGGGGTCTATTCCAATCGCAACCACATCGGATCCTTCTCGGGCTTCTTCCCGGCCAGCGACCCGCGGGTGGTCATCACGGTCATTGTGGATGATGGCAAGGTTCCCGCCGGCGGAACCGCCTATGGCAGTGTGGTGGCGGCCCCGAGTTTCAAGCAGCTGGCCGAGCAGCTGATTCCCTATCTGGACATCAAGCCTCCCGGACCGCTCCCGATCCGGACCCTGGCGGCCCTTGAAGGAGGCCGACGGTGATTGGTTATCTTGTGCAAAACCATCCGTTGATCAGCGCCTTCGGTCCGCATTCCGCCGGCCTCACCCGCAGGGAGACAATCGCGCGCAACCGTGTCATCAAAATGGCCCCAAAATTATCCGACTGCTTCCGCGAAGGTGAGATCACCGCCCTGAAGGGCACGCTCGACCGGCCCATCTCGGGCCTGGTGATGGACAGTCGCCGGGTGGTCCCGGGCGCGCTGTTTTTTGCAATTCCCGGCCTGCGCACGGATGGGGCCGGGTTCATCGACGAGGCCGTTGCCCGGGGCGCGGTGGCGGTGGTCACGAAACAGCTGCCCAAGGCGGCCTCCGCCAAGGTCACCTTCATCCAGGTGGATGATCCCCGCGCCATGCTCGCGCGGGCCGCCCAGCGTTATTACCACTTTCCCGATCGAGAACTCGGCGTCGTGGGTGTGACCGGCACGAATGGCAAGACCACGGTCGCGCACCTGATCAAGCACTTCCTCAACGGCAACCAGCGGGTCGGCCTGCTGGGCACGATCAACTACGATCTGGGGGCCCGCACAGTGCCGTCGTTCAAGACGACGCCCGAGGCCCTCGACATCCACGGCATGCTTGCGCAGATGCGTGATGCCGGCTGCCGGCATGCCGTCATGGAGGTGAGTTCACATGGCATCGACCAGCAGCGCGTGCTCGGACTCCAATTCGGCGCAGTGGTCTTCACCAATCTGACGCGGGACCATCTCGATTATCATCACACCCTGGAGGACTATTTTGAGGTGAAGACCCGGCTCTTCACCGGTGGCACCGGGGCCGTACCGAAGGTGGCGGTGGTCAACCTTGATGATGTCTATGGCCCAAAGCTGATTGCACGCATCCCCTCGGGCGTGCGCACCGTCACCTTTGGCGAGCACGCCGATGCGCAGGTCAGGGCGGAGAACGTGGTGCTTGGTTTCAAGCACACGGCCTTCCGTCTGGTCTGGCCGCAGGGGACGATGGAGATCGAGGCTCCCTCGATCGGCCGCTACAATCTCAGCAATTTGCTGGCCGCCATCGCCACCGCCTGGTCACTGGGCCGCGACCCCGTCGTCTTCATGGCGCGCCTGCGGGCGTTCCCGGGGGTGCCGGGCCGGATGGAGCGGGTGGAGGAGGGCCAGCCGTTCAACGTGCTGGTGGACTACGCCCACACCGACGATGCCCTCCGCAACGCCCTCGGCATGCTGCGCACGGTGACCCCCGGGCGCCTTCTCGTGGTTTTCGGCTGTGGCGGCAACCGCGACCGTGCCAAGCGCGCCCTCATGACCCGGGCCGTGCAGGACCTGGCCGACTTTGCCTTCGCCACCGCCGACAATCCGCGGCGCGAGGCCCTGGAGCAGATCTTCACCGACATGAAGGAAGGGGTCACGGCGCCGGACAAGATTGCCTGGATCGATGACAGGCGCCGCGCCATCAGCCTCGCCCTCGACATGGCCCGCGCCGGAGACTGCCTGCTGATTGCGGGCAAGGGCCACGAGTCCTACCAGGAATTCGCCGACACCATCATTCCCTTTGATGACCGCCAGGTCGTGCGTGAGCTCATCGGCATCAAAAAGATCAAGCCCGCCTGAACGCTTCTTCCGACCGCACCCACCACTATTTCCGTGCCCGCCTTTGATCCCAAAACCCTCGCTGACTGGACGTCCGGACAATGGACGTCGTTGCCGTCGTCGGCGCTTACAGGCTTTTCGACGGACACGCGCCAAGTTCGTGCGGGCCAGGTCTTCGTGGCCCTGAAGACGGAGCGGCGGGATGGACATGATTTTCTTGCCGAAGCGATGGCCGCCGGCGCCGGTGCCGCGCTGGTGGGGCGAGTAGACCCTTCAGTGGCGCTGCCGCAGTTGGTGGTGCCCGATCCGCTGACCGCATTCCAATCCGTGGCGCGGGCACACCGCCGCAATTTTTACGCCCCGGTGGTGGGCATCTCGGGCAGTGCGGGCAAGACCTCGACCAAGGACCTGCTCGCTCTCCTGCTCGGGGCCAATGAGGGGAGGGTGCTTGCGACCGAGGGTAACTTGAACAACCACCTCGGCGTGCCGCTCACCCTCACGCGACTCGAACCGGGCCGGCATGATTTCGCCGTGATCGAGGCCGGCATCGGTGCGCCCGGGGAGATGGCTCCGCTCGCGGACATGATCGAGCCCGATGTCGCCATCATCACGCTGATCGGGCCGGCCCACACCGCAGAGTTGGACGGCCTGGAGGGTGTGGCACGGGAGAAGGCCCGGCTGCCTGCGGCGGTGCGCCCCAGCGGAATTGCGGTGTTCCCCCGCGACTGCGCTGAGTTTGCCGCGTTCCGCGATCTCGAAGTCCGGACCCTGACGGTGGAACCCGCTGACGTGCTGCGTCCGGCGGAACCGCCCCGGGACAAGGTTTACTACACGGTGACCCAACGCGGTGACACGACCGTGGTGGCGCTGGCCTACGGGGCGCCACCCCCGATGGTCTTCATCCTCGGACGCGTGACAGACGGCATGGCCCGCAACGCCGTGCTCGCGATTTGTGCGGCGCTCTGGCTGGGCGTACCCCGTGATGTCATCCAAAACCGGTTGCGTGACTATGCGCCCTCATATCTTCGCGGTGAGATCCGGCGCCGGGACGGCCGGTTGCAGTATCTCGACTGCTACAACGCGAATCCGGCTTCGATGGCGGATGCATTGGAGACCTTTCACGCCATTGCGCCGGTGGATGAGCCCAGACTCTATGTCATCGGCTGCATGGAGGAACTGGGGAGTGATGGCCCCCGCCTGCACCATGAACTTGGCCGGGCCCTCAAGCTGCGTCCCATGGACCACGCGTGCATTATCGGCGATGCCGCCGATGAAGTCCGGGCCGGCGCGCTCGCTGCAGGTGCCCGGGCGGACCAGCTTGAGACCGTCACCACGCTCATGCCGGTCACTACGCGCCTCGCTGGTTTCAGCGGCGCGGTCTTTGTGAAGGGGAGCCGCCGTCATTGCCTCGAGCAAATCCTTGGTGACGGCATCGTCACCGCCGCCCACTGACCGACGATGCTGAGTTATCTTGCCGATTACGAACACCTCTTCGGACCACTTCGCGTGTTGCGCTACCTCACACTGCGCACCCTGCTCGCGGCGGGCACCGCGACCCTGGTGGGCTTCATCATCGGACCCTGGCTCATCGCCCATTTACGGCGGCTTAAGTTTGGACAGAACTACGACGACGACCGCACCGGTGACCTTGCGCATCGGTTCGACAAGAAGAACACCCCCACGATGGGTGGGCTGCTGGTCTTCGCCTCCGTCTTTGTCAGCACGTTCCTATGGGCGACGCCCAACATCTGGGTGGTGGTTGCGCTCTTTGTTTACACGGCGCTCACGGCGGTGGGTTTTCGCGATGATTTTCTGAAGGTGGTGCGGAAGAACCGCGGAGGCATCGCCTCGTGGGAGAAGCTCATGTGGCAGACAGTGATCACGGTGATCGCGCTCACGGCACTGCTGGTGCACGAGGACAGCGCGGTGAAGATACGCGAGCTGTGGGTGCCGTTCCTGAAGGAGCCGGTGCTGGCGGTCATGCCGGTGGCCGCACTTTTCGTGCTGATATTTTTTTGGGTGGTGGGCTTCAGCAATGCGATCAACCTGACTGACGGTCTCGATGGGCTGGCCATCGGCTGCACCATCACGGTTGCGCTGGTCTATGGCATCATGGCCTACGCGGCGGGTAATGTGCTGATCTCCGGATACCTGCTCATCGGTTACGTCCCCGGCACGGGGGAGCTGGCGGTGATATGCGGTGCCCTTGTCGGGGCGGGCATGGCTTTTCTCTGGTACAACTCGCATCCGGCGGAGGTATTCATGGGCGACACCGGTTCCCTGGCGCTGGGTGGTCTCATCGGGGTGATTGCCTTCATGGTTCAGCAACCCTTTACCTTGGTGATCGTCGGTGGTGTCTTTGTGTGGGAGGCGCTTTCGGTCATCATCCAGGTCGGCTGGTTCAAATACACCCGGCGTCGTTTCGGGGCGGGCCGGCGGTTTTTTCTGATGGCTCCGATCCATCATCATTTTCAAAAACAAGGTTGGCCCGAGACCAAGGTGGTGCTCCGGTTCTGGATCCTGTCGCTGATGTTTGCCCTGGCCGGGTTGGGCACGCTGAAACTCCGATGAAATGAATCTGGTTCCCGATTTCATCCGACCCCTGCTGGACCATCCGGTCGCCGTACTTGGCACCGGCGTGAGTGGCACGGCGGCGGGCGAGTTGGTGAAGGCCCTGGGCGGCCGGGTGCAATCCTTCGACGAACGGGGTGGCCCGGGAGTGGGCACGGAATTCCGGGGGGCCGGGGCCACCGCCCACCGGTTGGTGATATTTTCGCCGGGGTTCATGCCCACCCATCCATGGATTGCCACGGCGCGGGCGGGTGGGGCGGTCTGTCTGGGCGAATTGGATTTCGCCTCCCTCTTCTGGCGCGGTCGCATGATCGCGGTCACCGGAACGAACGGCAAGACGACCCTGGTGCAGTTCCTCACGCATGCACTCAAGGCCGCGGGCCAAGACGCCGAGTCGGCCGGGAACATCGGTTTTCCCCTGTCCCGGCTTGTGCTGGCCCGTCAGGGCGGGGGTCCGGATGCGCTGGCGGTGTGCGAAGTCAGTTCTTTTCAGGCCGAGACTTTGAGGTACTTCCGGGCCGATCATGCGATTTGGACCAATTTTGCGGAGGATCATCTCGAGCGTCACGGGCAGATGGAGGCCTACTTCATGGCCAAGTGGCGGTTGTTCGAGCGCACAATCGGGGGCTCAGTGTTCGCCGGTTCGAGCGTGCAGCGCTACGCGGAGGAGTTCGGGCAGTCCCTTCCGGCCGACGCCTGTGTGCCCACGGAGAACCAGTCCGGGGATGTCCTGCTGCGGAACTCGGTGTTCGCCGAGTACCCGCAACGTGAAAACTTTTTTCTGGCCGCCGCCTGGTGGCGCGCGGCCGGATTGCGTGAATCGCTGCTGTACACCGCAGCCCAGACTTTTCCGGTCGCGGAGCACCGGCTGGTGCAGGTGGCCGAGTCCGCCGGGGTGGTGTACTGGAACGATTCCAAGGCGACAAATTTTCACGCGGTCGAAGCCGCGCTCGCCCGCTTCGCGAGTCCCGTGGTGCTCATCGCGGGAGGCAAGGCCAAGGGAGGGGACATCGCGGCGTTCGTGCGTCGGATTGCTCCACGGGTGAAACATGCCTGTCTGATTGGCGAAACCCGCAGTGTGCTCTCCACCTTTTGTGGAGCGGCCGGCGTGCCGCACACCGTTTGTTCCGACCTGGCCGGTGCAGTTGTGACTGCCTCGGGCTGGGCGGCACCCGGAGACCACGTGCTGCTCAGTCCCGGCTTCTCCAGTTTCGACCAATTCCGCAGTTATGAGGACCGTGGATCACAGTATGTCCGCCTGGTGAACAACCTGGGGGCAAAGCCCGTTTTGAGATAGCTAAAAACCGAGATTTCGAACACAGTTACCATCATGAAAATTATGAAGATTTTCGGCCTCGTCGTGGCCGTGCACATCGCCGTTTTCACCCTCATTTTTGCGATTCCCGGCTGCCGTTCCGGTGCCCGCCCGGCTCCGGTCGACACCGGAGCCGCACCCGGTGCGGCTACCGTGACCTACGCCGGATCCGGTGGCAGCCTGATCTCCGCTGCGCCGATGAGCCAGCCGG
>JBGTGS010000236.1:0-2866 GCA_041746615.1 Opitutaceae bacterium | reverse complement strand
GCGCCGGCCAGTGGCGCGCGGCCAAGTCGGCAGCCAGCAGGTTGCGTTTGGCTTCGAGCCGGAGGCGGTGTTCCGGAAGATACTGCGTTCGCCAGCGGTCGTGCGACCAGAGCCAGGAGGCGCAACGGTCCTCGTCGGTGGTGAGGGCGTTCTCGAGCCACTGGTTGAGGGCGATGGTGACACCGGCGACGGTATGATCGGTGGACAGAGGCTCGATGTGCAGGTTGACCCGCCAGAATCCCGTGCGGCGGGGATGGATGACCACCACATCGGCACGGTATTTTTCCGCCATGAGCCCGGGCAGTTCGGAGGTGGAGGTCACGCGGCCGAAGAGGGTGACGAGTGCGCCGGTCTGTTTTGAATTCTGGTCGAAGAGAATTCCGACCGTGCCGCGACGCCGCAGGATCTTGAGCGCTTCCTGGAAGCCGTCCTTGCGCGAGAGCAGGCGCATGCCGAAGCGTTCGCGGGTGCGCTTGACGAACGCGTCCATCCGGGGATTTCGCAGAGGCCGGTAAATGACGCCAAACTCCGGGATCGGGACGTTGCTGATCAGGCCGAGCCAGGTCTGGGCTTCCCAATGGGCGAGATGGGGCGAGCAGACGATGACCGGACGGGGTTCGCGGTGCCAGGCCTCGAGGAGGGCTTGTGCATCCGGATCGAGCCGGGCGATCTCGCGCAAGCGGGCTTCACCCAGGTAGGGCGAGGCGAGGGAGAGGAGTCCGGTTTCAACGAGGCGCCGGGCGCTTTCCCGAGCGATGGTTGTCTGCCACTCACGGGACCGCCCAGGGAAGGCATGGTCGAGATTGGAGAAGACCAGCCGACGACGCCGGGGAAGTGCCCGCAGAATGATCTCCCCCAACCCCACGCACAGGGCGCGGAGCAGCCATTGCGGAAGCCGGGCGATGATCCAACCGGTTATCTGGAGGACAAAGGTCAGCACGCGGGGCACATGTCAGCAGGGCATGAGGGTCGGTGGCGGATGACCCATCAAACTTGTCCCGGGCCCCTCCTGCAAAGCAGAATCTGAGGCCCGCCCGGCGAGATTAGGCGTGAACTGCGGCGGGGAAGCGGTTTTTCTCCACCGTCATGCTCGATCCCAAACTCCTCCGCGAATCGCCCGACAGGGTCCGGGCCGCGATCACCAAAAAGCACCTCGATGTCGATCTCGATGCCGTCCTGACCGTGGATGCATCCTGGCGCGCGCAGGTGCAGGAGGTCGAGACGTTGCGGGCCCGGCAAAAGGCGGCCAACAACGAGATGGCCGCCCTTCCGAAGGGCACCCCGGAATTCCTCGCCAAGCTGGCCGCGATGAAAAGTGTGTCGGCCGAGGTCAAGGCGAAGGAGGCCGGGCTCAAGGAAACGGAGACGCGCTGGCAGGATGCCATGCTTTCGCTGCCCAACCTCCCTCACGACACCGTACCCGAGGGGCGCACGCCGGAGGATAATGTCACGGTCGCCACGCACGGCAGCATCACGGAATCGCCGGCGGGGGCCAGGGCGCACTGGGAGATCCCGGGCTTCGACCGGCTCTTCGATTTCGCGCGTGGGTCCAAGGTCACCGGGGCGGGGTTTCCTTTCTATGTCGGCGACGGTGCCCGCATCGTGCGCGCGTTGATCCAGTTCTTCCTCGATGAGGCCGGCAAGGCCGGGTACACGGAGGTCAACCCGCCCATCTTCGTCAACGCCACCAGTGCGACCGCGGTCGGCCAGCTGCCTGACAAGGAGGGGCAGATGTATCAGACGGTCGAGGACGATCTTTACGCGGTGCCGACGGGTGAGACTCCGCTGACGAATTTTTATCGCGACGAGATCATCGAGGAAGCCGCCCTCCCTGTCCGCCGCAGCGCCTACACCCCGTGCTTCCGACGCGAGGCCGGCAGCTACGGAAAGGATGTGCGTGGCCTCAACCGCCTGCACCAGTTCGACAAGGTCGAGCTGCTCAAGTGGGTGCACCCCGACCGAAGCTATGATGAGTTGGAGGGCCTCCGTGCCGACGCCGAGAACCTCCTTCAGAAACTCGGGTTGCCTTACCGTGTCCTGCTCATGTGCGGCGGCGACATGGGTTTTGCGCAGGCTAAAAAATACGATCTGGAAGTCTGGTCGGCCGGACAGAAACGCTGGCTGGAAGTGTCGAGCTGCTCGAACTTCGAAAGCTTTCAGGCCCGCCGCGCGCAGATCCGGTTTCGCTCCAAGGATGGCGGCAAGCCGGAGCTGGTTCACACCATCAACGGATCAGGGCTGGCGGTGCCCCGCGTGCTTTCAGCGCTGTTGGAAAACAACCTGCAGGCGGACGGACGCGTGCGGCTGCCCGAGGTCCTCGTGCCCTATTTTGGCAAGGACCACCTCAGCTTCGCCTGACTGTGTTCGCCGTGCGGACCGATCCATGAAATCCGCGCGACGCCCCGACTGGCCGGCCGTGGCCGAGGCGCTGGCCGAACTGATTCCCAAGGAGCGGCTGCATCCTCGGGTGGTGGCTGCAGCCGATGCTGCTCCCGGTGCCTGGGCGGTGGCCTTCTCGGGAGGGGCGGACTCGCTTGCCCTTTTGCTGCTGCTCTGGGCGCATTGGCCCCGGCGCCGCCGGAGCCTGCTCGCCTTGCATTTTAATCACCGTTTGCGCGGTCGTGAGGCGCAGGCCGATGTGACCTTTTGCCGGCAGGTCTGCGTTGGGCTGGGAGTAAAGTTCCGGACCGCCGCTTGGGCGAAGGCGCCCCGGGGTGCCAGCGAGGCGGTCGCGCGGGAGGCCCGGCATGGTTTCTTCGCCAGGGAAATGACGGCAGTGCGGGCCCGTGTGCTATGGCTCGGGCATCAGCAGGATGACATTGCCGAGACCCTGCTGATGCGACTCGCCCGCGGGAGCGGGGCAGGC
>JBGTGS010000235.1:0-14695 GCA_041746615.1 Opitutaceae bacterium | reverse complement strand
GTTGAGGTTGGTGGCCATGTTGGAGAGCAGGGTAAGAAACTTGTTGCCCACCATGTGCCAAAAATAGACCACGCGGTGGGCGTCCGCGCCCATGAAGCGTGAGCCGAATACAACGTCGGCCTTGCCGTCCGTGATGGGCTTGAGCAGCCGCGGGTATTCGTTGGGGTCATACTCAAGGTCGGCGTCCTGGATGATGACGATATCGCCGGTGGCGGCGGCGAAGCCGGTGCGGAGGGCGGCGCCCTTGCCCTGGTTGACCTCGTGGTAAAGGACCTGGTCCACCAGTGGGGCGATCTCAGAGCGAAGCAGATCGCGGGTGCCGTCCTGCGAGCAGTCGTCGACGATGATGATCTCCTTGTCGGCGACAGGCGCGGCCCGAACCCTGTCCACGATCCCACGGATCGTGTTCATCTCGTTGTAGCACGGGATAACGATGGAGAGCTTCAAGGGGAAAGGCTGAAGGGTTGTGGAGGAGGGCAAAGCGAAGGACAGTTCGGGTTGGTCACCAAACGCCAGCCTTCGCCAAGGCTATGGGGAGCAAGACGGACGGCAGGCGCTGATGGATGAATGAAAATGAGTGCGAACAAGAGGCTTAAAACGTCGGTGTCTTTCGCGCCATTTTTCTGCGGAGTCCAGTTTCAATCCGATGGGGGAAATTCGCACGGCACGGGCTGGCGGCCGTGCCGGCGATAGGTGGTGAAATCCATCCGATCCACCGTCCAGATTTTGCAGCGGCTGGTCAGCTCCGTCATGCGTACCAGGCAGGCGTCCGCCAGATCCATGTCACGGTCTGCGTATTTGTTGCAGAGTTCGAGCAGGCGGGGCAGCTCCGTCCCGAAATCGAAAGCAGGGTCCAGCACCAAGTCGCTTCGCGCCAGCAGCCCCAGCACGCCGCGGGGCGAACCCAGCAGCCAGGCAGTCTCCAGCACCACGGCCTCGCAGGTATGAAATGGTGCCAGCCGACGCAGGCAATCGGCGGCCCAGATGTGGTGCGAATCGCGGGCGTCCGCCGCGGCCGCGAGCAGGCCGGTGTCAGCGATTCTTTTCACGACGGGTGGTCAGCCGCCGGCGGACGGTGTCGCGTACTTTGCTGTTGGTGTAGGGGCCGAGGCCCAGCGAGATCGAACCGATGAAATCTTCCGAGGCGAACTTCCCGGGTGTGCCTTTCTGCTGCGCCACATCCTGAGCGATCAATTCCCGCACATACTTGCCGCGGTCGAGCCCGAGGCGGGCCGCCCGGGCTTCGGCCTTGGCCAGCAATTCAGGTGGAATGCGAAGGGTGAGCACCTGTGTCATACGTTGACGTATACCATTATGGCTCCCGTTGCCTGTCAAGTCGTGCGCACAGTCTCGACGATGGCGCGGATGTTGTTTGGAGCCGGGGGAGAGGAGATTTCGGCCCTGAAGTTTATTTGGCGTTTGTACATTGGCGTTTGGGATTTGATCACGAAACCGGTCCGTTGTCGCCAGACGGGAAGATGCAGGGCACTGGTTTGCCGTCTCGGCGGCGGTAAACGGTGAAATCGCGCGTATCGGTGGTGATGAGGCGGGCTTTGGGATGCCTTTCAGAAAGGATGATGAGCGAAGCGTCACCCCAGTCGCATTGGCGGGAGTAGCATTGGATGATCTCCGCTGCGCGACCGCTGTCAGCCGAACCGATGGGCAGAAACTCCACCAGACCGGAATCGAGGGCCGCCAGCAGTTGGAACAAGGCGGGCGGGTGGGATCTTAGATGGTAGGCAGCCTCGGCGAAGACTGATTCGGTGGTGAAGACGTGTAGAGCGATGGCGCTCAGGGTTTGTCGGCTCCAAGCGTGCCATTGATCGGCCGGCCAAAATGCGCCGACGAGCGGGCCGGCATCGATCAGATAATCAATCCGCGAAGCCTTCACGAGACGACAGATCGCGGGCCGCTTCTTTTGGCAGGGTCACTGCGGGAATCTCGGCGAAGAACGTCTTCCAGTCGGTCCGGCGGCTTCCGGCGTGCGCGGACTGGCGCAGGTATTCCGAAAGGCTCAGGCCGCGGCGGCGCGCTTCGGCACTGAAGCGGCGCTTCTCAGGTGTGGAAAGACGGATGGTCGTCACGGGCATGTATTACGCATGTATGGCCCCAATCGGGCTGTCAAGTCACCCGGCCCAAGCGGAGAACGGCATGATACCAGAAGTGGTGTTGGTGGGTTGCATGCGGCCGTGACGCAAGGATGCGCCGGTCCGGGTGGAGGCCTCCGACAATCGGTCGCGGAGGTTGACCGCTTCGGGGACGACGCCAACATGCCGGGCCGAGTCTTCATGCACGCATCGGAATCCGCCGGCGGACCTTCGCCCCCATCATCCTCGCTCCGGAATTTCGCGTGGCTGCTGACGGAGCATGGTGCGCGGTTGGTCGCGGGACTGCTGATCACCGCCTGGGTGGCGCGGCATCTGGGGCCGGGGGATTTCGGGGCGTTTAGCCTAGTCGTCGCGGGTTTCGCCATTATTGCGACCCTCGCTAGGATGGGGTTCGAGAACATCCTGATCAGAGAGTTTGTGCGTGCGCCGGCGCATGCGGCCGGGTTTCTGGCTACCGCGCTCACCGTCCGTCTGGCGGTCGGCGTCGTCATCGTGGCGACGATATTTTTGGCTAGTCGCGTACTTCGCGATGGAGGAGGATGGATCAGCGGTCTCGCTATCTTGTCCTGGGGTTTGCTGCCGGGGGCGTTCGAGGTGCTGGGCTATCATTTCCTGTCGTTGAACCAATCGAGGTTTCCGGCGTTGGCTCGGATTATCCAACTGTCGGTGTCCGCCACGGTGCGTATATGGCTGATATTCTCGGGGGCCGGGGTGGAGGCGTTTCTCTATGCGTTGGTGTTCGACGAAGTGGTCCTGGCGGTCGTCACACTCTGTCTATATCGACATCATTGCGCGGGCTGGCCGGGGCTGGCTACGCAGGCGCCACGGGTTAGGCATCTGCTGAGGGAATCCTGGCCGTTGGCGCTCTCGGGCCTCGCGGTCATGCTTTATATGCGAATAGACCAATTGATGATCGGGGTGTTATTGGATACACCGTCCGTCGGGATTTATTCGGCTGGAGTCCGGGTGGTTGAAGGCGTTTATTTTCTTCCGATGCTGGCGGCGATGGCCTTTTACCCGGCGATCATCCGGGCCAAGGAGAGATCCCAAGCGCTTTACGAGGTGCAGACCGGAAGGCTCATGAGCCTGTGCATCTGGGGGGGCGTGGCGGTTGCTTTCGCCCTTGCTGCAGGTGCGGACTGGCTGGTGGTGCTGTTGTTTGGTGACGGGTATTCCGGGGCGGCCCCGGTCCTGCGGGTGCAGGCCCTGAATGTAGTTTTCCTTTCGATGGGAGCGGTGGCGGGGAAGTGGCTTTATGTGGAGGGAAAGCAGACGCTGCATCTGACGAAGACGTTGATTGGGTTGCTCCTTAACGTGGCGCTGAACCTCTGGTTAATCCCCGCTTACGGTGCAGTGGGCGCCGCGTGGGCTGCTGTGATCGCGCAGGCTGTGGTCTATTTTGGGGTATTTGCGCTATTTGAAGCTTCGCGGCCGGTGTTTTTCATGCAGTTGCGTGCGTTGTCGCCGGTTCCCGCAGCCAGATGGCTGCTGGACAGATGGAGGTACCGGTCATGAACCGGAGGCTGGACATGGGGCGCCATGGCTTCCCGTTCGACCATTGGCGGCGGTGGCGGCAACGGCTCAGGCGGACAGACCCAGGATTGAAGTTGTCCGTACCGGCCATGGATGCTGCCCCTGCCGGTCTGGAAGATAGATGCGTGCGGACGGCAGGATGCGCTGTCGCCGGTTCCGTGTTTCGCGAGGTCTTCGCCGGGATTGAGCGATTTCCGGCCTTGGCGGCCTATGCGCACGGGAGTTGGGGTGACGGGACCATGACTCCATTTTCCGACTACGACGATCTGGTGATAGTGGATTATGATCGCGTCTCGGGGGCCCTGGAACTGGACCTGATGGAGAAATTTCTCCACGAGGTGGACATGCGATTCTGCCATTTGGATCCTTTGCAGCACCACGGACACTGGATCATCGACCGGGAGAATTTGGAGGGGGTGGATGAATCATATATCCCCCTCTCGGTGCTGAAGAGCGCGATTTGCGTACAGGGGGAGGAAGCGATCAGATATCGAGTGGATGTTGGAAGATCGCTTCGAGGATTCAAAAAAAACATCGCGCTCACCTGCGACGGGGCGGAGCAATGGTTCCGTAAATATCATGATGGGCGTATCAACCTGTATGAAATGAAGTGCCTCGTCGGCTCTTATTTAATTATGCCAGCCTATGCCTTTCAATCGCTCGGTCAGATGATAACCAAGCGGGAGGCGCTGCAGCGGGCCGGCGAGTTGTTTGGTTCCGGGGCGGTTTCGGTCATCGCAAAATGCACCGAGATCCGACGGGACTGGGGCCGGGCATTGGATACACCGGGGTTCGAGCGGTTGCGCTCTGTCGGCCGGTTGATCACGAACGGCAATCTGCACCGGCGCTACGCCCGTTTAATGGCGGGGCGTTTCCCAGCGGAAACCTTTCCCAGGTTGGGTTTGCGTGAGGTCGGTGAGTTTATACGGGAGGCACGCCACCATGCGGATAACCGATGACGTTAGATGGGATCTGCCGAAGGAGGCTTATGCCGCCGTCTCGGCGCGCTTTGTCGACTTGTGTCAGGAATGCGGGCTAGGTCCGGACAAGACCGGTTTTTTTGGTGAGGCGGGTTTCCCGGGGGTTTCGGACGTTGACGCCTTGGCGATCGGTGAAGCCGAGGCCTTAAGGCGAGCGCGGCGAAAACACGAGGAGTTGCGGGGGAAATGGCCGGAGTATGGCTACTTATTCTGGCATCAGCCGCTCTGGATCTTACCGGCGGTGGTGGCTGATGCCGCCGAGCTGCACACGATGGATAATCTCCGGTGCGCGAACGGATCCTCGGACCGGCTGCTGCCCGGCACGACGGGTGACCGAAAAATTTTGCAGGTGATCTGGGCGCTGTTTCTGTTGGATGCAGCGACCCGTATGACAGTGACCTCCGAGCTGGGCTCGCCCATGAGTTTGCGGCGGTTGCTGCTGGTGCATAAAAATATGCATCATACGATGGTTTCCTTCGGAAACGGCGAGCGGGCGGGGGAGAGGCCGCTGCTCGGGGCGGATGAACTTCGGGAAACCGCGAAAAATCTTTGTCGAAGGGGCGAGACGGCGGAATTGACGGTAATCGTGGAGGCACAGCTCCTGGGTGCGCTGGAAGTGGCATGCCACCGCATGGATGTTGTGTGCGGCGAGCGGGTGGATGTTGCCGGCGGGCCCGCGCGCGATTCGGGATGGATCGTCACGCGAGGAATGCTTTTCCAGCGGGCCCCGACCACAGCTTTTCATCCGGGCAAGCGCCGGATAGGGCTGGCACCCCCAGCTTTCAGGGTGGCCAAGGACCACTTGTATGGGCGGTCCGAATGCGCGGAGATGAGCCGGTATCTGGCGGCCGAGAAAAGGTGCCGGCTGGCATACGGGCGCGCCGGGGTGGAATACCCATTTATCGCGCCCTTGGCGGTTGCCCGGTGCGGGTGGCGCAGGGGTATCGTGACAGCGGTCAACCGGTTGATGGACGCAATTTGGGGTGCTCCCTGATGCGGCGGATGGCATATCTCCCGTGATGAATGTTGTGCATGTATCCCTGACTGTGGGAGGAGGCGCGGGTATCGCCGCCCGTCGCAGTGTGGAGGCGCTTCGACGCCACGGGATGGAGGAGGTTGCCTTCGTGCCGGTTGACCGGGGCCTGCGGAACCACTTGGGCCAGTCCTGGTGGTCGCGCGTGGACGGGATGGCGCACAAGCTACTTCATCCCCGGCGCAAGCTTTTCACCGCGTGGTCGAACAACCTGTCGCCCACGGGTCTGGCTCCGGCCATAAACGCCTTGGGGGCTGACCTCGTGCATTTGCATTGGCTGGGCTATGGCGCGTTGCACTGGAAAGAACTGGCCCGGATCGAAGCTCCGGTAGTGTGGACTCTGCATGATGCTTGGGCCTTTACCGGTGGATGCCACTACCCTGGTCCCTGCACGCGATTCCAGGAATCGTGTGGAAAATGCCCGCAGTTAAGATCCCACCGCGGGCAGGATCTGAGCTGGCGTAATCTACGGAGAAAAAAACGCCACGTGAACGCGGTGGCGCGCTGGGTAGCCCCGAGCAAGTGGCTGGGGCGCATCGCGGCGGAGAGCGGCACGATCCCGCCGGAACGCGTGCGTGTGATTCCGAACGGATTGGACGGTGACAGCTATTCGCCGGTCGACGGGAGGGCCGCTTGGAAGGTTCCCGAGAATGCACTGATACTGGTCGCCGGTGCGGTGGACTGGGCGGAGCCGCGTAAGGGAGCGTTGCTGTTGCCCGAAATGTTCCGCCACTTAAGGACCATGACGGACCGGCCATGCGTGCCGGTGATTTTTGGCCAACCACCGCGAAACGTGGCCGCTTGGCCGGAGGAGACACGCTGGGTAGGCCCGGTTGGTACGCCGCAGGGACTGGCGGAGATCCTGGGCATGGCCGATCTGTTTGTGCTGCCTTCGCTGCAGGACAACCTGCCCAACGTGGTGATGGAGGCGCTGGCCTGTGGTTGTCCGACGGTGGGCTTTGACTCGGGTGGACTCGTGGAATTGGTGGAATCGGGCCAGACTGGATGGGTCAGCGCCCAGCGGACTGCGCGGGGATTGGCGGAGGCGGTGTCCGCTTGGCTCAAGGTTGCCCCCCGGCGCGAGGAAGTTACTCAACGGTGTCGGAGCCGTTTCGAAAGCCGCTACACGCTCGAGCGGCACGCGAGGGCTTTGGTGGCATTGTATGATGAGGTGCGGGCGGAGAATGCGACATGAAGCGCATCTTGGTGATCACCCCCACACTGGGTGCCTCCCCGTGGCTCGAGGAGACGGTTGCGAGCGTCACGCGCTTCGCCGCATTTTCCCAGCATGTGTTGGTGGCACCGGCCGCGCAGATGGAAGAACTTGTGCGGAGGTTTCCCACACTTACTGTGGTGCCTGATCCGGGTGGTGGCATGTACGCCGCAATCAATGCGGGGCTGGCGAAAATCCCGGATTGGGACGCTTTCACCTACATCAATGATGATGACCTGCTGCTGCCCGGATTCGGTCAGTTGTTAAAGAGGCTCCCTCACGGGCTCGATGGGGTTCATTACGGGAGGGTCCGGATGATCGATGCTGAAGGACAGGCATTGGGAAGGATTCCGATTTCAAGGAATCCACGCCTGAACGCCGTGCTGTATCGGTCAGGCATTGAGCCGGTCTATCAGCACGGGACCGTGATCCCTCGCCGGGTTCTGGAAAAGGTGGGCCGTTTTGATGAGAGCTATCGGCTATGCGGAGACAGTGAATGGTTGGCCAGAGCATGCCTGGGCGGCTGTCGTTTTACCTATTGCAGTTCTGATGTGGCCGCCTTCCGTATCCGAAGCGGGCAATTGTCACGGAATGTTCAGGCGATGGGTGCGGAACGCGAAAGGTTCAGACGTTTCCTTGGTCCTCAGCCGTGTTGGCGGAGGAGGGTTCTAGCCGTCGTTGCCTTTCGAGCGGGTAATATCGGAGTATACCTTGCAAGGGTGTTCAGATACGGATGGACCACGGCTAACGCACAGCAAACTACATCATGAAGGGTGTACTGCTCATTTCGAATATCCCTTGGAATTTCATCTGGCAGCGTCACCAGACGATGGCGGCGCTTTTCGCCTCCGCCGGTCACCGGGTGCTGTTCTGCGAGCTGCCTGGAACGCGGCGCATCGGGCCGGGTGATGCGAGTCGCGTCTTGGCTCGGTTGGTCGCGCTACGTCGAACGAATACCGTCGGCCTGCCGGCGGGCTTGAGAGTGCTGCGGCCTTTCGTGCTGCCGGCCACAAATACTGCGTGCATGGCCTTCAATGCCTGGCGGGTTCGTGAATTGGTAGCGCGGGAACCGGGGCTATCCAGTGGGGTTGACCTTATGCTCAATTATTCTGCCGCCCGCACCGCACTGCAGCTCATCGACACCGTGCCGCATCACCGGCTCGTATATGACTGCACCGACGACTGGCTTGCCGTGCGCGGGATTCCGGCCCACCTGCCGGACGACGAGAGGCGGCTGCTTGCGCGGGCGGACCTCACCCTGGTCCCAAGCCGTACCCTGCTGACACGCAAGTCGCCGCTGGCCCGCCGCTGCGTGCGCCTTCCTCACGGCGCGATGACGGATCGTTTCGAGTGCGAGCCTAAGAATCCCCCGTCTGCGGATCGGCTGACCTTGCTCTATTACGGCCATTTGCACCGGCAGCATCTAGACTTTGCGTTGCTTGAGGGCATCGCACGGGCGCGTCCGGCATGGCGTATCATCCTCGTGGGTCCGGTGAAGTCGCCGCATCCCTGGCCTCCCAACGTGGAGCTGCCGGGCCAGCAGGCGCACGAGAAGATATGCGATTTTGTGACGCGTGCCGACGTGCTGCTATTGCCCTACGTGTTAAATGGTTACACCCAGGCGGTGCTGCCGGCGAAGACCTACGAATGCCTCGCCACCGGTCGGCCCATTCTAGCTGCGTCGCTTCCCGAACTCGTGGCGGACTTTGCCGGGCATATGGAATTCCCCGAAGGAGTCGCGGGCTGGGTTTCGGCTGCCGAGTTGGCTTGCCGCTCCGACACACCCGAGCGGCGGCACGCCCGCGTCGCGCTCGCACGGGCTAACTCGTGGGCCGCTCGCTTTGAGCAGTTGCAGATACTCTTGGCCGGCCTCCCGCCCCATGAATAAGGCCCACCGGTCCTATCCATCATCATCGTCGCCCACCGCTCGCGGGATGACTGCCGGCCTGCCTCGCGTTGATCCTGCGGCAAACGGCAGGGCTGGCCGGGTGAGGTTGTTGTGGTGGACAATCCACGGAATGCCGACGGAACGGATGGGATGCACCGGCCTGGCGTCCGCTATCGGGCGGCAGACAAGGCTTGCTAACGCAAGCGGTTGCCTTAACGTGCTGGTGTGAGAACAACCAAAACAAAAAACCCGGCGGCGGTGGAACTCGGAACACGAGGCGGACGGGCTGGTATCGGTGCAGCGAAACGGCGGGGCGGCCCGGAGTATTATCGGCAATTGGTCTCGCAGCGGAAGGATCGGAGCAAAATGCGGCACCGCCACTTGAATCATCAGGACTACACCCTGGCGGCGATTGACGACATCATCGGCCGGGGATCGATGGATGCGTGGGCGGCGCTGCGTGGGGTGATGCGGCAGACAGGGATCCGGGAGAAGATCTTACACGTCTGCGCGGCTCATGCATCCGATCCGACAGCCCAACGTTATTGTTTCTGGAAGCACTATGCCCAAAAGGCCCAAACCGCTGCCTGAGTGGGATCGGGTGCTGAGCGCGGCAGCGCATCTTCAGCGGATTTTTCCCGACGCCGTCCTTGTTGGCGGCACCGCATCGGCTTTGGCGGCCAAGCACCGTGTGTCGCTGGATGCCGACCATGTGTTGATCGACTTGCGCAAAAGATTCGATCAGGTGCTGGCAGACCTCGAGTCGGTGGCCGGGTGGCAGACCGCCCGCGTGCAGCGGCCTGTGTTGATCCTGGGGAGCCTGGATGGAATAGAAACCGGCATTCGTCAGTTGATCAGGGAGGCGGCGCTCGAAACGCAGCGCATAGACTATCGCGGGCATATCATCACCGTACCGACCGATGCCGAGATGCTGCGCATCAAGGCCGTGTTGATCCTGAAACGCAATGCGACCCGGGATTATTTGGATTTCGTGGCCCTGCAAGACCGGTTGGGACCCGACGAGCTGGTCAAAGCGATGCGGCCCTTTGACGCGCTTTATCCGCAATCGAACGGTCAATCTGCGCTGCAGCAGCTTCTGGCCCAATTGGCGGCACCGCATCCCTACGATCTCGAAGAAACGCGCCTTGCCGAATACAAACGCCTGGCCCCACGCTGGCAGGATTGGAATGTGGTGAAGGATGCTTGTGCCAAAGCGGCGGTGACGCTCTTCGATCGGCTATAAGCATCGCGTGATGCGGAGTTGATTTGGAGATGGAACGAACTCTGCGCATATCCCTCCCTCCTCGCTACGCCCATGCCACCCGTCCTATCCATCATCATCGTCGCCTACCGCTCGCGGGATGAACTGCCGGCCTGCCTTGCCTCGCTCCCTAAGGAGCTGCTGGGGCGGCCGGTCGAGGTGTGTGTAGTCAACAACTCGGCGGGTGACGGAGTGGCTGCGTGGATGGCGGAGGCCTTTCCCACCATGCGCTGCCTGGAGCCGGATGCCAATCTGGGCTTTGGTCGTGCCAACAACCTTGGTTACCGGGCCACTCACGGTGAATGCGTTCTATTTCTCAACCCTGACACAATCTGCAACCGCCCCACACTGGAGCACATCGTGAAGCGGGCTCTGGCGGAGCCCGATATCGGACTGATCTCACCCCGGCTCAGTCTGGCGGACGGATCCATGGACCTCGCCTGTCGGCGGGGCATCCCGACATTGTGGGATGGCTTTTGCCGGGCGAGCGGACTGGCGGCGGCGTTTCCGCAGACCCCCCTGTTCTCGGGTTATAACCTCACCCATCTGTCGGAGGAGGGCACGCATGACGTGGGTGCGATCAACGGTGCCTTCATGCTGGGCCGGCGCGAGATGTTCGAGCGTGTCGGTGTATTCGACGAGGTCTTCTTCATGTACGGGGACGATCTGGATCTTTGCATCCGCGTCGCACGAGCAGGCCTGCGCATCGTATACGATGGACGCGTGGGCATCACGCATCTCAAGGGCATGAGCGTCGGTAAGGATTATGATCGGATGTCGGCGGCGATATTCGACGCGAACCGCGATGTTTACTTGAAGCATTTCGCGCGCTCCGCCCCCGCACGGATGAAGTATCGCCTGGCTTTTTGGCTGTGGAAGCGGGTGGCGTTGTTGCGGGCGCGGATACGCGGACACCGCCGCGTCCGCCCGATCTGAAGGGCGGGCAGCAGGTCCGACTTACAATTCCAAAAGCTACATAAGGAACAATCCGGAGTTCTGTTATTTTGTGCATTTTGAGCCTCTTGTGGCCAAAATTTCTGGAGCTTGAGTTTGGTTACGCCTCCGTCGTGCTGCGCTTCTTGTGGGCCATTCCTGTTCGAGGCTTTTCATCCGGGCCTCCCGGCTAGGGTGTGAACGCGAAATATTGGGCTAAGCGGGGGTCTTCCACCGCACGAGCGTCAGCATCAGGATCTGTACATCAAGCCAGAGGTTCCAGTTCTCGATGTAATAGATGTCGTGCTGGATGCGCTGTTCGATGGAGGTGTCCCCGCGCAGGCCGTTGACTTGCGCCCAGCCGGTCATGCCGGGCTTGGCCAGGTGGCGGGGCAGGTAGTGCGGAATCGTGGTGGAGAGCTGGTCGACATGGTGTGGTCGCTCCGGCCGGGGGCCGACGAGACTCATCTCGCCCTTCAGCACGTTCCAGAACTGAGGCAGCTCGTCGAGGTTCCACCGGCGCATCCACGCGCCGAGGCGCAGCAGGCGCGGGTCGTTGCGCACCGTACTCTGGTTGACGTGGTCGCTGGCGGCCGCATCCGGCGCCATGCTGCGGAGCTTGAACAGGGTGAACGGGCGGTGCCCCGCGCCGATGCGGATCTGGCGGAAGAACACCGGCCCGCCCGGAGATTCCCGCTTGATCAGAAGGGCCAGTATCAAGATCAACGGCGTGGCCAGCACCAGTCCGATCACTGCACCCACCAGATCGATCGCGCGCTTCGCCATCCGGTTGAAAAGCTTGGCGATTGCGAGCTCATCCACGCCGAGCACGGGCACCTTGCCCACCGTTTGCAGACGCAGGCCGCTCAAGAAAATGTCGAACGTGCTCGGCACGATCTTCCATTCCACATAGGCACGCTCACAAATCGTGACGATCCGCTGGATGTCCGCCCTCGGCACGTCGAGGCGGGTCATGATGAGCAGGTCCACCGCTTCGTCTGCGAGGATCTTTTCAAGCTCAGCCGTCGTACCCAGTCCGCGGATGGAGCCCGGCGCGGGTGTACCGGCCGGCGGTTCAAACGGTGCGGCGGTGCCGGGGAACGTCACCACGCCGGCGAGCACGTAAGGGTGGGTCGTATCCCGTTCGATCTCCGCTGCGAGCGACCGGGCATCGTCTCCCCAGCCCACCAGCACCGCCCGGCGGCGCAACCGCGCCAGCAGAGCGGGTCGGGTGACCATCGCGTAGGCGGCCGAACGCCAGACGTAGAGGAGCCCGACCACGCAGGCGAAGGCGAGGATCACAAACAGGCGCGAGATCGGGGGATCGAACTTAAGCACGAGTGAAAGCCCCAGATAGGCCACCAGCCAGAAACCGGCACCCTTGAGGATGGCATTTAGACTTTGGTAACGGCGGAGGAGCAGACGCGAATCGTACAGGCCAAACTGGTTGAAGGCTGTGATCAATAGAGCCACCCCCATCAGCAGCAACGGCAGGTAGCGTGCAAAGGTGGCATCGGGCACCTCGATGCCGATGCCACCCACGGCCGATTCGTATCTTAAATAGTAGCCGAGCGAGAGGCCGCCAAAGGTCGCCAGCATGTCCCCCATCAGCAGGAACAGCGGCAGCAGGGTGTCGCGCCAGGGATCGCGATGCTTGTGGTGAGGACGGGGGGCGGTCACATGGCGATGGGATTCACTATTCGGGGAGTGATTCAAGCTGCTTCTGCACATCCGCCCGCCCGCTCCAGTGCACCGTGGCGAGCGCCTGCTGCATTTCCCTGCGGCAGGCTTGGATGTCACCATGGCGGCGATACCACTCCGCTGCGTACATGTGGAAGAGGGGTACGGTGTAGGAATGGCGTTGTGCCCAAAGCGCCCAGTCCAGCGAGGATTGCGGGTCGTCCGGCAGCCAGTGGTTGAGCCAGCGCCAAAGTCCAAAGGTGGTGCTGGGAAAGACGCGCAGCAAACGGGCGCTCGGTTCATGGGGTGTAACGGGGGGCGGCGCCACCAGCAGCCGTGAATATAGCCAGGTATGCAGCCCGAGCACGATCGCAGATACCACGATCAGTCCGATGCCGGTGGCACGTAGCAACACGCGTCGCGGGGGGAGTGGCAGCGCACCCGCATTCACCGCCAAGGGCAGGACGATGGCGAAGAGCATGCTGAGCGGCAGCAGTCCTTGCAGGTGATAACCGACACCATCGAAATGCGCGCCACCGAGCGCGCCGACCAGACCGGCCCAAGCCCCTCCCTGCAAGAGGGTGGAGGCTCCCCCCGACCGCCGCACTGCGGCGGCTCCGCGCACGACGACGATGATGATCAGTCCGATCACGGGCACGGCGCCCAGCAGACCCAGGTCCAGCAACAGCTGGATCGACAGATTGTGCGGCTCTTGTCCGTCCAGCTCAGGGAGCAGGAAGCGATAAGAGTCCGGCCCGAGGCCGAACCATGGAGCTGTCTGGAAATGATGAAATGCCTCGGTCCAGAACGCATCCCGGGTCGAGGTCACTTCGCTGAGTGAGGTCGCCGCGACCGTCCGGCTGAAGGCCGACCACCAGCCGAGGTAGGGCTCGGGAGTCCAAAGCGCAAACGACAGCAGCAGACCGCCGACGAGGAGCACCGCGGTGTTTGCAATCACACGCAGTCGCAGGCCCGCCGGCGCCACCACGAGCCAGGCGGCAACGCCGGCGCCAAGTCCGAGCCAGGGCATCCGCGCACCCGACCACAGCATGCCGGACCAACAGATCAACCCCAGCACACCGTACCATCCCCGTTGCCGACGGGAGTCGGCCTGCACCAGCAGCACCAGTGAAGCCATCGCGCCGAAGAGCGAATGCATACCGATCCGGCGGTGGTGGGGGTAGATGATGGCCTGGCTGCCAAACCAATAGATCCAGGTCAGGATCGTCCCGATTGCAAAACCGACGGCCATCCCGAGAAGCAGTCGTTGAACGGCTTTGTCATCGAGCACCACCATGCGGCTGGCCAGCAATATGCCCGCTCCCATCAGGCACCAGGAGCCCACCGCGACCAGGGCTGGTGCAACGTGGTCGGCGCGCATGATTGACACGACAGTAACCGCCATTGTCACCGCGACCAGCGTTCGCACGACGGGTGTTTCCCAAAGCAGGCTCCACGCCTCGGCCAGCCGGGAACGACCCAGAATAAGCGCCGGCGCCAGCAACAGTGCGAGGCCTGTGCGATCGAGATCGATCTGGGTGAGTTGAATGACGGGCAAGGCTCCCAGGGATGCAGCCAGCCAGAAAAGGGTGGAGCGATCGGAAGGGTTCGCGTCGCTCACGTTCGCGGCCCGGGTCGTCATCGCTGCGCTGGAGAATCAAGGGTCATGACTGACACGTGGTGAAAAATTGAAGGTGGTCGCAGGATTACTGGTGGCGAGGTTAGAACTTCAGGGCATTTCCCCGTCAGGTGCGTCTGTCGACCAGACATTGGCCGGCAACCAGCCGCGGGCGGGGAAGAGCCCGCCAACGTGGGGGGCCACGAGGAGGTTGTCCTCAAACACCGGAAAATCGTACAGAATCGGGCTGTCGGGATGACGCATCACGACCCGGTAGCCACCGCGTCCCACCCGGTGGCCGCGCACCCAGACGGGCACACCGGCCACGCTTCCGGTCACAAAGGCGGCGAAGTCCGGTGAAGCCGCCAATCGCGCCGCCAGCGCATCGTTCCACGCCTGATCCAGTCCTTCCGGTGGCCGTCCCTCCGCCCAAGTCTGGGTAAGCAGA
>JBGTGS010000234.1:0-43788 GCA_041746615.1 Opitutaceae bacterium | reverse complement strand
GGCCACGGTGACGGTCCAGCCGAGGTCCCGGGCGAAGCGCACCAGCGGCCGGGCGTCATCCCCGGCCCCGAAGACCACCAGCCGGGGCGGCGGCGGTATGTACTCGATGAATACACGGATCGGTCCTTCCGGGCCGGTGAAATCGACCCATTCCGACGCGCCTTTCACCAATGCGTGCCGGGCGGCGTCGGCCAGCGGACTCACCCAAGGGTCGGGCAACCGGTCGCGCCACTCCCCGCCATCGGCGGTGAGCCCGAATCTGGAGCCCAGCAGGCCGGGATCAGCAGCTTGGTAAACCGTGGCGAGCACAGCGGTGGTGCGCTTTTGGGCGGCTGCGGCATGGACAAAGGCGAGCCCGGCCGGCGGCGCAGAGATTCTTTCCAGGAGCAGGGTGACCTTGCCGTGGCAACCGAGCCCGACCCCCCAGATCAGGTCGTTTTCCGCCGTGGTGTCGTAAGTCAGGGTGCGGCTCGTGTCCGACTTCATCACCTCCCGGAGTTGAATGATGAGATCCTCCTCGAGGCAGCCGCCGCTGATGGACCCGAACCGGCGTGCGTCGGTGGTCAGCACGAGTCGCGCCCCCGGACGGCGATAGGACGAGCCCTCCACTGCGGTCACCGTGGCCAGGCCGCAACCGGCGGAGGCATCCGCCAGAACGGCAAGGGCTTTCAAGGATTCGTGCATGGTGAGTGGGGCTGACTGAGGCGAGGCATATGGGTTGCGATTTCAGTATGGGGTTGCGGCGGTGTTCGGGAAGCCGCTTCGTAACAGCGAATGGAAACGGCGACCCCGGCCCGACCCAACTGAACCGAGCATGTTGAAACGTTCAAAGGCAAAGATGATGGCTATCGCCCGGATTGGCGTGTGGGTGGCCGGATTACTACTTGCAACAGGCACCGGCACTTTGTGGGCCCAGAGCAATACCGAGGGGGCGGTCTTTGGCCGCGTTATGGGGCCGGCTGCCGGGGAATTTTCCGGGGGCACGGCCAGTCTGGTCAGCAGTGAAATCGGACTAAGCCGGGTGGTTTCCCTGTCACCGGCCGGAACGTTTGAATTGAGCGGTCTGCCAGTCGGTTCCTATACGATTTCGGTCAAACTTCCGGGGTACGACGCCGTCGACGCAGGGGTCCGGGTTCGCCTGGGCCTGCCGACCACGGTGCTCATCGACATGGAAGCGCCTTCCGTTTCGTTGCCGGTTGAGCTGGCCCGGGTGGTCGTCACCGCCTCGGCGGAATCTCCCGTGAATGTATCGGCCACCGAGATCGGCCTCAACCTGCATGCACTGACTCTCCGGCAGCTCCCGGTGGCCCACGACCTGACCTCGGTGGCCCTGCTCGCACCCGGCGTGATCCGGGGAGACACCGGATTTTTCGGCAACCTCGCTTCATTCAGTGGCGCCTCGGTGGCCGAAAACGCCTACTACCTGAACGGATTCAATCTCACCGGATTCCGTCGCGGGCTGGATTTCAGCAAGGTGCCCTTTGAGTTTTTCCAGGACGTTCAGATCAAGACCACCGGCTACTCCGCGGAATTCGGCCGCTCCATCGGTGGCGTGATCAACACCGTCAGCCAGCGCGGCACCAACGAACTTCGGAGCAGCCTCAGCGTTTATTGGGAGCCGCGCGCCCTGCGCGCGTCATCACCGAATTCCTTTCGCAGTGACGGGACGCTTCACCTGCTGAACGACAACGAGCAGGAGCAGAACACGACGGTCAACCTGAGCCTCAGCGGGGCGATCATCCCTAACCGGCTGTTTTTCCATGCCCTGCATGCGGGTCGCAGCTCGGACCGGCAATTCATGACCGGCACGAACCAGCTCACCCGGCGCTCGATCCGGGATCCCCTTTGGGCCGGCCGGCTCGACTGGCAGCTCGCGCCAGACCATGCGTTCGAATACACGATCCTGAGCGACCGCAACACGACCATCGACCAGCGTTTTGATCATCCGGTGACGGCCGTCAACGGAGTGGTGTCGCGACCGGCAGCACCGGGGGCGGATCTGGGCAGCAATTACATGGATCGTGGAGGCATGACACACATCGGCCGCTATACGGGCGTCTTCGCGGAGCGACTGCATCTCTCCCTGCTGGCCGGGAGGGGGGCGTACAATCGGACCGACCGCAGCGATGTATCCGAACAACCCTACATCGTTGACCAACGGACGACCACCCAGGTCCTCAGCGGTACGCGCTCGGTGTCGCGGGACTTCGATGTGCGTAAAGCCTACCGGTTGGACGGTACCTACACCTTCACCCTGTTCGGCCAGCACCAGTTGCGTTTCGGCTATGATCTGGAGGACAACCTGGCGACCTCCTCGAACCGGTTCTCCGGCGACATTAATTACAACTACCTGCCCTACACGGGCGGGCCGCTGGCCAACGGGGCGACCCCGCCGGCCGGCACCACGGATGTCGTCGAGAGCGTGGTCTATCGCGCGGGCGGAGAATTCCGTGTGATCAACGAGGCCTTCTACCTGGAGGATGCGTGGAAACTGTTCGCCGACCGCCTGACGCTGAACCTCGGGGTGCGCGGAGAGACCTTTGACAACCGCAATGCGCAGGGTCTCACCTTCATCAAGATCGACAACCAATGGGCACCACGATTTTCAGGTGCCTGGGATCCGCGGGGTGACGGTCGCTCCAAGTTCTATGCGGGCTTCGGCCGCCATTTCCTCCAGATCCCGGCCAACACCAACGTGCGCATGTCCGGCGGTGAGACCCTGTACTACGACTACCATGTGCTCAACGGGGTCAATCCCGACGGCACCCCGGTCATGGGCTCGCAGATCGGGAACCGGCTGGTCGTCGGCACCGGGGTGGTCCCCGACGTCACCTCTCTGGTCGATGCGAACATCAGTCCCATGTATCAGGATGAGTTCTCGCTCGGCTACGAGCGGGCGCTCGGCAGGAAATGGAAGATTGGGATCGCCGGCATCTACCGCGACCTACGGGAGGTGGTCGAGGACGGTTCGGTGGACCCGGCCCTCTTCAGGTATGCGCAGGACCGCGGCTACACCCGCTTCCAGGTCAGCGGCTTCGACTGGTATGTGCTGGGCAATCCCGGTCGCGACGTGACCATTCAGGTCAATCTCGATCAGGATGTGGATAATCCGGGCCAGACCGGCGTGCCCGACGGCGTGGTGAATGTTTACGACAACAACTCGCCCAATCATTCCGTGGCGAAGCAGACCGTGACCCTCACCGCCGCGGACCTCGGCTACCCCCGGGCAACGCGCCAGTACTACGCCGCCCATCTTACGCTCGACCGCGTTTTCGATGGCAAGTGGTTCGCCAACTTCTCCTACGTCTGGGCCCACAGCTACGGCAACTACGAGGGCATGGTTACCAGTGACACCGGCCAGCGCGATGCCGGCATGCTCACACTTTTCGACCAACCGGGACTGGTCGACGGCACCTATGGCAACCTGCCCAATGACCGCCGGCACACCTTCAAGGTACACGGTGGCTGGCAGGTCAGCCCTGAATGGTTCCTCAGCGGCAGCGCTTCGGTCCAGTCCGGCCGGCCCATCAGCGCGATCGGTCTGCATCCTACGGACTTTTACGCCCGGCTTTACGGACCATATTCGCATTATGAAAACGGTGTGCTGGTGCCGCGTGGCAGCCGCGGACGGACTCCCTGGGTGCATAATGTCGATCTGGGTGTCCGCTACCGTCCCTCCTGGGGCGACGGGAAGCTGACCTTCGGTCTCGACCTCTTCAACGCACTCGGACGCTCCGGCGTGCTGGCGGTCTACGAGCGGGTGGAGCTGGCCACCGGTGCGGCGGACACCCGCTATCGCAGCCCCCGTGTGTATCAGACTCCCCGATACGTCCGGCTGAGCCTGTCGCTCGATTACTGAGGGCGGACCTCCCCATGTAGGAGCGGCTTTACGCCGCGATCCGCCGCCTCACGGCGGCGAGGGGCAAGGGGGTGGGGGCTAGTGGCAAGGGACGGAGATCGCGGCGTAAAGCCGCTCCTACCCTCGGAAGGCCGGATAAAACTCTCCTTGGTTGACAGTCCAGTCGATCTCCGGGAAGCCCTGCCTTGGGGCGGGTGTGCCTAACCGGATCATTTTCCGGCCGCCGTCCAGCGTGGTGATGCCGTTGGTGAGATTTGCGTGGCTGATCCCGACCTGGCCGAGGCCGCGGACGGCGATGCGCAGGCGGGTCTCGGGTGAGGTGACGGGTACGGCCAGGCTGCGTTTGATCCGGGTGGCCGGGCGGGCGGCGAGGGTGCGAAAATCGATGGTAAAGCGCGCGCTGATTTCGCTCCAGCGTCCGTCGGACTCCTGCTGTTCCACCACGGCCTTTTGCAAGGCCGGGGCGAAGTTGTGCACGATGAGCTGCAACTGCCACGCGCCGCAAACCGGGGTGGCTCCGAAGGCCAGGGCTGGCTTTCTCCGGCAGGCGGACAGCCAGCGCTGCCATTCGCGCAGGCGGGCCTCATCCGCGTCCAGCATCAACTCGTTCGGCCCACGCACCTGTGGATTGCGGGTGCGCACCCACATGCGACGGGCCGCCTTGCGCCCGGCGCGCAGCATCTGTCCGAAGGCGGCCGCCTGCTCCCCGAGAAGTGTCACATAATACGTGACACTGGCTCGTTTCGACAGGAGGCGTCGAAGGCGGAAGACGCCTTGGGCGGCCTGGCGGACGAAGACATCGCGTTCGGCGAGATAGTGGCGGAAGGCGGCGCTGGCGGCGAAGGGTTCGGGGAGGCGGAGTTTCCCCATGCGGTTGAAGAATCGGGCCTCGCGCCGCCAGAAGGCCGTGCCCTCGGCGGGCACGGTGCCGGTCCAGCGGTCATTGATCTCCCAGCGGGCATAGCCGGCGAATGGGTGTTCATCGGCGCGGAGCGCGGCGCGGGCGGCTTCGCGGGCACCGGTACGGCCGAAGACGCGTTCGAAGCCCTTCGCCAGCATGGCGGTGTGATCGGTGAGCCCGGGATCGAGCCAGAGGCAGGCGGCGGCTGCATCCATTACGGTGGTCATTTCCAGGGCGAGCCGGCCCGGTTCCCAGGACGTGACCAGAAAGCCCTCTGCCCCGATCCGCCGGCAGCGGTCCCACCAGGCGCGGAGGTTTCCGAGGCGGTCGCCGAAGAGGGGGAGCGGTTCGTGGCGGAAGGCACCGTTCATCGGACAGCCCCAGTATCCGGCATCCTGCGCGCACAGGGCGGGGACCAAGTCGTATTCAGCAAAGTTATACAATTCCATCCGTGGGTGGCGGCGGAAGGCGTGGTAGTACCAATCATAGGCCGCCAGCCCGCGGGGCAGGAGGGGGATGGCCTGCGGGAGCAAAGCGAGCAGATCGGCCCAGAGGCCGAGGCGCAGGCCGAGGTTGGCGGCAAGACCATGCAGGCGCTGCACGTAGGCGGCGAAGTGACCAGCCAGTCCGATGCGGGCGATCTCCGCTTGGCTGAGGGGATGGCGGCCGAGGAGGAAGGACTCATCGAGCCCGACGTGGACCCGGCCGGCGGTGCAGAACGGCGCCAGGTCGCGCAGAAGTTTTTCGGCGATCTCCAGTGTGCGCGGGTGGAGGGGGCAGATTTGCCCGCGTTCAAGCGCGGAGCCGTCAGGGGCGCGCACTTCGTTGAGATCGCGGAGGTCCGGGTGCTTTATCAGGTACTGGGTGTGGCCGAGGAGGTTGACGATGGGCACCACTTTGATCCCGACGCGTCCGGCGGCGGTGACCAGGGTTTCCAGTTCGCGGTGGGTGTAGGCATCCGCGCGGGCGATACCCGGCAGGCTGGGGTAGTGGACGGCGTCCTCGAGGTGGAGGTGAAGTTCCTGGTAACCCCACGCCGCGTAGCGCGGCAGTTGGGCGAGGAGGAAGTCGGTGCGCTCGACCTGGCGGGCGAGGTCCCACTGGAAGGCGCGGATCATGAGTGGCTGGCTTCACCGGCGGGGCCGGTACTGACGGGCGGCGGGGATTTCAGCCAGCGGCGGAAGCCACGGAGTTCGTCCAAAGTACCCACGACGAGCAGGCCATCACCGGTCTCGAGATGCTGTTGGCCGCCGGGGTTGATGATGCGATGGTCGCCACGCTGGATGCCAACGATGCGCACGCCGGTCTCCTTCGCAATTTCCAGTTCGGCCAAGGTCCGGCCCGAGGCGGGGCCCGGGGGCAGAAGGTGGGTTTCAAGGATGGATCCGCTGAACTCCTCAGAGCCGTCGATGTCCTTCTTCTCTCCGCGGAGGAAATCGCGGGCGGCGGTGAGGCCCTCGGTCTTGCCGAGGAGGAGGATTTTGTCGCCGGGGTAGATCCGCAGATCGGGGCCGGTGCGGGTGATGACGTAGCCGTTGCGCTCGACCTCGATGACGGAGCAGCTGAACCGGGTGGGAATGGCGAGTTGCGCAAGATCGCAGCCGGCATAACCGGCGTCGTCGGGCACCACGTATTCCTCCAGGTGCATGTCCCAGGCTTCAAGTCCCCGATCCATGGTGACGCGGGCGGTGGCCCGGCCCTGTCCGCTGGGGGAGAAATCTTCCTGGAAGACATCCTGGACAGAGGACTGCCAGCTGCTGTGCCAGTAGATCAGGCGGTGGGAAAAGAAACTACCGACGGCAATGGCGGCTGCGGCGATGATGAGCCAGCCCCAGCCGGGCAGGGCTTCAAAGGGCAAGATGGCGTAGAACCAGTAGCCGAGCCCGACTGCGAAGAGAGCGCGGAGGACTTTTTCGATCAGCGGTGAAGGCAGGCGTTTGTCACCACCCAGGCTCTCGGCCAGAATCATGGCGACGGTGGAAAGGTTGCGCCAGATCGCGTAAAGCAGGATCAGCACGACCAGTCCGATCACGGACCAGAAACCGTAAGCCAGCAGGGTGTCCTCGACCTCGGTGCGGGCAATCAGGACCTCGATCTCTGCGAGCAGCTGACCTGAGAAGATGAGCAGGCCGGTCACGATCAGCATTTCGACCCCGATCTGCAGCAGCCGCCCGCGCACGAGTTTCCAGACCATGGGGGAAGTATCGCTTCCCTGCAGTTGCTGGACCCAGCCATGGTAAGCCTCAAAGGCGCGGGTGGCCCAGCGTGGTTCGAGTCGCTCGATCAGGCCGAGGAAGGTTTCGGCGTGCCGGTTGAGGAGGGGGGCGGCCAGCACGGTCAGGATGGCGACACCGACAGCCAAGGGGTAATAGGCGGGGGGCAGAATGGTGCTGGCCACACCCAACTGGGCGATGATGAAGGAGAATTCGCCCAAGGGCGTGAGCAGCAGGCCGGCCCGCCGGGCCTCGCGTGGGTGGGTGCCGCAGAGAATCATCGCAACGATGAGGGCGACCGGCCGGATGAAGATCACAAACAGGAAGAGGCCGATGATCAAGGGCCAGACCCCGGCCAGCAGGCGGACCTCGATCATCATGCCGATGGAGACAAAGAAGACGCTGCTGAAAAGATCGCGCATGCCGGCGAAGGATTTCTCCACGCCCACGCGCTGGGGCATCTCGGCGACGATCGCGCCGAGCAGGAATGCGCCGAGCGCGAGCGAATATCCGGCCTTGGCCGCACTGAGGGCCAGCAGGAAGAGGAGGCCGGCGACAATGATGGTCTGCAGCTCGGGGTCGGCCCGGGATTCAAGCCGGCGGAGCAGCCGGGGAACGAGCAGGAGGCCGGCGCCGACCAGGAGCACGACGAAGGCGCCCATGGTGGCGAGGAGGCTGCCAACGTTGGCCCCGCCGCCGGTCTGGGCCTGGCTGGCGAGGATGGTGAGCATGATCACGGCGACGACGTCCTCCATCACCGTGATGCCGAGGGCACGCTGCGCGGAGCCTTGGTGGCTCAGCTTGAGCTCGGTCACGATCTTGGCGATCACCGCCGAGCTGGAGCAGACGAACATGCCCGCGACGAAAAGACTGTGCACGGAAGACCAGCCGACGACCATGCCGAGCAGCTGGGTCAGGTTGAGCACGAAGAAGGCTCCGAGTCCTGTGGCCAGCAGCATGGGCAGGCCCATGCGACCGAGTTTCGTGAGGCTGAGACCCAGGCCGATCGCGAACATCAGGAACACGAGACCGATCTGGGAGAGGGTCTGGATTCGGGCGACGTCGGTGATGAGCGAGACCGGCGGTGTGTAGGGACCGATGATGATGCCCGCGGTGAGGTAACCGACGATGACGGACAGCCCGATGCGCTTGCAGACAACGCCGACCAGACCGGCGGCGAGCAGCACGACGGCAAGATCCTGGATCAGATTGTTACCATCCATGGGAAAAACGACCGGAAGGTTTTCCCGCAGGGCGGGAAAACCTCAGCTGCGCTTCTTGGCGATAAGCTGCTCCAGCTTGACGATGTCGGCCGAGAACTGGCGGATGCCCTCTGCGGTTTTTTCGGTGGCCATGGCGTCCTCGTTGAGGGCGTAGCGGAAGGATTTTTCGTCGAAGCTGACCTTGCTCAGGTCGGCGGTGGCGGCCTTGGCGGGGTCGAGCTTGCGCACGACCGGGTCAGACGAGGCCTTGAGCTCGCCGAGAATGGCGGGGGCGATGGTGAGGAGGTCGCAGCCGGCGAGTTCGAGGATCTCGCCCTTGTTGCGGAAGCTTGCGCCCATGACCTCGGTCGGGTGCCCGAATTTTTTGTAGTAGGTGTAGATCTGGGTGACGGACTGCACACCCGGGTCCTCTGCTCCGGTGAAATCGCGTCCGGCGCTTTTCTTGTGCCAGTCGAGGATCCGTCCAACGAAAGGGGATATCAGCTGGATGCCGGCCTCGGCGCAGGCGACGGCCTGGGCGAAGGAGAAGAGCAGGGTGAGGTTGCAGTGGATGCCCTCCTTCTCGAGTTTTTCGGCGGCCTTTATGCCCTCCCAGGTGGAGGCGATCTTGATGAGCACGCGCTTGCGGTCGATGCCGGCCTTCTCGTAGAGGCCGATGATGTCGCGGGCCTTGGTGAGGGTGGCCTCGCGGTCGAAGGACAGGCGGGCGTCGACTTCGCTGGAGACGCGGCCGGGGACGATTTTTAGGATTTCCAGGCCGAACACGACGAGCAGGCGGTCGATCACCTGGTCGGGGCGGGCGCTGCTGCCGGCGTCCCTGACCGCCTGATCCACGAGAGGCGCGTAGGCGGGCATCGCGGCGGCCTTCAGGATGAGGGAAGGATTCGTCGTCGCATCCTGCGGCGCGTATTCCTTCATGCTTTCGAAGTCGCCGGTGTCGGCGACGACCTGGGTGTATTGCTTGAGCTGGTCGAGTTGATTGGCCATGGGACAGGGCAGGTTAGAGGTTCGGGTAGCGGTGGCGCAAATGGTTTTGCAGCCAGGCCTGGGCGGCGGCTTCGTCGGAGAAGACACCGTCGAGCTGGGCTTCAAAGGCGGCGTCCAGTATGGGTTTGAACTGCGGTCCCGGTTTGTGACCGAGCGCCACCAAGTGGCGGCCCTGGATGATCGGGCGCGGAGCGGTGTGCTGCAGCGACAACTCCCGGGCCCGCTTGCGCAGACGTTCGATGTAGGCGAGCACGTCGGGGGAGTGCAGGGGCGGGCGGCCGCGCGAGTCGGCGATCATGACCGCACAGAGGTCGTCAATGGTTGCCGGGGAGACTTTGCGCGCGAGGCGGCGGACCTGGGTGTCGGTGTAGAGGCCGTTGCGGCTGTGGTGATGGGCGAGGTGGTGCAGCACCAGCGGAATGATCAGCGATGCGAGATCGTGCGGGGCGCCGATGCGCTCCAGGAAGCGGGTGGTGGGCTCACCTCCGGCAGCTTCGTGGCCGAGGCTCGTCCAGCGCATCACGCCGCGTCGCTCGAGTTGCTTGGTGGTGGCCGGTTTTCCGAAGTCATGGGTGAGGACGGCGAGGGAGAGCTGCCGGCGCTTGGCCGGGGGGGCGTTTTGCCAGAACTCACCGGCAACGAGGGCATCGAGGCAGTGCTGGGTGTGGGTGAAGGCATCGCCTTCCGGATGCCACTCCGGTTCCTGGAGACAACCGCGGAGTGCGGCGATTTCGGGAAAGTGGACCAGCCATCCGGTTTCTTCCAGCACGGTGAGACCGGCGGAAGGCTTGGTGGATTTGACGGCCCACTTGTCCCATTCACCCCAGACCCGTTCGACGGGCAACTCGTGGTAGGTTGCCACCATACTTCGGCAGAGCGCGGCGGTTTCCGGGGCCAGGGTGAAATTAAAGCGGGCCGCCAGCTGGAAGGCTCTGAGAACGCGCAAGGGATCATCGCCAAAGGCCGGACCGGTGTGACGCAGCACCCGAGCGCGCAGGTCGTCTTCGCCGCCAAGAGGATCAATGAGGGTGTTCGTGAAGGGGTCGTAGGCGATGGCGTTGAGGGTGAAGTCCCGCCGGCTGGCGGCCTCGGCATCGCTTAACGATGAATCGGGCTCGACTGCGAAACCGCGATGGCCCGTTCCGGTTTTGGATTCCCTCCGTGGCAGGCTGAAGTCGTACTCGGCCCCGCCCAGACGCAATTTGATGACTCCGAAGCTGCGGCCGACCACATCCGTCGGCCCGAAGGGAGAGAGGGCGGCATGGAGTTGATCGAACGTCAGGCCCGCGACCTCCACATCGAAGTCCTTGGACGCCAAACCCAGCAGCCAGTCCCGCACAGCACCGCCGACCAGACGTGGACGCCCGGATGGGCGCACGGTATCGAGCACGGAGCGAAGATCATCCGGCAGCTGCATCAGACCGGCCTTTTTCCTGTTAATGCGTTCCAGGCAACCAGACTCCAACCGATGATAAAGGCCAGTCCACCCACAGGGGTAATCGGACCAATCCAAGCCGGCCCGCCGAGAGCGAGTACGTAAAGCGAGCCACTGAACATGAGTATCCCCAGCGACCAGAACCAGCCGGCGGCCCGGATCAGGCGTTGATGAAGCGGGGTCAGTGATGTTGCATAAATAGCAACAACATGAACGAGATGATAAAGTACAGCGGTGTTCCACACATCGGTACGACCCGATTGCTGCAAGGAATCCTCAAGAGCATGGGCTCCCAAGGCACCCAGAATAACTCCCAACACTCCTAGAAGGCCGGCGATTAGTCCTAGTTTATGCATGAATTTTTTAAAATGGCCCGCGGATTGCTTGGAACTTTGTATGGTCTCCTTTGGTCAACGGGGTCTGCGGATAAGTGCGAATAGGGAGGTAATTCCTTGCGTTTTACAATCCCGACCGCATGGATACGCGCCGCCGTTGAACAAACGGTAACTTATAAACTACAGAACAACAACACAATGAAGAAGACTGTTATTATCCTCGCCGCCTTGATGGCTGGAGCTTCGCTCCAGGCTCAAGCCCCGGCTTCCTCCTATTCCGTTACGGTAGATTTCCCGTACGTGAGTCGGTATGTTTTCCGTGGCGACCAGCTTGCCTCGGAATCCGTTCAGCCCTCCATCGAGGTTGCCTCGGGCAACTGGTATGGCGGCGTCTGGATGAATCAGCCACTGATTCGTAGTATCGACAACGAGATCGACTTCTACCTGGGCTACGGCGTCGAGATCAATGATGTCTGGGCTGCGGACCTCGGTGTCACCGTGTACTACTACCCGGAACTCAAGGGTGCGAACGTCAACCGGACCACCAACGAGTTCTACCTGGGTGTCAATGGCACCACCGGGGGATTCAGCCCCAGTGCTTATGTCTACTATGACACCGATCTGAAGACTTGGACGGTCCAGGGTGCGATTGGCTACAGCGTCGCTCTTTCTGACCAGGCTTCCTTGGACTTCAGCGCCACCCTCGGTCACGTAGACCCCGAGGGTGTGGACAGCCATGCCTACTACGGCTTGGGTGTGAACCTCCCCTACGCCTTGTCCGAAAAGGCCACGGTTTACGCGGGTGTGCAGTACGCCTCGACCGACAAGACTGGCGCGAAGAACCACACTTACTTCATGGCCGGCATCACGCTCGGCCTGTAAGCAGGTTTCTTTGATCTGAATAAGTTTCAACCCGTCCCGGCATTGCCGGGGCGGGTTTTTTATTCCTGCCGGCAAAATGCGGGTTGACACCCCCAATTCATAGCCTTCCTCTAGGCCTCTTTTCTCATGAAAACGTTCCTCGCCAAAAAGGAGACCCTTCCACAACCGAAGTGGCATCTGATCGATGCCGAGGGGAAGGTTCTGGGCCGTCTTGCCGTGAAGGCCGCCAACCTCATTCGTGGCCGCCACAAGGCTTCCTACACGCCCAACGTCGACACCGGCGATTTCGTGGTGATCATCAATGCCGAAAAGGTCGTGCTCACCGGCAAGAAGGAGGAGCAGAACGAGTACATGTTTTTCTCCGGTTTCGTCGGTGGTGAGAGCTACCGCAAATTGAAGGATCAGCGCGTGCGCCACCCCGAGTTCATCATTGAGCACGCCGTCAAGGGCATGCTGCCCAAGAACCGGCTCGCTGCCAAGATGCTCACCAAGCTGCGCGTCTTCGCCGGCCCGAACCACACCCACGAGGCCCAGGCCCCGGTCAAAATTTCCGACTGACCCACACCATGAGCGCTGAAAAAGCCATTTTCCTAGCCACCGGCCGTCGCAAGACTTCCACCGCCCGCATCCGTATCTTTGAAGGTTCCGGCAAGCTCGTGGCCAACGGCCGCGACTTCGAGAGCTACTTCAGCCACGAGAATTTCTCCAAGCAGGCATACGCCCCGCTGCTCACCGTCGAGCTGCGCGACAAGATTGACGTCGTGGCCAATATTGCTGGTGGCGGTGTCACCGGCCAGGCCGGTGCGGTCGCCCACGGCATTGCCCGCGCCCTGCAAAAGATGAATCCCGAGTTGCGCGCCGCCCTCAAGAAGGCCGGCCACCTCACGCGCGACCCGCGCGACAAGGAACGTAAGAAGCCCGGCCAGCCCGGTGCCCGCAAGCGCTACCAGTTCTCGAAGCGCTGATCCGGGTCACCCCGACTCTATGCAAAGGCCGTCATCCTCCAGGAGACGGCTTTTTTGTTTTCCAATCCCAGACCCACCGTAGACTCCATTTGCCGGTCGGACCCGATCGGCTCTAACCTTCTTCCCATTTCTACCATGAAAGCAGGCATTGTTGGTGCCTCCGGTTACTCCGGGGAGCTTCTCGTCAAACTTCTCCTTTCCCATCCGCACGTCGATCTCACCGTGGTGACCTCGCGCACCCATGCCGGCAAGCCACTGGCTGCGGTCATGCCCTCCCTCCGGGGCCGCGACCAAGGTCTGCACTTCACCGATTCCGACGCTCAGGTGCTCGCGGCCGCCGATCTCGACCTGGTCTTCCTCGCGCTGCCCCATGGTGCAGCCGCCGACTTTGCCAAGGTGCTGGTGCCTGCCGGCAAGCGGGTCATCGACCTGAGTGCGGACTTCCGGATCGCCGACCTTCCGACCTATGAGAAGTACTACGGCCGCCACCATGCCCCCGACCTCCTCCCGCAGGCGCGCTTCGTCCTGCCGGAGCTGACCGCACCATCATGGAAGACGGAGGCCGCCCTCATCGCCGCTCCGGGTTGTTATCCGACGAGCGTTCTGGTGCCGCTGGTCCCGCTCCTGCATGACGGCATCACCAGTCGCACGCACATCGTGGTCAATTCCTTCAGTGGCGTCAGTGGCGCCGGTCGCAAGGCCGAGGAAATGTATCTCTACGTCGAGCGTGCCGAGAGCGCCAAGGCCTACGGGCTGGTCAAGCATCGGCACCTCGCCGAGATCGAGGAGCAACTGGGCCTCCTCACCGGCGCCCCGACCATCATCCAGTTCAATCCGCACCTCGCGCCCATGCGCCGCGGGATCGCCACGACCATCACCGTGCCCGCGGCCAATCCGTCGATCGAAGTGCTCTACACCTCGTGGCGTGCCGCTTATGGATCGTCACCCTTTGTGCAGATTCTCGCTTCGGGTGAGACTCCCGATACCGCGCATGTCACCGGTACCAACCGGATCGATATCTCGGCCGTCCATGATCCCCGCACCGGCAACTTCGTGATCACGTCCGCTGAGGACAATCTCCTCAAGGGTGCCAGCGGCCAAGCCGTGCAAATCATGAATCTTTGGTACGGCTTCCCGGAGACAGCGGGACTGCTGTAGCCGACCCTCTGGGTCGGCAAATCCCAAATCCCAAACGTCCAAATCCCAAAGAATATCCAAGGCTCAAAATTCCAATGTCCGGTTCGGAACATTTGGATTTGAAGCTTTTTTTGGGATTTGGCCCTTTGGAGTTTGGGATTTACCGCCGCCTCCGGCGGCGGTTCAGCTACGGTAGTCCGCGTTTTCACTCACGTACTCGTGGGTGAGGTCGCCGCCGAGGACGGTGGCGGCTCCCGGGCCGGCGTCGAGGTTGATGGCGATTTCCACGCACCGTTCATGGCGGGGAAAATCCACTGTCGGGGCGTACACGCCGTCAACCGTCGGAGCGCTGGCATAGAGCTCCGCGTCCTTCAGATGGGCCGTGAGGGCGGATTCCTTTTCCGGATCGAGCCGGAATACCCCGCCGGAGAAAATTTCAATGCCGCCGAGGGTGAGGTGCAGGCGTGAGAGATCGAGGCCGGGTGCATGGGCTCCGACCTGCTTGCCGATCGCTTGAACCAGACGGCCGACATTGGGATCGTTGCCAGCTACCGCGCACTTAAAGAGCGGAGCATTCACGATTGCCTTGCCGAGCGCGACGGCAAAGGTCGTATCCGGAGCGCCGGATACGGCGACGCGGATGACATGCCGCACCCCTTCGCCATTGCGCACGACGTCCTCGGCCAGATCGGCGCACACCTGTTGAAGTGCCTCCTCGAAGGCGGCTTCATCCGGGCAGGTCACGGCACCCGATGACACCAGGGCAACCGTGTCCGAGGTGCTGGTGTCGCTGTCGATGCTGATCCGGTTGAAGGTGAGGTTGACGGCACGGGTGAGCATGAGGCGCAGGGTGTCGCGCGGCACGGCGAGGTCGGTGAGGATGTACACCAGCATCGTGGCGAGGTTGGGTTCGATCATGCCTGCGCCTTTGGCGATGCCGACGATGCGACCGCCGCCGATGGAGACGGAGCGGATTTTCGGATAGAGGTCAGTGGTGACGATGCCCTCTGCGGCGGGAAGAATGGAATCCGCGGCAAGCGCGGCGGATGCCCGGGGCAGGGCGGCCAGCATGGCATCAGCGGGAAGGCTCCAGCCGATGACTCCGGTGGAGCTGGGCAGAACCTGAGTGGGTTCGAGACCGAGCAGTTTGGCAGTGCCCGCGCAGATTTGCTCGGCCGTCTCCACGCCACCGGGCGCGCAGACGTTGGATATCTTGTTGTTGATGATGATCGCCCCCAAGCTGGGTGAGTTCAGTCGTCGCCGGCCTACGATGACGGGTGCTCCGGGCAGGGCATTCCGGGTGAACACGGCGGCAAAGTCGGGCGTCGGCTGGTCGAGGGCGATGAGCGTCAGGTTCATCTTGGCGGGCTTGGGGGCCTCGCGGGGAGTGAACTCGAAGCGCGCCGTGCCGACGCGGAAGCCCCGGGGGAGGGGAGCCTGGACGGCAAGCCAGGCGCGGTGGTCGTCGCGGTGGGAGAAGGTGAGGGAGGTGCTGGCCACGATGGGACAAGTGGGCTGACTTGGCCGTGGAGTGAAGTCGATTCTGAGGCCGGAACCCCCGTTGATGGCGATTTAACCTTCGCGGGACAAAATTTTATGGAAAAGTGCGGTGGCTGTGCTTTATCCAATTCCCATCAAACACTCCGTGACTCTTCCTGGCACCAACACTCCCTGCGGTTTCTCCTCTTCCAGATTCATGCCTATATCCGTCTCCGGTCCGGAATTTCATGCCTTTGGCGCTGAAAGCGGGTTGTGATGAACGTCGCTGAGATCACCGCCAAGGCGAAGGTCCTGTTGGAGGCCCTTCCGTACATTCAGGATTTCCGCGGCTCCACCTTTGTCGTGAAATACGGCGGGAGCTTCATGGATGATCCCGATCCAGTCATCCGCATGCGGGTTGCCTACGACATCGCCTTTCTCGCCGCTGTCGGCATCAACGTCGTGGTGGTTCACGGCGGCGGCAAGGCCATCACCCGGGCGATGGAGGGGTCCGGCCTGAAATCATCCTTCGTGAATGGGATGCGGGTGACGGACGAGGCCACCGTCGCGATCGTCAAGAAGACCCTGGATGAGATCGTGAACCGGGAGGTCTGCGAGGCGATCACCATTGCCAAGGGTCGCCCGAAGGGTTTGGCCGGGGACAGTGTGCTGGTTTGCCAGAAGCTCACCGTGGACGATAATGGCAATCCGGTCGACCTCGGCTACGTCGGGGAGGTCACCGAGGTGAAGGTCAAACTGATCAAGAAGGAGATTGCCGAGGGCTTTGTGCCCGTGATTTCGCCGGTGGCGGAGGGCTATGACGGCAAGCCTTACAACGTAAACGCGGACTTGGTGGCGGGCCGCGTGGCCAGTGCACTGCGGGCGCGCCGGCTGGTGTACATGAGTGACGTGCCCGGCCTGCTGGCTAACCCGGCCGATCCCGAATCGCTCATCTCCACGTTGAAGATCTCACAGGTCGAGGAGCTCAAGAAGAAGGGCGTGATCGACAAGGGCATGCGGCCGAAGGTCATGAGCGCCATTCGTGCCCTGCAGGAAGGTGTGCAGCGCGTCCACTTCATTGACGGCCGCCTGCCGCACAGCCTGCTGCTGGAGATTTTCACCGACAAGGGCATCGGCACGGAGATCGCGCACGGTTGAGACTTATAATGCTGAATTAAGAGTGCGGATTGCGGAAGAATCGTCTGAATCCGGTTTCGACAAATTCGCAGTCTCCCTTCGTCAGCCCGCCTGTTGTCATGATCCCTCCCTCTATTGTCCGCACCAGCACCGCCGAGCTCTATGACTCGCATGTGCTGAAGAACTACGGTGCCGCCACCCTTACGCTGGTGCGCGGGCGCGGTGCGTTGGTCTGGGATGATCAGGATCGTCAGTTCCTGGATTTCACCTCGGGCGTTGCGGTGAATGCGCTCGGCCATTGTCATCCGCACTGGGTCGCGGCCGTGCAGCGGCAGGCGGGCGAGCTCATCCATACCAGCAACCTTTTCCGCAATCCCAATCAGGGCGAGCTGGCCCGCCGGTTGGTCGGGCGGGCCGGTCCCGGCCGGGTGTTTTTCTGCAACAGTGGTGCCGAGGCCAACGAGGCGCTGATCAAGCTTGCGCGTCTGCACGGCATGAAGAAGGCCGGGGGCGAGGAGGGCCGGTGTTACAAGATCATCTGCGCGAAGCACGCCTTCCACGGCCGCACCTTTGGCGGCATGAGTGCAACCCCGCAGGAAAAAATCCAGAAGGGCTTCCGGCCGCTCGTGCCCGGCTTCAGTTTCGGCGAGCTCAACAACCTGCAGAGTTTCGCCGACCTCATCGACGACCAGACCTGCGCGATCTTTGTCGAGACCATCCAGGGCGAAGGAGGGGTCAACGCGGCCACCGCAGAGTTTCTGCTTGGCCTGAGAAAGCTGTGCACAAGTCACAACCTGCTGCTCATGATTGATGAGGTGCAGTGCGGAATAGGCCGAACCGGCCGGTTCTTCGCCTACGAAGCCTCCGGGGTGCGCCCGGATGCCATCGGCATGGCCAAGGGGCTCGGCGGAGGGTTTCCGATCGGCGCCATTTGGGCGGCTACACCTGCGGCCGACCTGTTCCAGCCCGGCATGCACGGCACAACTTTTGGCGGCACTCCGTTGGCTTGTGCCGCGGCCCTGGCGGTGCTCGATGTGATTGAGCGGGAGCACCTGCTGGAGAAGGTCACATTTAATAGCGGCCCCTGGCACGCGGCTCTCGCGCAGCTCTCCCGGGATTTTCCCGATCTGTTGACGGGCATTCGCGGAGCGGGCTACATGGTCGGGTTGCAGTTTGCCAGTGATCCGGCGCATTGGGTGACCGCCTTCCGTGAGGCCGGCCTGTTGACCGCCATGGCTGGTGGCAGCGTTGTGCGTCTGCTGCCACCATTGACCGCCACACCGGAAGAGCTGGGGCAGGCGGTTGCCATCATCCGCGACGTGCTCAAGGCCCGGGCGGCCTGATCGGGTACGCCCGGTGCGGCCGGGCATTTTCGTCTGGTCCACCGGGGGCACATACCTTAGAGGTAACCGTTTTCCTCCATGAAACACTTCCTCAAAGAGACCGACTTCAAGCTGCATGAGGCGGCCGAGGTGTTCGCTTTGGCCCGCGATCTCAAGCGCAAGCGCGGGCGGCATACTCCTCCGGTGCTCGCGCAGCAGACCTGGGCGATGATTTTCTCCAAGTCGAGCACCCGCACGCGCGTATCCTTCGAGGTGGGCATCCATGAGCTCGGTGGCAATCCGCTGTTCCTGAACCGCAACGACATCCAGTTGGGCCGTGGCGAGACCATCGAGGACACTGCGAAAGTGCTCTCGCGCTTCGTGCACGGGCTGATCGTGCGCACCTTCGATCACAGCGACGTCGAGCGGCTGGCCGCGGCCGGGAGCATTCCCGTCATCAACGCCCTCACGGATTATCTGCATCCCTGCCAGATCTACACCGACGCCTTCACGGCGGCGGAACGCTGGGCCGGACCGAATGGCGACCTGCTCGCCTCGCTCAAGGGGCGCAAGATCGCCTTCCTCGGCGACACCGCCTGCAACATGGCCAATTCCTGGATCCTTGGCGCCAATCTCTTTGGCATGAAGGTTTCCCTGGCCGGCCCTGCCGGCTTTGCGCCCGGTCCCGAGATTGATGCCTTGCTGAAAAAGGAGGGTCTCACCGGGAGCCATCACTTCACCCACGACCCGATCGAGGCGGTGAAGGACGCCGACATCGTGTACACCGACGTCTGGGTGAGCATGGGCAAGGAGGAGGAGACCAAGGAGCGCATCCGCCAGATGTCGCCCTATGCCGTCACCGCCGGGTTGTTCGCCGCCGCCAAGCCCGATGCCTATTTCATGCATTGCCTGCCGGCCCACGCCGGCGAGGAGGTTATGCAGGAGGTCCTCGACAACCCGCGCTCCATCATCTTCGACCAGGCCGAGAACCGCCTTCATGTGCAGAAGGCCATCATGGCTGTTCTCGCCCAACAACCCCGCGCCTGAGCGGGGACTCAATTCGCTCACCATTCCACCCTCTCCCTATCTCCCATGAAAATCGTTCTCGCTTACTCCGGGGGTCTCGACACCTCCGTCATCGTCAAATGGCTCAAGGAAACCTATGATGCCGACATCATCACCTTCGCCGCCGACATCGGCCAGGAGGAGGAGCTGAAGGGGCTGTCCCAGAAGGCCCGCAAGACCGGTGCTTCCAAGCACTATACCCTCGACCTGGTCGAGGAATTCGCACGCGACTACATCTACCCGATGATCCGCGCCAACGCGATCTACGAAGGCCAGTACTATCTGGGCACCTCCATCGCCCGCCCACTCATCGCCAAGGCGCAGGTGGACATCGCCCGTCAGGAGAAGGCCGACACCGTCGCGCATGGTGCCACCGGCAAGGGCAACGACCAGTGCCGTTTCGAGCTCACCTACATGGCGTTGGCCCCGCACCTGCAGATCATCGCCCCGTGGAAGATCGACGCCTACCGGGATCTCTTCCCGGGCCGCGCCGAGATGATCGCCTACTGCCGCAAACACAACATCCCCGTCGAGGCCTCGCTCAAGAAGCCGTACTCGATGGACCGCAATCTCCTGCACATCTCCTACGAGGCGGGCATTCTGGAGGATCCCTGGTTCGACCCGACCACCAAGGCCAACCGCGGCATGTTCAAGTTGTCCGTCTCGCCCGAGGAGGCGCCGGACCGCGCCGAGTACATCGAGCTCGATTTCGTGAAGGGTGACTGCACCGCCGTGAACGGAAAAAAGCTCACTCCGGGCGGCGTCCTCAAGACCCTCAACAAGCTCGGCGGTAAGCACGGCATCGGCCGCGTCGACCTCGTCGAGAACCGCTTCGTCGGCATGAAGTCGCGCGGCGTTTACGAGACGCCCGGCGGTGCCATCCTCATGCACGCCCATCGTCAGGTGGAGTCGCTCACCATGGACCGTGAAGTGCTCAACCTCCGCGACGGGCTCATCCCGAAGTATGCCCAGCTGGTTTACAACGGCTTCTGGTTCGCGCCCGAGCGCGAGGCCCTGCAGGCGCTGGTGGACGAGAGCCAGCGCCACGTCACCGGCACCGTGCGGCTCAAGCTCTACAAGGGCAACATCATCACGTGCGGCCGAAAATCTAAGTATTCACTCTACGACGACAAGATCGCGTCCATGGAAGGCGTTAAAAGCTGGTACAACCAGAACGACGCCACCGGCTTCATCCGCCTCAATGGACTCCGCCTCCGCGCCCGCAAGCTCGCTCAGGGCGGCCCCCGCCGGTAAGGAGGGGCTGTTCCAGCGATAGATTTCCCCGTTCGGGGATGTCTGTGCTTGGCCAATCCCTGGCCGCTCATCCCACTCCCCGCCGGTAATGCAGGCCGTCTGCCGGGTTAACATTCACACCGGCCGGCCTTGCTAGGCCTGTGCTTGGCCGGTGTTGTTGGTTTCACAATGATTTCCGCCCACCATCAGGCGATGGATTTCGTGTGGTACGAGTGGGCGCACGCGACTCTCTGAGCCCGTCCTTTGTCTCGATCCGGCAGGGGGTTGACCCTTTTCGCGCTTATCCTAAAAACTTAACCCTCTCCACCCCTTTCCCCGCCATGCCTTCGCCCACGGCCGCCCCTTTCCTGCACGAGGATTTCCTGCTCACCACGGAGTGGGCCCGCCTGCTCTACCATGAGCACGCAAAGCTCCAGCCGATCTACGACTACCATTGCCACCTGCCGACCGACGAAATCGCCAATAACCACCGCTTTCCCAACCTGACTTCCATCTGGCTGGCGGGCGACCACTACAAGTGGCGCGCCATGCGCAGCAACGGTGTATCGGAGAACCTCATCACCGGCCCGGATACTTCCGATTACGACAAGTTCCTCGCCTATGCGCGGACCGTCCCCCACCTCGTTCGCAACCCGTTGCACCACTGGTCGCATCTTGAGTTGCGCCGCTATTTTGGCATCGATCTCCCCATCAACGAGGCCAACGCCCCGAAGATCTGGGAGCAGGCCAATTCCCGGTTGGCTGAGCCGGATATGTCCGTGCATGGCATTCTGAAGAAGTTCGACGTCCGGGTTATCTGCACGACTGATGATCCGGTGGACCCGCTTCGGCACCACCAGGCCATTGCCAAGAGCGGCTTGAAGACGCGCGTATATCCGACCTTCCGTCCCGACAAGGCCATGGTCGTCAACAACCCTGCTGCTTTTAACATCTGGTGCGACCAGATGGAGGCCCGGACGGACACCCGCATCCGGGATCTTTCATCCCTCCTCGCGGCCATCGACGAGCGTCACGCGTATTTTCATTCCCTTGGCGGGCGCCTGTCTGACCACGGTCTGGAGAGCATCCCCGATGTGGAGTGCACCGTGGAGGAGGCCGCCGCGATCTTCGACCTTGCGCGCGCGGGCAATCCGGCGACCCGGGAGCAGACGGACAAGTTCACCTGGTTCATGATGCTTCATCTCGGTCGGCTCGATGCCGCGGCCGGGTGGACCAAGCAGCTTCACCTGGGTGCATTGCGGAACAACAACCGCCGCCTGCTGCGCGAACTGGGCGCGGACGCCGGCATTGATTCGATCGGCGACTTTCCCCAGGCGCGGGGGCTCTCACGTTATCTCGACACCCTCGAGTCGGAGAAGCGGCTGCCCAAGGCCGTGCTCTACAACCTGAATCCGGCCGACAACTACGTCTTCGCGACCATGATCGGCAACTTCCAGGGCGGCGGCATTCCCGGCAAGCTGCAGTTCGGATCGGGCTGGTGGTTCCTCGATCAGAAGGAAGCCATGGAGTGGCAGATCAACGCCCTCTCCCAGCTCGGCCAGCTCTCGCGTTTTGTGGGCATGCTCACCGACTCGCGCAGCTTCCTCAGTTATGTGCGCCACGAGTATTTCCGTCGCCTGCTCTGTGCAATGATCGGCGCCGATGTCGAGGCGGGACTCATTCCGGCCGACCGGACCGAACTCGGCCGCCTGATCGAGGACATCTGCTACGGCAACGCCGAGCGCTACTTCGGCCTGGAAACCGCGAAGGACTGAAGCCGGAGTGGGTTAGTATGCCGAAAATGTAGGTTGCGAGTTTACCCGCCTAGGCGGGCTGGTCTCGCAACGTGGCGTGCAAGCCCGCCACCTACGTCAAAGAATCCAAACTGACCCACCACCCAAAATTTCATGGCCTCGTGAGGGATTCGCGTTAGACCGGAGAGCCATGCGAGTGGCTGTCATTGAAGACCAGGTGTTGGTGCGCGATTACTTCGCGGCCCTTCTGCGGCGACACTTTGGGGCGGAGGAGGTGATCGCCATCGGTTCCATGGCGGAGCTGCAGGCCCGGGAGGCCGAGGTTAATGGGGTGCAGCTGGTGCTCCTCGACATCGAACTGGGCGACGGCACCACGTTGGACTGGGCCGTGCAGCGTGGCCAGACGGGCAGGGCCTGCGCCTTGGTGGCGCTGAGTTCACTCAAGGGAGCCTTCCCCTTCAAGCAGCTGCAAGCTGCGGGCATCAGCCTGGTCCACAAAAACGATGGTGAGTCGGAGCTGCTCAATGTCATTCGCCAGACCCTCGGCGGATCGGTGATGCTGTCACGCGGGGCGATGGCGGTCATCTCCGAGGCCGGACGCGATCCGCTCTCACCGGCGAAGCTCCTCAGCGAGCGGGAACTCCGCATCCTGGCTCTCCTTGGCCAGCGGCTGGGCAACGACGATATCGCGGAGATGATTGGTTGCGCGGTGGCGACGGCGGCCGACCATCGTAAGCGCATCATGCGCAAGCTCGGCCTGCATTCTGTTGAGGAAGTGATCGACTATGCCATCCGCCACGGCGTGATCCATGACTCCACCGCCGCTGCTGCCCACGCTAAGCGTAAGGGTTGAGCCTGAAAAGCGCAGAAGGAAGAGCGACTGGTTACGCGACGCTGGGTTTCATGTGCGGGTTAGCACGATATGGGTGGCTCGCGGCGATGCGACATGCTGGGTGCAGGTGTATCCCAAATCTGGCAGGTTGATGCCATCGAATAACTGCTCGCCCGCGCCAAGCAAGACCGGTGCGATGGCGACATGGAGTTCATCAATCAGTCGCTCCCGAAGATATTGCCTGATCGTCGCCGCTCCGCCTCCGATGCGGACATCCTTTCCGTTGGCGGCTTCGCGAGCTCGTTCAAGCGCGACGCGAATCCCGTCAGTAACGAAATGAAAGGTCGTGCCGCCCTCCATTACGAGTGGAGCCCGAGGATGATGGGTGAGCACAAAAACTTGCGTATGATAGACAGGGTTATCACCCCACCAGCCTTTCCAGCTTTCATCAAGCCAGGGACCGCGCACGGGCCCGAACATATTCCTGCCCAGAATCCAGGCACCTACATTGTGGAAGCCCCGTGCAGCAAAGTCGTCATCGATCCCGGTCTCACCGCCTTGGGTGCCGAACAGTTTCGTCTGAAACGTGCGCGTAGCGAACGCCCATCCATGAAGGGCAGTTCCGCCAAGCCCAAGCGGGTTTTCCAGGCTCTGGTCCGGGCCGGCACCGAAGCCATCAATTGAAAGGGTGAAGCTTTCCACACGGAGTTTAGTCATCTGTTGGTTTTTGCGGTTGGAGTGTTCTGACAAGGGAGCCGGGTTGGGCTGCCTACCCCACATTGATGCCTAAACCGTTCAGCCTCCCAAAACGCCCTGGGTGTTCACGTACAGGGAATAGACGGAGGTGCTGCCGCACATGAAGAGGCGGTTGCGGTGGCGACCGCCAAAGCAGAGGTTGGCGCAGCGTTCAGGGAGGTCGATGCGGCCGATGAGCCGGCCGTCCGGGTTAAATATCGAGACGCCGTCCAGACCCTCGGCACCCATGCCCCAGCCAGCCCAGAGGTTGCCGTCGATATCCACGCGAAGCCCGTCGGGTGTGCCGCCGTCGCTGGCCGTCACCACGACCCGCTTCCTGCCGAGCCGGGTACTGTTGGTTGTGACATCGTAGGCTTGGATCACGCGGGGGGTCGATCCGACTTCGACAATGTAGAGCACGGATTCGTCGGGTGAAAAAGCGAGGCCGTTGGGGCGGTTCAGGTCTCCGGCGACAACGGCGAGTTCATGGGTTTGCGGATCCCAGCGGTAGACATTGGTGGGCAACGCGGCCGGGGCCGCATGGCCTTCATAGTAGCCGAGAATGCCGAAGGGTGGGTCGGTGAACCAGATGGAGCCGTCAGACTTGCAGACAATGTCGTTGGGTGAGTTGAGCGGTTTGCCGTCAAATTGATCGGCGATGACGGTGATGGTACCGTCGTATTCGGTGCGTGTGACCCTTCGCGTGTCGTGCTCGCAGGTGAGCAGACGGCCCTGGCGGTCGCGGGTGTTGCCGTTGGCGTTGTGGGAGGGCGAACGGAAGATGCCGACTGCCCCGGTCTCCTCATCCCAGCGCATGATGCGGTTGTTGGGGATGTCGCTCCACAGCAGGTAGCGTCCGTCGCCAAACCAGACCGGCCCCTCGCACCAGCGCTGGCCGGAGGCGATTTTTTCCACCTTGGCGATGCCGATGTGGTAGCGGGCAAAGCTTGGGTCGATGATGCGGACCAGAGGATCGGGGTAGCGCTGGCTGGGCTGCCATTGCGCGAGGGCCCGGGGGAGGGCGGCGAGGACGCCGAGTGCCCCGCTGGCGGAGAGGAAATTGCGACGATTCATGGGATAAGGAAGAGGGGTGAGGGCAGGCTGCCATGCGAGTGGGGGCCGTGCAAGTTCACTCCCACCTGTTTGAAACGTGCCCAGTGGTGTTGCTCAGAACCGGCCGCGAAGAACGAGGCTTCCGTAAATGCCCGAGCCGCCGTCGATTCGGTAGTTCCGGTCGAAGTAATCGAACTCACGATCAATCATGGCACCGGCCTCGACCTCGAAGGTCAGGCCCGCATTGAAGGTTTGTTCCCAGCGTGCACCAACGCGAAACTCGGAGTAATCAAGGATAGTGTTGGCGAGGCGGTCGATGCCGGCCTCGGGGACGCCGAGGGAACGGGTGATGCGGTAATTGCCTCCCTGGGCGCTGAGGGCGAGCCCGACGCGCGTGCCTTCGTGAAGCTCGAGCATCATGCTGGTGCGTGGATAGCCAACATCCAGGAGCCAGCCTTCGCTAAACTGCCAGCGCAGTCCGACGGCGGGGAGTACGGGGTTGTCGGAGAAGGTGTTCGCATTCAAGCCGAGGAACCAGGTGAGGTGGTCTGTGGTCCGGTGGGACGCGAGGAGCAGAACCGGCATGTTGAAGCTGCGTCCGTTGAGCGTTTCAAAATCACCGTACAAGCCGGGACGAAGAAAGAGGGACAGGGTCCAGGTCGGTGACAACTCCCTTCTGAGCCCCAGTGACAGGGTCAGTTCGTTGAGGTCCTCGGGAAGCGGTGAGGGGCCGGCATCCAGCATCGTGCGGCTGTAGGCCAGGCCGTGGAGGAATTGCGTACCCGCTCCCAGCTGGGTTTGTCCGGTTGTGCTGAAATCGAAGCGCCTGACTCCGGTCTCTCCGAGAGGGGTGTCCCGCCGGGAGAGATCCCCGACTGACGACTGGCTGTAGCCGATCGAGACCGAAGCGAGCAGGCCGGGCCTGAAGGTGCGGCTGCCTTGGGCAGCGGCGTGGTGGCAAAGGCAGGTGAGGAGGAATAGACGGAGCAGAAGCATGGTGGGGAGCGGGTTAAGCTGGGTTTCTGAAGATTACGTGCGAGCACGATCTTTGGATGTGTTCCAGGCTTCCGCACTGAGGGCGTTCACCGAGCCTGCCGTTTATCAGGCGAATGACGGGCCGCGTCGTCATGCGCATGCTCCAAGGGTTGGATTTGCCGTTGAATTGCGGGCCTGTCCCGACACAGATGGGGCATGATTACACGCCTCCCCTCGCTGTTGTTGGGCTTCCTCCTCAGTTCGGTTGCCCTGGTGGCTCAGAGCTCGGTTTGGAAAGTGACCCGTGGCGATGCCACGATTTATCTGGGTGGGACTTGTCATGTGCTCCGGCCAGCCGACTTCCCACTGCCGGCCGAATTCGACCGGGCATTTGAGGCCAGCGATACCTTGGTGTTCGAAACCGACCTTGCCCGCCTCCAATCACCGGAGATGCAGCAAATCATACTCCAACGTGGAACCTACAGGGAGGGCGGCACCCTCGAGCAGGTACTGTCGCCGGAGGCTTGGCGGACTGTGCAGACCTACTGCGCGGCCAACGGGGTGCCCCTGGCTGCGATCAACCGGTACAAGCCCTGGTTGTTCACCGTGATGCTCAGTTTCCTGGAGTTCCAAAAGGCCGGGATTACTGAAACCGGGGTGGACCAGCATTATTACAACCGGGCCCTGGCCGCGGCCAAGCCGGTGGCGGGCCTTGAGACCTTCGAGCGGCATCTCGACTATATCACCGCCCTCGGTGAAGGGGCTGAAAGCGACCTGGTGCTTCGGACGATTGATGATCTGAAGCAACTGCCCGAAATGCTCGAGCGGATCCTGTCCGCATGGCGACAGGGGGAAGTGGATGCGATCGAGGAGACCATGCTGGTGGAGATGCGCAGGGACTACCCGGCCATCTACGACGAACTCATCGTCAGGCGGAACCGGGAATGGCTGCCCAGGATCGAGGAGATGCTGGGTGCCACCGGAACTGAATTTGTGCTGGTGGGGGTGGGTCACATGGCCGGTCCCGATGGCCTGCTGGTTCAGCTGCGCGAACGCGGTTGTACCATCGAGCAGCTGCAGCCCTGACCAACCGTCCCGGTGGCGGCCGCTCCGGATATCAAAGTAGTCAATTTAATGATACGTGATTTTTGCCCGGGGCGTTGCGCATCGCTCAGGCCGCCGGCCAGCGCAGCCAGAGATAGGTGGCGTACCCCGCGAGGAGCAGGGTGCCTTCCCAGCGTTGGATTGATCGCGCACTCCACATCAGCGGCAACAGGCAGACGGAGAGGATGACCATCGTCCACACGTCGAGCGGGAGGATGCCCGGAGCTGTGAGCGGACCGGCCAGCGACGCGCCGCCGAGGATGCCCAGCGAGTTGAAGATGTTCGACCCGATCACATTGCCGATGGCGATGTCGGGCTGGCGGCGAATGGCCGCGACCAACGAGGTGGCCAGTTCGGGCATGCTGGTGCCGGCGGACACGATGGTCAGACCAATGACCGCCTCGCTCAGGCCGAACACCCGTGCGATTTCCACGGAGGAATCCACCAGCAGCCGCGATCCGATTACCAGCAGTCCGAGACCGGCGAGGGCCAGCAGCCCGTCCCGCCAAGGCGAGGGGGAGGGTGGGGGTATGCCGGCGGTGAATTCCTCCGTGAGTTCCGGCGTATTCTCCCGGCGCGCCATCACGATGTTGAAGACGGTGTAACCCACCAGCACCACCACAAGCCCGGCACCGATGGGTCGTCCGATGTCTCCCCCGAGAGCGAGGACGGCCACGACGCCCGCAGTTGCAATCATGATGGGGGCATCGAGCTTGAGCACGGGCAGGGCAACCTTGATCGGGCAGATCAGCGCGGTGATGCCGAGGATGACCCCGATATTGAAACTGTTTGATCCAATGACATTGCCCACCGCGAGATCGCCCTGGCCGGCCAGAGCGGCGCTGACTCCGACCACGAGTTCGGGCGCGCTGGTGCCGAAGGCGACCACCGTTAGTCCCACCACCAACGGGGTGATGCCGAATCGCAGGGCGAGCGATGAACTGCCGCGCACGAGGCTCTCGGCCCCGGCAAAGAGGATTCCGAGCGAAAGGATGAGCAGTAGGAATTGCCAGAGCATGGGGGCATGATCATTCCCGTTCCCGATTCCTTCCCACAATCTTAATCACTCCCGTGCTCTGCGCATGGATGGTATCCTTATGACTACGTTTTGGGGGAGAAAGAGAAAGATGAAGAGGAAAGAGAAAGAAGCGAGCCGCACCCCGTTTCAACCTCGGCCATGCGGCGCGGTCAGATCCAGCACCGGTCCCAGCGGCACGATCCCGGTGGGATTGATCTCAGTGTGAGTAACGTAGTAGTGTGCCTTGATGTGGTTTAAGTTCACGGTGTCGGCGATGCCGGGGAGCTGGTGGAGATCCCGCAGGTAGCCCCAGAGGTTGGGGTAATCGACGATGCGGCGGAGGTTGCACTTGAAGTGGCCGTGGTAGACGGCGTCAAAGCGTACGAGCGTGCAGTACAGCCGCCAGTCGGTTTCGACAGGGTCGGGGCCGAGCAGGTAGCGGGTCTTGGCCAGACGGGCTTCCAAGGCCTCGAGGGTCTCGAACAGTGCGCGCACCGCCTTTTCATAGGCCTCCTGCCCGGTGGCGAAACCGGCGCGATAGACGCCGTTATTCACGCGTTCGTAGACCAGGTGGCTTAAATCCTCCTGGGCCTGGGCAAGCGCAGAAGGGAAGAGGTCGGGGGTGTCATCACCCGGCAGGGCGAATTCATCGTTGAACATCCGGCAGATGTCATCCTCCGAGTTGTTAACGATGCGGCGGGTCTGCCGGTCCCAGAGTACCGGCACCGTCCAGCGTCCGCGAAACTTTGGGTCGCTGGCGAGGTAGGCCTCACTGAGGAAGGCGAAGCCGTTGACCGGATCCTTGGAGAATCCCGGACCTTCGCGAAAAGCCCAGCCGCGCTCATCGCGCACCGGGTCGACCACGGTCAGGCCCACGGAGGTCTCCAGCCGCTTGAGCCGCCGGACGATGAGAGTGCGGTGTGCCCAGGGGCAGGCCAGCGAGACATAGAGATGGTAGCGTCCGGACTCCGGTAGATAAGGCGTGGAGCCATCGCGTTTGACCCATTGGCGGAAGGCATCCTCCTGCCGTTGAAACCCGCCATCGCTGCCGCTCTCGTCGGGGAACTGCGCCGGTGCACCCATGCGGACAGGGTGCGGGCTCCTGGCGGAAGTGCAACCGTCATAGTGCTGGGCAGGTGGGCTTGCAGGGGCGCGCACTTGCCGTCCCCTGGTCTCCCGCTCGGGTGCCAGAGCCTCCGACGTCGCCATGTCCCCAATTGCCCCTGTCATGTCGCGGTCGAGGCTGCCGCTCACGCAGGGAGGGTGGAGAGGCTGGACCATTTGCGGGATCACGCGACGACATAAAATTTGCGTTCACGGGCATCCGGCGTTTCGTCGGATCATACCCCCTTGAATCCCTCCAACCCAAGGCACCCCATGCAACGCAAGACCGCGCAGGATTTCGATCAGGAGCTGCTCTATCTCTACGACTACTATGTCCACGGCCACATCGACCGCCGGACCTTCCTGGACCGGGCGGCCAAGTTCGCCGTGGGTGGCCTGACTGCGGCCGCCCTCCTGGAGATGCTCAACCCGCACTATGCCTTCGCGGCCCAGGTGCCGAAAGAGGATGACCGGGTGCGGTCGGAGTATGCCTTCTATCCTTCACCTGACGGACACGGCCGGATGCGCGGTTTGCTCGCCCGGCCCGCCAACGCCACCGGTCGGCTGCCGGCCGTTCTGGTGATCCACGAGAACCGCGGTCTGAATCCCTACATTGAGGATGTCGCCCGCCGCGCGGCGCTCGCTGGATTCCTCGCCTTCGCTCCCGACGCGCTTTGGGCGCTCGGCGGGTATCCGGGTAACGACGACGACGGCCGTACGATGCAAGGCCGGCTGGAACGGCCGAAGATCACTGAGGATTTCGTCGCGGCCACGCGTTTCCTGCACGGACATGAGGAAAGCAACGGTGCCCTGGGAGTGACTGGATTCTGTTTTGGGGGTTACCTAACCAGCATCCTGGCGTCGCGCCTGCCCGACCTCGTGAGAGCGGCGGCCCCCTATTATGGTGGACAGCCCACGGCTGAGGAAGCGGCCAGGATAAAGGCCCCTCACCTCATTCATTATGCGGAGCTGGACACACGCGTGAACGCCGGCTGGCCAGCGTTCGAGGAGGTGCTCAAGGCGAATGGAGTCGAGTACACGATGCACATGTATCCGGGGACCAACCATGGCTTCCACAACGACACCACCCCCCGTTATGATCAGGCGGCTGCGGAACTCTCGTGGCAGCGCACCATCGCCTTCTTCAGGGAAAAGCTCATGTAGGGCGGCCGGGCCCAGCGGGCTCCGACTTTGTAGGAGCGGCTTTACGCCGTGATCACTTGTCCTTATCCGCTCGCCGCCGTGAGCAGGGGAACATCGCGGCATAAAGCCGCTCCTGCACAACGGTACCGATCAGTGGTCTGAGCTGAATCAGGTGGCTCCGGCCCAGGCACCCGGATTGATCGATTCTTCCCGATGCGGATTCTGTCCACCCCTGATGTACTGCTTGATCTGACCCAAAGTCCGAAGCTCGCGGAGGTCGTGGCTGTTGATGCAGACTTGCAGGACATCCTCCGCGAGCATGATGATTTCCATGAGGGTGAGCGAATCGAGACCGAGATCCTCCTGCAGGCGGAGTTCGTCCGCGGATTGCATCAGGCGGGGCCTCAATTCGGGGTCCACGAAACGTTCGATGATGCCGTGCAGGACTGCGGGAACGTAGTCCGGATTACCGGTCCGGCGGAAGTGGCAGGCGGCTTGGTAAGCATAGGCCGGGCATCGTCGCAGGGCCTCGCGCAGACTGGATTCATCATCCCCGTATGGGGATTGGTCTGAGTTGGCGGAAAGACTCTTCGTTTTCAAATGCGTGTAGGTGGCTGCGGATCGGCGCGGATAAAGTAGGGAGAAAGTGAACGGGTACGACACCTCTATTAACGCTTTAGGAGCCGGCTGGGTGGGTAGTTTATGATTATTTTACCAAATTTTATACATGTGCGAGCTCGCCGAGGCCGAATTTTACCATGGATGGCCCATCCGACACACGGTCAGCAGGTCTCGTTCCATGCCCTGCTGGCTTTACCCCAGTCTTAACCAACGTGTTTTAGACCCCGAAGCCTAGTTTCCACCCACTGGATAATCGTTTCATTTGAGTGCAAGCCGATTTTTAATCCGGCAGGTTCGACGTTCCCACCGCAGCCCGAGTACGCTCACGCTCAAAAGAGCCATTGCCCGCCCGACGGCGAGGGGCCCAACCGGTTCTGCAGCGCTTCCGCCAAAGCATCCGCAGGAGACATCCAGCCCACGCGCCCAGGCCGAGCCCAGAAAGACAACAAATCCGAAGCTGAGCCCGATGGCGATCAGCCAGGCTCCTGCCCGCAGCGGGCCCAGGAGCAGCCCCGCGGCGCACAGGATCTCAACCCATGGGATGTAGTAAGCAAGCAGGTGGGTGCCCACTGGCGGCAGCAGGCGATAGCCGTCGAGATCGATGGAAAACTGGGCGGGATCGAGCACCTTCATGACGCCTGCGTAACCCAGCACGCCTGCGACGGTCCAGCGGAGTGCCACCGGGATGAAGTGGGCTAGGGCTGGCTTTGCTTCCATGCTTCCCAACCTCCAGTCAGGTAAAAAACATTTGTGGCCTCGAACTCCCGCACCAGCCGTTCGGCGACCGACAGGGCCGCGCCGCAACGGGCGCTGTCGCAGTAAACGATGATGGGCTGATCAGGATCCCAGGCCTCCACGAAGTTCATCAACTGTCGCTCCCAAGCCGGCAGACTGAGATTGATCGACCCGGGAATGTGATCGGAATGATGGACATCTGCGTTCCGCGCATCGATCCACAGCACCGGCTGCCGGTCGCTCATGGCTAGGGCATCGGCGAGCGCGATCGCCTGCACGCCTTCGGAGCCGGTGGATTGTCCGGGACGCTTGGGATGCAGCCAGGCGGCGAGCAGGGAAGGGACCAGGGCGAGCAGGAGCAGCGCGGTGGTCTGGCGCAAAACCGTAGTCGGGCTCATGCGCTTGGCCTTATCGGACCATGGCGTAAACAGTCACCACTTCGGCGGATACGTTCTCCGCCTCGATTTTCAACCGCAGGGTTGAACGGACCGCAGTAGCAGTGGCAACTGGTTTGAGCACCAGAGTGTGGCCGGTGCCCATGGCGGACTTGCGTAGTTCGGTGGTGAACCGGTCACTGCCCGCATCGACGATTGAAATCCTGGGGTTCACCAGGCCGGCATGAATATCAATCACCATGGGCTTCTCATCGGCCGGCTCATCGACCCGCCAGGAAACGAGGCGGGGGGTGATCCTGAAAATCTCGGGAACGACCACCTCCAGCGTCAGCATCGCCGGCTGATCCGGCTTGTCGCTGGTGTAGACCGTCACGGTCCGTTCCTGAATGCCACTCTGGCCGGCCGTGCTGTAGACAATCTTGAGCTCCCCGCGTTCACCCGGTGCATAGTCCTTCTTCTCGAGCGTGGGGGCGGTACAGCCGCAGCTGGTGTGGACTGTTGTGATGGTCACCGGCGAATTCCCACGGTTGGTGAACGGGAAAACCATATCCATCGATTCCTTTCCGAGGGGAGCCTCCTGCTGGATGTGGGTGGTTTCCCACTCCAGGGCGGCATGGAGGGGTGCGGCGGCCAGGATGGCGAGCAGGACCAGCAGTCGTGAAGAGGGGGATAGATGCATGGGCGGTGTGGCTTTGGACAACTTGCCATGGATGGCAGTTCCGTCAACCCGACCGGTCGAAGGGTGGGGGTCCCAATCGCTCTTTAGTTGTAGGAGTGGCTTCACGCCGCGATCTCCGGTCCCTTTGCCCCCATTCCCTTGCCACTCGCCGCCGTGAGGCGGCGCATCGCGGCATAAAGCCGCTCCTACGGGGAGGAACCTGTCGGCTCAGAGCTTGGCCAGCGACTGCTCCAGGTCGGCCTGGAGGTCGGCGAAGTCCTCGATACCGGCGGAGAGGCGCACGTAGTCGGGGGTCACGCCGGTGGTCTGCTGTTCCTCGGCGGTGAGCTGGCTGTGCGTGGTGCTGGCCGGATGGATGGCGAGGGACTTGGCGTCGCCGATGTTGGCGAGGTGGGAGAAGAGCTTGAGCCCTTCGATGAGTTTGCGTCCGGCCTCGTAGCCGCCTTTCACACCGAACCCGATCAGGCCGCCGAAGCCGCCCTTGAGGTACTTCTTCGCCACGCCGTGGTTGGGACTCGACTTGAGTCCGGGGTAGTTGACCCAGGTGACCTTGGGGTGCGACGAGAGGAACTCGGCGATCGCGAGAGCATTCGCGCAGGTGCGCTCCATGCGCAGGTGCAGCGTCTCCAAACCCTGGAGGCCGGTCCAGGCGTTGAAGGGCGAGATGCACGCGCCGATGTCGCGCAGCAGCTGCAGGCGCATCTTCAGGATGTAGGCAACGTTGGCACCACCGGCGGGCGGGAAGCTCTTGAAGGCGTCCCAGTGAACGAGCCCGTGGTAGCTGGCGTCGGGCTGGGTGAAGCCGGGGAAGCGGCCGTTGCCCCAGTCGAAGTTGCCGCCGTCGACCACGATGCCGCCGATGGACGTGCCGTGGCCGCCGATATACTTCGTCGTCGAGTGGACGACAATGTTGGTGCCCCACTCGAAGGGCCGGTTGAGGTAGGGCGTGAGGCAGGTGTTGTCGATGATGAGCGGAACGCCGGCCTCCTTGCCGATCTTCGCGACCTCCTCGAAGGGAAAGATGTTGAGGGCGGGGTTGCCGAGGCCCTCGCCGAAGAAGGCCTTGGTGTTGGGACGGAGGGCGCGCTTGAAGGCGTCGGGATCCGCGGCATCGACGAACGAGACCTCGATGCCGAGTTTGGGCAGGGTGTGGTGGAAGAGGTTGTAAGTGCCGCCGTAAAGCTGGGCGACGGAGACGAGGTGATCCCCCGAGCCGGCGAGGTTGAGGATGGAGTCGGTGATGGCGGCCTGGCCGGAGGCATGGGCGAGCGCACCGCTGCCACCCTCGAGCGCGGCGATGCGCTGCTCGAAGACATCCGTGGTCGGATTCATGATCCGCGTGTAAATGTTGCCCAGCTCCTTCAGGGCAAAAAGATTCGCAGCGTGCTCAGTGTCGCGGAAAACATAGCTCGTCGTCTGATAGATCGGCACGGCGCGCGAACCGGTGGTCGGGTCGGGCTGCTGGCCGGCGTGGAGGGCTTTGGTTCCGAAACCTTGGGAACTGCTCATGGCGATGATGGATGAGGGTGGGTAGTTTGGATGAAAGGATTCTCAGCGTCCCAAGCCGGCCCACCGAGTCAAATCAGTTAGACGGCCGGGGGGCTGCTCGATCGTTCTCTTTCTCGTAATCGTTCCGTGTCATCTTGACCGCCATGGTTTCTATCCATGTAAACGCCCCGACAGTGGACATTGTCCGCCAGCGTCGCTTACTGGGTGAACGCTCGTTGAACCCCATGATCAACTCCCTGCGACTGCTTCGGCTTGCGCTCACCGGTGCCGTCCTGACCTCCACTGCATTGTTTGCGGCCACCTACCGCGTGACGGTTGCGTCCACCGACGTCGACCGCGCCGCTCAACGGGTGAGCTTCCCCCTTCCGGAAGGAGCTCCGCGGGATGGTACCCTGCGTGCGTCTGATGGCAAAGCGCTTCCGCTGCAGGTGGCCGGCGACGGCACCGCGACCTTCATCGTGCCGGTGCAGCAGGCGGGCCAGGCGCTGAGCTTCACCCTCGGAGCGGCACCGGCACCGGCATTCGTCGCGGGCGTGGATGTTCGGCGCACTCCCGAGCGCCTGCATGTGACGGTCGGCGGCGCGCCGGTCTTCGACTATCAGATGGACAAGGAAGCGTTGCCCCGGCCCGACATCGCGCCCCATTACAAACGTGCCGGTTACCTTCACCCGGTGTACACTCCGGAAGGTCGCTTGGTGACCGAGGATTTCCGTCCCGGCCGCGAACACCATCACGGCATCTGGGCGTCATGGACCCACACGAAATTCCAGGGCCGCTCCCCTGATTTCTGGAACACACACCAAGGCACCGGCACGGTGGAGTTCGTTGGCCTTGACTGGACCTGGAATGGTCCCGTGCATGGTGGCTTTGTGGCCCGCCACCAATTCGTGGATCCCCCGGCACTCTCGCCCGTGGTCGTGCTGAATGAGACCTGGGAAGTCACGGTCTACAACGTGGCCGGAGCGCGGGTGTTCGATATTTTGATCACCCAGGTGTGCGCGACGAACGATCCACTGGTCCTGCCTGAATTCCGATATGGCGGCATGGGATTGCGCGGCAGTGGAGAGTGGACTGGCCAGGCCCTGCCGAAAATCCTCACATCTGAAGGCGAGACCGACCGGGTGCGTGCGCACACCCACGCCATGCGCTGGATCCATATCGGCGGTCCCGTGGGCGGAGCCCCTGCCGGCATCGCCATGATGGGGCATCCCGACAATTTCCGTGCGCCGCAACAGATGCGGGTGGGGGAGGGTGAGCCGTTCTTCTGTTTCACACCTTCGCTAGGCGGCGACTGGGCCATCGAGCCCGGCAAGCCCTACGTGGCCCGCTACCGTTTTGTGGCGGCCGACGGCGAACCCGACCAGGCCCGCCTCGACGCCTACTGGAACGGCTTTGCCGTGAAGCCGGTTGTCGCGGTCGAGAAGCAGACCGTCGAATAGCAGACCGTCGTATAGGCAGTCGGTAGGCCGGGGGAGCCCTTGTAGCCGAAGGGGCTGTCGCATGTCTTCCCCCGACGATTTGCTAAGGCCGCGCCGGGCGCGGCCTGATTCGCTAGCGTAGGTGCGAAGGATAGGCTCGAAGGGTAGGGCGTTCTCTCCGAGAGCGCCGCGTCCCATTTGGAATTTACCCTCAACTTTAAGTGCTCTACACCCCCGCCAAGGTTAGTGGGTCAGTGTGCCGAATGTAGGTTGCGGGCTAGCCCCGCAACGTGGCGCGCAAGCACGCCAGCTACCTCAAATTCGCGGCAACCCCCACCAACCCCCGGCTTGCCAGATTGCAGGCGGATGGCAGGATGTCCGGGTGCTTTTCCATCAGATCCCCCATCCCTATGTACCTGCGATACTCGTTACTCTGCGCATTCCTTTGCGTCGCCTTTGCCGCCTGCACCACGATGCGCGTGGCACCTATCTCACTTCTGGAGATCTACCCTACAGCATCGCTCTACTACGGTGATCCTGATCAGCCGCGAGACCAGCGGGAGGTCCCGGTGGCTGAGCTTACTGCGATTCTTGCGAGAGCGACCTGGCAGAGTCGTACCACTCCGAACAAGGGCGGATTCTGGCTTCAATATCCCGACGGGCGTGATCTGTTTGTCGCGATAGGCTTCGATTTATTCAAGGAGCGAGGAGTTGACGGTCAGTTCATGATACGGCCTGAGGATCGCTCCAGCTATCGGGAAGCGCTTGCTGAGCTGACACGCCAACCTCGGACCTGAGAACCTATGGCCGAACCATGGACATCCTGTCACAACATTCGACAAACGAAGCCTCGAATCCGGTGAACCCAATGAATAGATCAAGGGTCAAGTCATGACGCTTTCGATGATCTCTGGCCGGCCCGGCCTATGTCCAGCGCCGGATCGACACCAATGCCGACGTGCTGAGTCAGGCGGCCGCCATTCTGGCCCCTGAACAACACGCCGCGCTCGCCCGCCAGCTCGACGACGACCTTGCAGCCATCCGGATCCAGGTGCACGGCATGGTGAAGGCTTATGAGCAGTTCCTGCACCAGCAGCGGTTGCACCGCCTGGCCTGCTGACTGTGACAATTCCCTGTTATGGACGAAACATTCGCAGTTACCTATTCAACGCCATCATCCAAAGCCCTTACAAAATTTGTTCGGGATAACTATGACGTGGGATTGGTCGTGGATTGTCGGTTCCTCTCCCGTGGGCTGAATGATGCATTTCTCATTCTCACGCAGGGATCAATCCAGGGAGGATCAATCCAGGGGGTCATTACTTACCTTTCAACCATGCCCTCAAAGGGGAGGATCAATCCAGGGGGTCATTACTTACCTTTCAACCATGCCCTCAAAGTGAAGCCGGAGGATGGCGATGATCTTGTCGCCGATCTGACTTCACCTCGGTTGGATCGGCTTTGAAAGAGAATCCACGCCGTCCGAGCGCCTCCTGCCGTCTCGACATTCCCGCCGAACCTGCCAGGTTCGGCTCATGAAGCGCGTGGAAGGCACTGTTCTGACCTTGGGGGAAGAGCCCAAGCTCACGCCTTGGCAACGATTCGTGCGTCTCCAGCGACGCGCACGGTTGCTCTCTCGCGGCAAGGGCTTTCGCCCGGGAGTTTACCGCTTTCATACCCACGAGGAGTTGCGCGAGTGGACGCAGAAGAATCGCCAGACCTGACCCGGCCGCCTGACGAGGACGATCTCGTCAACCTGGCGCGCGAACTCAACCGCCTGGGCGCGCGCTACGTCGTCATTGGTGGTCTGGCCATCAATCGACTTGGCTCGAACCGAGCAACCGAGGACATCGATCTCCTCATCGCCCGTGATCTTGCAAACCAGCGATTGGTCAAAGAGGCCCTCCGCATCCTGCCAAACCGCAGTATCGACGAGTTGGGCGACGAAGATATCGCGCAATGGATTGTCGTTCGCGTAAGCGACAACATTCTTGTCGATCTCATGACTGAGGCGTGCGGGGTGGACTTCGAGGAAGCGGCCAGTGGCATTGAAATCGAGACCCTTCAAGGCGAACCAATCCCTTTTGCCGGCCCTGAACTGATGCTGAAGCTCAAACGGGGGCTTCGCGAATAGGACGTGAGCGATCGGGGCTTTGTGCAATACGTGATCGAGCAGAGACAGAAGCAGCGCGACGCAAAAAAGCAGAGCGAGGACTTGTCAGAAAAATGACCAGCCGGCGACGTTGCCGGGGGCTGGGTTCCCGTGATTTCCGACCCCCTTTTGCCTAGCACCTAGTTCCCTCGCCGCCCTGAGGCGGCGAATCGCGGCGTAAAGCCGCTCCTACATATTCTCTCTCGTTTCTTTATCTAGTACGTTGGGTGCTCCCACTTTTCTGCCCATGCGCGAGGTGAAGGCTGCGCCGACGCGGACTGTCTTGCCCATTTCCGGCCCTTTTCCCCTTGTCCCAATTACTTTGCCCCTCGCCGCCGTGAGGCGGTGCATCGCGGCGTAAAGCCGCTCCTACACTTCAATCCGGCGGCGCGCGATCACTGCTTGTGTTCGGGCGGTTGGGCCTGCTTCCATGGGGGTGACCCATGGGAGCCCAAGTTGTTGTCCGTGATCTTCGCAAGCGCTACGGCAAGACCGAGGCGCTGCGTTCCGTCAGCCTTGATATCGAGGCGGGCGGCATTTTCGGCCTGCTCGGTCCCAATGGCGCGGGCAAATCCACCCTTGTCGAATGCCTCATCGGACTGCGCGAGCCGGACGGTGGCAGCATCGAGATCTGCGGCATCGACGCCCGGCGGAATCCCCGGGGTGTGCGAGAGAAGATCGGCGCGGCCCTGCAGACCACCGCGCTGCAGGACCTGATCACGCCACGCGAGGCGCTCACTCTCTTTGGTTCGTTCTATCGCCAGCGGACCACCGCTGACGTGCTGCTCAAGCGTTTTGCGCTCACGGCCAAGGCCGACGCCCCTTTCAACTCACTTTCGGGCGGTCAGCGCCAGCGGCTGGCCCTGGCGCTGGCCTTTGTGAACCAGCCGGAGCTGGTGTTGCTAGATGAGCCCACCGCCGGACTCGACCCGCAGTCGCGCCAGGAACTGCACGAGGAGATCGTGCAGATGAAACGTGACGGCCACACCGTGCTGATCACCACGCACCAGCTCGACGAGGCCGAGCAGCTGTGCGACCGCGTGGCCATCATCGATCGCGGACAGATCATCGCCTCGGGCTCGCCGCGCGAGCTCATCGCCGGTCAGGAGAGCGTGCAGACCGTGGATTTCGAAACCAACCGGCCGCTCGACCCCGCCGAGCTGGCGTCCCTGCCCGGTGTGCAGGATCTGGTTTGCGATGGGGCAAGAGGACAATTTCGGACCGCCCAGGCCACGCGCACGATCGCTGCGCTCACCGCCCTGCTCTCGGGTCGCGGCATTGAGCTGGTCGATCTTCACGTACACAGGGGTACGCTGGAGGAATTGTTTTTGCGGCTGACCGGACCGGAGGCGGGCTCATGAGCGGAATGTGGCAACACTTCAGGCTGACCCTCCGGCTGCATTTCCGGAACCGGATGGCGCTTTTCTACGGGTATCTGTTTCCGGTCGTGTTCCTCGTGGCGTTTTGGGTGCTCTACCGGTATGATCAGGTGCCGCTGATTCGCCATCTGGGCGCGCTGCTGACCATCAGCGTTCTCGGGGGTGCGTGCTTCGGCCTGCCGACCACGCTGGTGAGCGAACGCGAGCGCGGGGTATGGCGGCGTTACCGGCTCTCGCCGCTTTCGATCGGTGGTTTCGTGACCAGCACGGTGCTGGCCCGCTACGTTCTGGTGGTCACGGCCGGCCTGTTGCAGCTGGTGCTGGCCGTAGGACTCGGCATGCCCTGGCCCGCGCATTTGGCGGAACTGCTGGTGGCCTTCACCTTTGTGGCCTTTGCCTTTCTTGGGCTCGGGCTGGTGATGGCAACGCTGGCGGACAACGTCCCGGCCGTGCAGGCGCTTGGACAGTGTATTTTTCTGCCCATGTTGATCATCGGCGGCGTGGCCGTGCCGCTCACGGCCCTCCCGGGGTGGGCCCAGCATGTTTCGGCCTTCTTTCCCGGCCGCTATGCAGTGGAGGCGATTCAGGCCACGACGACCGGGGGTGGATTGGGCGAGGCGGGGTTTGCATTGTTCGCGCTGGTCTTGATTGGTGCAGCCGGCTGTCTCGCTGGAGCGAAGATGTTTCGCTGGGATGTGCAGCAGGGGCGTCGGGTCTCTGGTCATAAGCTATGGGTGGTGTTGGCCCTGGCTGCGTGGCTGGCGGTGGGCCTGCTGGCGGAGAGCAGCGGACGAATCGCAGTGGTTGGGTTTTCGCCGGACACCGAGCAAACTCCGGCAGCACCGGCCGAAGAGCCGCCACCTCCGGAAATGCCCTTGCCTGAGCCCGCGGAGCCCGAACCCGAGCCGGTTGTCACGCCGCCCGTGGATGGGCCGGCGGAACCGGTGCCACCCCCGACGCCCGAGCCTCCTGCCTCCGAGCCCGAAGTGCCCGCAGAAACCACGGCAGTGGCATCCTCATGGCAGCAGATCACTCCGGCCAACATCCAAGCCATCCGCCGCTTCCGGGTGCCTCCGGATGAAGGGGTGGTCGCACCCATCGCGGCGGACGACAGGTACCTGGATGGTCGAGTGGCGTGGGTGCTTGATCAGATCGAGGCGAATCTTCCGAATTGGGGGCCGGCACAGGTGGCGGATCCCGTGCAGCGGGTGCGCAACATCCTTTATGTGGCCGCCGTGCCTGATGTGATCCAATCTCCCGTCGAGTCGTATGCGCCTTGGGTCGTTTTTGATGCCCTGGAGGCGGCTTTCCCCCGCGATGATCTCATCAAGATACTCGCGTGGATTGCTCTGCATCCGGAGGACGGTGGCGACTCCGCAGTCGCGCGGGTGACCGAGCTGGGCATCGAGGGCACGTCCGCTCCCGACCTGGCGCGAGAACGCGCCTACTACTATGCCATCAAGGCCATCAACCGGCTGCATGAGTGAGGCCCGTGCCCCTGCGGGCCCCGCACGTGCGGGGCCAAACGCCAACCCCGCGTACGCGGGACAAATCCCAAAAAGGGACAGAGCTGCGCAGGGAGGGTTTGTTTATGTGCTTTATGAGCCTTTTGTGGCCAACTGGAATCGGTCGCACGATGGGCTTTGCTGAATTGTGGATTGGTGCTTTGATTGGGAACATGAGTGCACCCGTCTCGACCCCGATTGATCCTGCCCAACTCGTCTCACTGGCTCAGGCTGTCATGCAGCGGGCGAAATTTCCCATGCTGGCGACCATCGATGATGACCAGCCGCGGGTCCGGCCGGTGTCTCCCGTCCGCACCGACGGCTTCATAGTCTACATTGCGAATCTCCGCGGCTATCACAAGACGGGCGAGATCGCGGCTAACGCGAAGGTGGAGCTGTGTTACCTGGACGAGCACCATGACCAGGTCCGGATCACCGGGCTGGCGGAGACCCTCACTGACCGTCAGATCCTGCAGGAAATCTGGGACGCCAGTCCGCTGCTCCGAAAATACCTGGGCTCGATCGATAATCCAGCCTTGATCGTCTATCGGATCCTTCCTGTTCAGATGCGCTTCATGCGTGAATGGGCACTCCAGTACCACGATATTCCGCTTTGATAAGAGCTTCGGAGGAGGAACGCTAATCAGCGCTGATTATCGCTGATGGTGAGCTGACCCAGCCGCCTCACTACCGGAATTGAATGGCCACATAAGGCTCAAAATGCACAAAAGGGAGATGAGCCATGGGGCTGCTTATTGTGTTTTCTGAGCCTTATGTGGCTAAACCATTCTGGGCTTTGTGAACTCCGTGTCAGAGCTCGGTGTGTTCTGTGTCCCCCTCCGAATCTCATTCTGCCTTCTGCTTGAGCCAGCGGCGGAAGAGGAGCCACAGCACCGGTGGGACGGCGATGCTCAGGCCGATGGCGAGGCGGGGGTTATCCACCCCGGCATGCCCGATGGCCGCGAAGGCGAAGCCGAGCGGCAGGCAGCCGCAGGCAAGTGCGAGGGTGAAGGCGGGGTAGGGCATGCGGATGAGTCCGGCCATGCACGAGATGGCCTCCTGAAAGACGGGCATCCAGCGCGACCAGGCCACGAGCCAGCCGCCGTGGCGGGCGAAGAGTTCGCGGCCACGGACGAGGTCCTTCTCGCCGGCGATGCGCTGAGCGGCCTTTTGGCCCAGCGAGCGGCAGAGTCCGTAGGCCACCTGTCCGGTAAGGAATGATCCTAGCGCCGAGACCGCCCCGCCGATCCAGGGGCCGTAAACATAACCGAGCGCGGCCATGATGATGGTCGCGGGGATGGGCAGGAATAAATCTGAGATGAGCAGGCCGATGCCGGCGAGCCAGCCCCAGGCTCCAAAATTGCGCAGCCATTCCACAGTGCCCTCGGTGGAAAACCGCTGATCCAGGTTCTCGCCCCAGATCATGAACGGAACAATCACCAGCACGGCGAGGATGAGGAAAATCCCGATCAGGCGCATGATTTGATCAAAGGACCGTGACCGCAGAATTCCAGCCTGAAGCACGGGCGTCGATCAACCAGACTCCCAACATTCTTTAACCACCAAACACTCGAATTACACGAAACCTGAATAAATTCAGAACAGCATGGCCACATAAGGCTCAGAAGGCACAAAAACATGCCCTCCGGATCTCCTCCCTTATGTGTCTTATGAGCCTTTTGTGGCCAAGGGTTTCTCCGGTTCCTATCGCCTCACGCGTTGGACTCGGCGTAGGCTTCCATGCCGACGCAGGAGCAGACGAGGTTGCGGTCGCCGTGGACGTTGTCCACGCGGCCTACAGCCGGCCAGAATTTGTGGGTGCGCACGAAGGCGCTGGGGAAGGCGGCCAGCTCGCGCGAGTAGGCCCGGTCCCAGGTGTCGCCGCACACGACCTTGGCGGTGTGGGGAGCAAGCTTGAGCGGGTTCGAGGCCTTGTCGGCCTCGCCGTTGGCCACGGCCTGCATCTCGCCGTGGATGGAAATCAGCGCGTCGCAGAAGCGATCCAGCTCGGTCTTGGTCTCGCTCTCGGTCGGCTCGATCATGAACGTGCCTGGGACGGGGAACGACATGGTCGGGGCGTGATAGCCGTAGTCCATGAGGCGCTTGGCGGCGTCCTCGACCTCGAGGCCGTGCTGCTTCCAGCCGCGCAGGTCCACGATGCATTCGTGGGCGACGAGGCCGGAGCCACCGCGGTAGAGCACGGGGAAGAAGGTCTCCAGGCGCTTGGCCATGTAATTCGCGTTGAGGATGGCGATACGGGTCGCCTCCGTGAGGCCATCCGGTCCCATCATGCGGATGTACATCCATGAAATGACCAAAATGGAGGCGCTACCATAGGGCGCGGCGGAGATGGCGCCGATCCGGGATTTGGAATCTGCACCTTGGGATTGGACCAACGGATGCCCGGGCAGGTAGGGGGCGAGGTGGGCGGCGACGCCGATGGGGCCCATGCCGGGACCACCGCCGCCGTGCGGGATGCAGAAGGTCTTGTGCAGGTTGAGGTGGCAGACGTCGGCGCCGATGTGTCCGGGGGAGGTGAGGCCGACCTGGGCGTTCATGTTGGCCCCGTCCATGTACACCTGGCCGCCATGCTGGTGGATGATCGCGCAGATGTCCTTGATGCCCGTCTCGAAGACGCCGTGGGTGGACGGGTAGGTGACCATGAGGGCGGCGAGGTTGGCCGCGTGGGTGGATGCCTTGGCGGTGAGGTCGGCCAGGTCGATGTTGCCGTTGGTGTCGCAGGCGACGGGAACCACCTTGAAGCCGCACATGGCGGCACTGGCGGGATTGGTCCCGTGGGCGCTGGTCGGGATGAGGCAGACGTTGCGGTGGCCCTCGCCGCGCGCGCGGTGGTGGGCCCGGATGACGAGCAGGCCGGCGTACTCGCCTTGCGAGCCGGCATTGGGCTGGAGGGAGACGGCGGCGAAGCCGGTGATTTCGGACAACCAGGTCTCAAGATCCTGACAGAGCCGGGCATACCCGCGGGTCTGGCCCGTGGGGGCGAAGGGATGGATGCGACCGAATTCCGGCCAGGAGACGGGGAACATCTCGCTGGTGGCATTGAGCTTCATGGTGCACGAGCCCAGCGAGATCATCGAATGGCAGAGTGAAAGATCCTTTGCCTCGAGCCGCTTGATGTAACGCAACATCTCATGCTCGGTGTGGTAACGGTTGAAGACGGGTGCCGTCAGGAAGGACGAGGAGCGGGCGAGGGCTTCGGCATAGCCGGCATCATCGGCGGTATCGGGCAGCGCGGCGGACTCGCTGAAGCAGGCCAGGAGCGTGCGGACCTCGTCGAGGGTGGTGGTCTCGTCGAGGGAGACCCCGACCGTGTAAGCATCGATCACGCGCAGGTTGATCCGTTTGGCCGCTGCGGCGGAGTGGACGCGATCGGCGGCGACATTGCCGACGGTGAGGGTGTCGAAGACGGGCTCGGCGTTGACGGTGGCTCCGGCGTTGCGCAGCCCGGCGGACAGGAGGCCGGTGAGCGCCTGCACACGGCGG